>DASYNW010000036.1:0-19440 GCA_036008325.1 Allostellaceae bacterium
GCCGACAGCGGCACCGAGATCGAAGATCATGTCGCCGATCGCCACCCCGCCGCGCGGCGCACCGCCCCCCGGCGGGGTGAAGATGCCGAGCGGCAGGTTCTGGATCGGAAACTCGCCGTGGCCATTGGCCGAGGCGACCCAGCTCTGCCGCTTCGGATCGTGGGTTTCGTCGATCCCGCTCATCGCCCGCACCCCTCAACTGCCCGCCTGTTGCGCGCGGGATCATCCTCCAATTCCGCAGCCGAAGGCGAGACGCAAATCAGGCCGCGATCAGCACCGAGGGAGTTTCTCAGCGCCGAAATCTGGGCTTGGAGGCTATTGTCTTCAACAATTCGGTTTGGCCAGACGCTGCGCATCAGCGCGTCCTTGCTGACGACGGCCCCGCCGGCCTCGACCAGCGCCGCAAGCACGTCAAACGCCCGCCCGCCGATCTCGATCGGCCGGCCATCGGCGATCAGCTGGCGGCGGTGCGGTGCGATCCTGAAGCAACCGAACTCGACGATCGGCGAGTCTTCGGGCACGGGGCCCTCCGAAGCGGGCGGCCTGCAGCTAGCTTACCGAGGATGATTTTCAGGATATTTCAGGTTTTTTCAAGCCGTCAGGGCTGCATCGTCGTTGTGCGGTGGCGCCGGGACTCAGCTGCCGATCAGCCCTCACGCGAGTTCTTCGATCAGAGCGCCCGCCGTTTTCAAATCGACGGTTTCGAAGCCTTCGCGAAACCGGCCGTAGATGGGTGCGAGCAGTTCGCGAGCCTCTTTGCGGCGGGCCTGATCGCGCCACAGGCGGGCCAGGCTGGTGGCGGCGCGCATTTCCCAGGAAAGGGCACCCTGCCGGCGCGCCCAGTCGAGCGCCTGCCGGAAGTGACCCTCGGCCGCCGCCGCGGCTCCGGGCGCGCCCTGGGATAGACAAAGCTCGCCCTTGATGCGCAGCAACTCGGCAATTACCCAGCGTTCTTCGGTGCGCTCCGAGCGGACGATGGCCTCCTTGATCGCGGCGAGCCCGTCGGCGATCTGCCCGGCACGGCCCAAGGCCTCCGCCATCAGGAACGTAAAGAACTGCGGGACGGACCCGGCGGCGCCTGGTTCGACGAAACCGGCGCGCAGGAGCCGTAATCCGCTGCCGAGATCGCCACGCTGGATGGCGAGCATTCCCTGATGGCTTAGACCCCAAGCGCGCCAGCGCGCCAGCGCATGCCTGGTCGAAAGGTCGAGCAGCATTTCCACGTAATGTTCCGCCGTGGCCAGATCGCCCGTAAACAGCGCGATCGGGCATGCCGCCATGGCGAGAGTGAGACCCAGCGACATTGCGTGATTGGTTGCCCGAGCGTTTGCGACACTGATTTCGGCGGTGCGCATCGCCTGATCCGGCAATCCCTGCAGCCACAGGATCCGGGCGAGGGAGACCCGCGCCGCCGCCCACTGGTCGATCTCAAAGCGACCGATTTGCCACTTCTGCGCGGGAGCGACATAGCGGGCGAGCACACGTTCGATATTGCGCCGCGCGCTGAGCAAATCGCCCAGGTAATATTGCGACGTACCGATCAGTCGCTCGCCGATCAGGCGATCGTTCGGGTCGGGCCGGCTCGCCGCCAGAACATGGAACCTGTGCGCTAAGGTTAGAGCGATCCGGTGCAGACCGCTGTTGGTGTAAAAGTTCCACAGGCTCCAGAGCGAGCGCAGCTGGTACTCGGCGTCACCGAGGCTCTCCGCAATCTCGAGGGCCTTTATCCCGACCTCGCCGATCTCGGCAACGGCACCTCTCGTATACACCAGCGATGTGCCCAGCGCGGCGAGCAGTTTCATTTCGCGTTGCGAGTCCAGGCCCGCCCCGGACTCTATAGCGGCGAGAGCCCGCTCGACCCGGCCGCGGCACTCCTCCATCAGCGACAGTTGCATCCACAAGGGCACCGCGGCGGCGGTCAGCGCCACCCCGATCGATGAATTACCGTCCGGCGAAAAGGCCCAGTCGAGCGCCGCGCGCAAATTGTCGATCCGGCGCCCGGAATCGGCCAGCCATTCGGCCGTTGGCCTCGTCTCCCATTCGGCTTCGGCCCGCTCGAAGAGATCGCGATAATATTCGGCGTGGCGGCGCGCGAGCCGCTCGCGTTCGCCGCTCTCGGTGAGCTTTTCGAGCGCATGGGCCCGCGTCGTGTCGAGCAGGCGATAGCGCGCGACGGCGCCGTCGATCTCCGCCGCGACCAGCGATTTCGCGACCAGGCTGGAAACGTCGTCGACGACGTCCGACGGCGCGACCCCGGGGCTCGCCACGACCCCGCCGGCCGCCTCCAGGCTGAAAGAGCCGGCGAAGATCGCCAGCCGACGCAGGGTCTCGCGTTCCGGCTCGGCCAGCAGCTCGTAGCTCCAGTCGAGAGTCGCCCGCAAGGTCTGGTGCCGCGGCAACGCCGTCCGACGGCCGCCGATCAGCAGCTGGAAGCGATCGTCGAGGCGGACGCTGAGTTCCTCGATCCCGAGCGTGGCGGCGCGCGCTGCCGCCAGCTCGATGGCGAGCGGGATGCCGTCGAGCCGCCGGCAGATCGCCGCGATCATCGCCACAAGGCGCCGTTCCGGCGCGAAGTGCGGCTCCGCCGCCCGCGCCCTCTCGGCGAACAGCCGAACCGCGCCGTATTGCCAGGGGTCGTCGCCCTCCGTGCCGGGCACGGCGAGCGGCGGTACCGGGTAGATCTGCTCGCCCTCCGCCCGGAGCGGCTCGCGGCTGGTGGCGATGATGCGCACCGCCGAACCGGCCCGCAGCACCGCCTCGGCCATCGCCGCGGCGGCGGCAATCACATGCTCGCAGGTGTCCAGCACCAGCAACAGCCGTCGGTCGCCAAGAGCCTGCGCCACGCGCCGCGCCGAAACCTCGCCGCCGCCAAGATCGAGCCCGACCGCTGCGGCGGCGGTGGCCGGAACCAGTGCGGGATCGGAAAGCGGCGAGAACTCGGCCAGCCACACGCCGTCGGCAAATTCCGGCAGCAGCCTGCGCGCGATGGCGAGGGCGAGCCGCGTCTTGCCGATGCCGCCTGCGCCGGCTAGGGTCACGAGCCGATGCGCGCCGACAAGGCTAAAGACTTCGTCGATTTCGGCATCCCGGCCGATCAGCTCGGAAACCGGCTCCGGCAGGTTCGTCGGCGGCAGGGTCGCCGCGGCCACCCCGGCGCCGGCGCGCTCGTCCGGGCTCGCCGCCAGGATGCGGATCTCGCCGGTGAACTGGTAGCCGCGTCCGGAGACCGTGCGGATCAGCTCGCGCTCAGGCCCAAAGGCGGCGCGCAACGCCGAGATATGCGCTTGCAGATTGTTTTCTTCGACGACCCGGTCGGGCCAGACGCGGCGCATCAGCACGTCTTTGCTGACGACCGCTCCGCGGGCTTCGACCAGAGCTGTCAGCACGTCGAAGGCGCGCCCGCCGATCTCGATCGAGCGGCCGTCGGCAAGCAATTCGCGGCGGTGCGGCGCAAACCTGAACCGACCGAACTCGACGATTGCCGAACCCTCGGAGCCGGACATCATGCCGGCGATTATAGGCGCGGTTTCAGATGGCTTCAGGATTTTTCAGCAACGCCGCCGAATCGTCGTGCAGCAGCCAGGGACGATCCTGATTTTTCAGACTAATTCATCGAGTAGCCAAAGACTTAGGCACCAATGCCGCTTACATTTGTCGGCAACGTCAGCCGGGGGGAAGCCGAACGCCCGGTGCGCAATCAAAGTTCGGACGGAGGGTTATCATGTTGCAGCGCAGCCTTGCCTGTCTTCCAAACGCAGCAGCGGCAGTTTGTCACCGTGCGGAAGAGATCGCTTTCGATGGTTTTCGCCTATCGCCGACACAGCGGCTTCTGGTGAACGGGGACGAGCCCGTTCGTCTCGGTGGCCGCGCGCTTGATCTGCTGATCGCGCTGTCCCGGCGGCCAGGCCAGCTGATCGGCAAGCAGGAGCTGACGGCAACGGTTTGGCCCGACACGTTTGTCGATGAAAGCAACCTCAAGGTCCATATCTCGGCGCTGCGCCGAGCGCTAGGCGACGGCAAAACCGGGCGCCGCTATATCTCCACTGTGGCTGGGCGCGGCTATTGCTTCGTCGCGCCGGTGAAGCTTTGGGCGGATGCGGCGACCGGGCTACCGCAGGCTCTGGAGCCGCAGCGGCGGCACAACCTTCCGGCCCTGCTGACGCCGCTGATCGGGCGCGATGCCGGCCTCGGCAAAATCGAGGCGCAATTGCGCCGCGGACGTTTGCTGACGCTCGTCGGGCCGGGCGGGGCTGGGAAGACCAGCATGGCCCTCGCAGCCGCCGCAAATCTGATCGAGGCTTATAGAGATGGTGTGTGGTTTGTCGATCTGACCGCCGTCAGCGATCCATCGCTCGTGCCCGAAGCCGCCGCTTCGGCGGTCGGGCTGGATACCGCCGACGACGGGGTGAGCTCCGACCTGCTGTCGTTTCTCGGCGACAAGCAAATGCTGCTGGTGCTCGATAATTGCGAGCACGTCCTCGACGCCGTCGCCGCCCTGGCGTTTCGCCTGCTTAGAGCCGCACCCGGCGTCAATATCCTGGCGACGAGCCGTGAGGCATTGCGCGTTCCGGGCGAATACGTTTATCGCCTGCCGCCTCTGGAGCAGCCGTTGTTTTCGATTTGCCTCGATGCGCGGGAGGCGCTCGCCTTTCCGGCTGTCCGGCTGTTCGCCGAGCGCGCGGCCAGTGTTGCCGACGAGTTTGAATTGCAAGACCGCGATGTGCCGGCCGTGGTCGACATTTGCCGAAAGCTCGACGGTCTTCCGCTCGCGATCGAACTTGCCGCCGCCGAAATCTCCACCTTGGGCATCGCGGGCGTCGCCGCGCGCGTTCGGGAACCGTTGCGGGCGCCGATACGCCAAGGCCATGCCGCCATCTCGCGCCATTGCTCGCTGCGCGCTTCGCTCGACTGGAGCTACGGTTTGCTCACCGACGGCGAGCAGACGGCATTGCGTCGGCTTGCGGTTTTTGGCGGCGGATTCACGCTTCGAGCCGCCAGCCTGTTGGCTGGCGACATGGCTTTCGGCGAAGGTGAAATGATCGACGAGGTGGCGGCGCTGGTCGCGAAGTCGCTGCTGACGGTCCATGTCGACGGATCCGAACCCCGTTTTCGCATGCTGAATACGACGCGCGCCTACGCCATCGAGAAGCTATTGGAGAGCGAAGAGGCCGATGCGCTTTCACGCCGCCAAGGAAAATGCGCCCGAGCCGTGCTGCAGGCAGCCTAATAATCCCATGCGAGGATTTACCGAAATTCACTCGCCTTAACTCGACTTCGAGGGTCGCCTATCGCAAGTGTATCGCGACCTCAGGGTTGGCATTGTCCCTGACGGGCCAGGGACGCCTCTCGCGCTGCTCAATCAGGGTGACCCAATGTACCGCACGTCCCACACGCTGTCCGAAAATATCCGCGTCAAGGCCGTCGAATCGCTGAACCGGCACCTCGCCGCGGCGATCGATTTGCATGCGCAGGTCAAGCAGGCGCACTGGAATGTGCGCGGCCCCGCCTTCATCGCGATCCACGAGCTGTTCGACAAGGTGGCGGATGTGGTCGAAGGCTATTCGGACACCATTGCCGAACGCGCCGCCGCGCTCGGCGGCACCGCCGAAGGGACGATCCAGGTCGCGCTCGAACGGTCGTTCCTCGAACCCTACGAGCTCGGGGTCGACACCGAGCAGGCGCATATCGCGGCGGTCACCGCAGCGCTCGCCGGGTTCGGCGACTCCGCCCGCAAGGCGATCGACCAGTCCGCCACGCTCGGCGATCAGGCCACCTCCGACGTCTTTACCGAAGTGTCGCGCGGTATCGACAAGCAGTTGTGGCTGGTCGAGTCACACCTCCAACGGTAGCTTCCTGCGGGTCGACAGCCTTTAGCCATCTCTCGGCGCGCCGCCAGATGATCGCGCTCGGCATTGTTCCCTAGCAGATCCGGAATGCCGGGAGTTGCCGCCGCGGCGAACAAAACGGTAGGATCGTGCCGATGACCGCCTCACCCGCTTCCTCCGGCGGATCGGTCGCAAAGCGCCGCCGCCCACTATTGCGGGCCGCCGTCGCGGCGGCTGTGGTGGCCCTGGGAAGCGTCCTCGGCTGGCAGCATTTCGCTCACCATCCCGGCGCCGCGGCACCCGCACCCCCGGAGCCGGTTCCGGTCATCGCCGCAACCGTAAGGCAAAGCAATTTCCCGATCGTGCTGACCGGGATCGGCAACGTCACGGCGCTCAATACGGCGACGGTCCGCAGCTTGATCACCGAGCCGATCACCAAGGTCGACTTCAAGGATGGCCAATACGTCAGCAAGGGCGAATTGCTGGCCCAGCTCGACCCGGGCACCCTTCAGGCGCAGCTCGACCAGGCCGAAGCCAATCTCGCCCGCGACCAGGCCCATCTCGAAAACGGGCAGATCAATCTCGGCCGATATGTGCCGCTCGCCAAGCAGGGGTTTGCGCCGCAACAGCAGGTCGCGACGCAGCAGGCGATGATCGCCCAGGAGGGCGCGACGATCAAAGCCGATCAGGCGGCGATCGAATATGCCAAGACCGAGTTGAGCTATACGAGGCTGGTGGCGCCGTTCGACGGGGTCGCCGGGATCCGCCTGCTCGATGTCGGCAACATCATCCATGCGAGCACGTCGCGCAGTTTTCCCGGCGAGCCCAATGCCTTGGTCGTCGTCAACCAGGTGCAGCCGATCAGCGTCATTTTTACGTTGGCCGCCGCCGACATTCCAGCGGTGCAGGACGCGCTTGCACGGGGCGCGGTCAAGGCGATCGCACTCGGCCCGGACGACAAGACCGAGCTCGACAGCGGCACCCTCGCCGCGATCAACAACCAGGCGGATCCGAGTTCCGGCACGGTTACCCTCAAGGCGATCTTTCCCAACCCGCATCGCCGGCTGTGGCCCGGCATGTTCGTCAACGTCCGGGTCGTGACCGGGGTCCAGGCCAATGGCTTGACGGTTCCGATCGACGCCGTGCAGCAGGGGCCGCAGGGCCAGTTCGTCTTTGTCGTCGGGCGGGATCGCAAAGTGTCGATGCAGCCCGTGTCGGTGCGCGAGACGCTGAACGGCGTGGCCCTGATCGACAAGGGTCTGCGCGCCGGGGAGACGATCGTGGCGCGCGGCCAATACCGGCTGACACCGGGCGCCGTCGTGGCGCTCGCCAACCCCGACGATCCGGCCGCGGTGCCCAACCCGACGACGGCGAGCGCCGGGCTGCTGCCCGAACGCTAGTCGCCGTGTCGACGCGCCAAGGCGTGCAACCGGTGCAGCGCGAAGGCCCCGGCGGTCGACCGGATGCCCTCTGACCGGACGAGCCCGCATGAACATCTCCGCAACGTTCATCCGCAGGCCGATCGCCACGGCGATGCTGATGGCGGCAATCCTGCTTCTAGGGCTGATCGGCTACGAGCTGTTGCCGGTGGCGGCGCTGCCGAACATCGACTCGCCGACGATCCAGGTCACCGCCCAGCTCCCGGGCGCCGATGCGCAGACGGTGGCCGGCACGGTCACGACGCCGCTCGAACGGCAGTTCGGCCAGATCCCCGGTCTGACCCAGATGACCTCGAGCAGCGCCACCGAATATGCCGAGATCACGTTGCAATTCGCCCGCACCCGGACCGTAGACTCGGCGGCGGGGGACGTGCAGGCGGCGATCAACGCGGCCGCCGGCCAGCTGCCGCCGACGATGCCCAACCCGCCGATCTATCGCAAGACCAACCCGGCCGACACGCCGGTGCTGATGTTGGCGCTGACCTCGAAGACCTTGCCGCTGACCGTGGTCAGCGATTACGCCGACAGTATCCTGGCGCAGAAGATTTCGCAGATGCCCGGTGTCGGCGAGGTCGCTGTCGGCGGCGAGCAGAACCCGGCGATCCGGGTTCAGGTCAACCCGGCGCAGCTGGCGGCGGAGGGCCTCGACCTAGAGGCGGTGCGAACGGCGCTGGCGACGGCCACCGTCGATCAGCCGAAGGGCAGCTTGTACGGCGCCAACCAGGCCTTCGCCCTGCAAACCAACGACCAGCTGATGACCGCGCAGGGGTTCAACAACTACATTATCGCCAACCGCACCGGCGCTTTGGGCGCGAGCGGGCCGGTCCGCGTTCGCAATGTCGGCCGGGCGATCGTGGCGCCTCAGGATGTGACCCTGGCCGGCTGGATGAACACCGAGCCGGCGATCATCGTCGCGGTGCAGCGCCAGTCCGGCGCCAATGTGATCGCGACCGTGGACAACATCAAAAAGGCATTGCCGCAACTCGAAGCCTCCTTGCCGCCGTCGATCGAGATCCACATCGTCTCGGACCGCACCCAGACGATCCGCGCCAGCGTCACCGATGTTCAACACACGCTGCTGCTGACGATCGCGCTGGTCGTCGGCGTCATCTTTTTATTTCTGCGCAAATTCTGGGCGACCGTAATTCCGGCGGTGTCGGTGCCGATGTCGCTGATCGGCACGTTCGCGGTCATGTATGTGCTCGGCTACAGCCTGGATAACCTGTCCCTGATGGCGCTGACCATCGCGGTCGGCTTTGTCGTCGACGATGCGATCGTCATGATCGAGAACATCGTCCGCCACATCGAGGAGGGCAAAACGCCGATGCAGGCCGCGCTGCAAGGGGCGGGCGAGATTGGCTTTACGATAATGTCGATCTCGATATCCTTGATCGCGGTGTTTATTCCGCTGTTCCTGATGAGCGGCATCGTCGGCCTGTTGTTCCGCGAGTTCG
The DNA here is from genome assembly GCA_036008325.1 of Allostellaceae bacterium. Classification (GTDB taxonomy): domain Bacteria; phylum Pseudomonadota; class Alphaproteobacteria; order ATCC43930; family CGMCC-115725; genus AP-15. The sequence goes on from DASYNW010000036.1 coordinate 8,719, forward strand.
CCGTCACCGTCGCGGTGGCGATCGTCGTTTCGGTGATCGTCTCGCTGACCTTGACGCCAATGATGTGCGCCCGCGTCCTGACCGCCGAGGCTGGTGCGCGTCCGGGCGTCCTCTCGCGCGCGCTGGAGCGGTTTTTCGACGGGCTGACCGCGGCATACGACCGGGGATTGGTGGTTGCACTGCGCCATCGCCTGGTGACCTTGACGGTCATGCTCTCGACCGTCGCCTTGACCGGCTTTCTGTTTGTCGAGATCCCCAAGGGCTTCTTCCCGCAGCAAGATACCGGGCTGATTGTGGGCATTGCCGAGGGCGCGCAGAACATCTCGCCGCAAGCGATGAAAGAGCGCATGCGGGCGGTGCTGGCGGTAGTGACGCGGGACCCGGCGGTCGCTTCGGCGAACGCCTATATCGGGCCCGGCGGGCCGACCGTCACCGAGAATGACGGGCGTATGTTCATCACTTTGAAGCCGCTCGGGCAACGCACGGCCAGCGCCGACCAGGTGATCGCGCGCCTGAACAAGGCGCTGCAGCCGGTCTGGGGCATCAGCTTGTACATGCAGGCGGCGCAGGACATCACGATCGGCGCACGACTGTCGAAAACCCAGTACCAATACACTCTGGTCGACGTCGACAGCGACGAGCTCGATCACTGGGCGCCGATCCTCTTGAAGAAAATGCAAGCCCTGCCGCAGCTGACCGACGTCGCCAGCGATCAGCAGAGCACCGGCCGGGTCATGAAAATCGAGGTCAACCGGCAGATCGCCTCGCAGCTGGGCATCAACCCGTCCACCGTCGACTCGATCCTCTACGACGCGTTCGGCCAGCGCGTGGCGGCGCGCATCTACACCCGGCTGAACCAGTATTTTGTGATACTGGAAGCCGAGCCCGATCTTCAGCTCGGGCCGAACGCCCTGAGCCGCATCTATGCGACCGCGTCGAGCGGCGCCGAAGTGCCGTTGAGCGAGTTCGCGACGATCGCCTCGACAGTCGCGCCGATCGCGGTCAACCACCAGGGCCAGTTTCCATCGGTGACCCTGAGCTTCAACCTGCCGCCGAAGGTCTCGATCGGCGAGGCGGTGACGGCGATCCAAAAAGCCGCGGCCGAACTCCACTTGCCGCGCTCGATTGCCACGAGCTTCCAGGGCAGCGCCCAGGCCTTTCAAAATTCGCTGAGCAGCACGCCGATCCTGATCCTCGCGGCACTGATCGCAGTCTACATCATACTCGGCATCCTCTACGAGAGCACGATCCACCCGATCACGATTATCTCGACCTTGCCGGCGGCCGGGCTGGGGGCGCTGCTGACCCTGATGCTGTTCGGCATGCCGCTCGACGTGATCGGCATCATCGGCATCATCCTTTTGATCGGCATCGTCAAAAAGAACGGCATCATGCTGGTCGATTTCGCGCTGGTCGAAGAGCGCGAGCATGGGCTCGCCACCGAGGAGGCGATCCACAAGGCATGTCTCCTCCGTTTTCGCCCGATATTGATGACGACGATGTGCGCGTTGCTCGCCGGCGTGCCGCTGATGCTCGGCACCGGCATCGGGTCGGAAATCCGACAGCCGCTCGGCTATGCGATCGTCGGCGGCCTGCTGGTGTCGCAGGTGCTGACATTGTTCACCACGCCGGTTGTCTATATCTACATGGACCGCCTGGGCCGGCTGCTGCGCCGCCGTTCGCACGATATGGCCCATTCCGGAGCAGTCGCAGACTAGCGTGCCGATCGCGAAATTATTTAGATCACGCGTGTGCGTCCCTTCGACCGCTTCGGTTCACAAGCCGATCGTATTGGAGCGCAAAGACGCAATCCTATCGCCGACGCGCCAACGAAAACTCCTTCGTGACGCAGCAAGGGCCTGACCAGCGCCGAATTTTCCATCTGCGGCCGGTGGATCAGCTCTTACCGCCAATAACTTAAATTTACTCGGTTCGAGCGCACAACAACCCAATTACCAGACTACCGATCCGCCAAAATTGGCAATGGGTTCGCGTCACACGCGGTAGGAGGTTCGACATGCGGTTGCAGGCTCTTTATTTCAGCGGTGCGCTCGCGGTTGCAGCGATCCCGCTCTCGGCTGGGGCGCAGTCATTGCCGACATATAACCAACCGGCCCCCAATTCTCAGGGATACGCTCAGTTGGCCGAAGCGTGTCCTGCCGGCTGGGTTTGGGAGCAACCCGGATACCTTTCGAGCGGCAAATGGCGCCCTGCCCACTGTGCGCCCCGCAGCACAACCGCCTATTGACCTCGATAGCTGGGGACGCGGGGCGCAAGGCAACGCACCGCTATCCAGATCGCGTGTCGGCGGCGATTTCGCGATGCCCTGCAGGTCAGCAAGCTCGTAGGAAAGTCGCTCAAATCTGTCTCCCCGGCCTCCGGGTCGGCGAGCGATTGTAATGAAATCTGGAGAGAACCGATGATCAAGAACACGCAGTTCCGCCCATCCGCCAAAGCATGCTCCTTCGTTGTAATTGCCGCGGCATTTGCGGCAGCGCTCGCGGCCCAACCGGCGGCAGCCCAGCATTTCGGGGACGGGATGGCACCCGCGATCGGCAGCGCAAGCACTCCGATGCTCGCACCCGGGTTGCAGCTGCACGCCGTCAACCCGAGCATGTCGCTGAGCGCGCCGGCAATCAGCCCGATCCAACAGCAGATGCAGGACGACTATGCCACCAGCCTGATGAGCGCGCAGCGCCAGCTGTTGCAGCAGAATCCCTCGGGCGACAGTCGTCCGGAGCTTTCGATCGGCAACCAGCTCAACGGCTACATGGGCCCGCACTAGCGATGCCGAAGTTGCGATCTGCGCCGAAGCTACGCTCTGCGGCCGTCGCGATTTTTCTTTCGTTGCTGCTCTGCGCCTGCGCCGGGGCGGGCGCCGGCGACGCCGATCTCGGGCCCAATCCGGGCGGCGGATTTTACGACGGCCCCAACATGAATGTCGGGCAGATCAATCCTTGAGAAGCGCGGCACAAGTTCCTGGTTGGCGGTGGATACGCTGTCGCTCCGGTGCTGATGAAAAGGATCTCTCAGATGAACCTGTTTTCAGGGAGAGCAACGATCGCGATGACGACGATCCTCCTCGGCTCCTCGGGTGCGCTGGCCGCCGGCGACCCAGGCGCGGGCAAGGGCCTCTTTGCCTCGCACTGCGCCGTCTGCCACTCACCAAATCCCGGCGACAACAAGACCGGGCCGTCGCTTGCCGGCGTCGTCGGCAGCAACAGCGGCGCGGTCCCTGGGTTCAGCTTCTCGACGGCGATGAAAAACGCGGGCGTCACCTGGGACGACGCCACCCTCGACAAGTTTCTCGCCAACCCCACCGGGTTTATCCACGGCACCATGATGTTCGTTGGCCTGGCCAATGCCGGCGATCGGGCGGACGTCATCGCCTATCTGCACACCTTGAAAAAATGAGACGAGGCGTTCGGGCCCGCTCTCCGGCTTCTACTGGAGGTTCCCTTGCCACAGATCAAAATCAACAGTGTCCAGCACAATATCGACGCCGATCCGCAAATGCCGCTGCTTTGGGCCATTCGTGACCTTGTCGGTCTGACCGGAACGAAATTCGGCTGCGGGGTCGGGGCATGCGGCGCCTGCACGGTTCATCTGGACGGTCAGGCGGTGCGCTCCTGCCTGACGACGCTCGCCGATGCCCGAGGGCACGAGATCGTCACGATCGAGGGACTCGGCGCCGGCGGCCTGCGCCCGGTCCAGCGCGCCTGGCAAGCGAACAACGTCCCGCAATGCGGCTATTGCCAGCCGGGCCAGATCATGCAGGCCGCGGCGCTGCTGAAGCAGACGCCGAAACCCACCGATCAGCAGATCGTCGATGCGATGTCGGGCAACATCTGCCGATGCGGCACCTATCAGCGCATTCGCCAGGCCATCAAATCGGCGGCGGAGGGGGTGTGATGACCGGCATCGCCAACCTCAGCCGGCGGCAATTGCTCAAGAGCCTGGGGCTCGGTTCGGGGCTCGTCCTTGGCATGCATGTCGGGGTCCGCGGGCTCCCCTTTGCCGAGGCGGCCGAAATGGCAGCCGGGCAATTCCAGCCGAATGTCTTTCTGTCGATCGACGAGACCGGCCTCGTCACGATCGTCGCGAGCCGCGCCGAGATGGGCACCGGGATCAAGACCGATCTGCCCTTGGTGCTGGCCGAGGAGCTCGAAGCCGACTGGAACCGGGTAAAAATCGTCCAGGCGCAGGGCGACCCCAAATACGGCGACCAGAACACCGACGGCTCGCGCAGCACTTGGCAGTTCTTTGGGCCGATGCGGATGGCCGGCGCCACCGCGCGACAGATGCTCGAAACCGCGGCCTCCCAGATCTGGCAGGTTCCGGTCAACGAATGCCGGGCGCAGAACGGTTTTGTCGTGCATGCATCGAGCGGCCGCAAGCTCGCCTTTGGCGCTCTCGCGGCACTCGCGGCAACAATGCCGGCGCCGACGGTGGTGCGGCTGAAGGACCGCGCCGATTGGCGCTACATCGGTAAGCCGCACCCGATCGTCGACCTCGACGACATCGTGCACGGCCGCGCCATCTATGGCATCGACGTCGTCGTGCCGGGCATGAAATACGCCTCGATCGAGCGCTGCCCGGTCTATGGCGGCGAGGTCAAATCCTTCGATGGCAAGGCGGCGCTCACGGTCGCCGGCGTCGAGCGCGTCGTCGAGATCCCGGCGACCCCGATGCCGTCCGGCTTCAAGCCGTTGGGCGGCGTCGCGGTGATCGCCAACAACACCTGGTCGGCGCAGCAGGGCCGCCAGCGGCTCAAGATCGAATGGGATTATGGGCCCAATGCCGGCTACGACAGCACGGCGTATCGGGCCGAGCTCGAGGCGACGGCCCGCCAGCCCGGCAAGGTCGTCCGCAACGAGGGCAATTTCGACGGCGCGCTCGCCGGCGCCGCAAAGCTCGTCTCGGCGGATTATTTCGTGCCGACTCTGGCGCACGCACAAATGGAGGTGCCCAATGCCGTCGCGCACTGGGTGGCCAATAGCTGCGAAATCTGGGCGCCGACGCAGAACCCAGCACAAGTGCGGCAGACCGTCGCTCAGGTAGTCGGTGTGAACGAAGCCGACATCACGATCAACATGACCTTGCTCGGCGGCGGTTTTGGCCGCAAGTCGAAGCCCGACTACGTCGCCGAAGCGGCCTTGCTGTCGCGCATGGCCGGCGTCCCGATCAAGGTGACATGGACGCGCGAAGACGATATCGAGCACGACTATTACCATGCGGTCTGCGCCCAGCACCTCGAAGCCGGCCTCGATCACGACGGCCATGCCACCGCCTGGCTGCATCGCACCGTATTTCCGGCGATCGAGGCCACCTTCCAGCCGGACGTCGTCTACGGCAGCGGCGGCGAGTTGGGTCAGGGCGTCGTCGACATGCCCTACGACATTCCCAATGTGCGTTGCGAGAATGGTGCTGCAGCAAACCATGTCCGCATCGGTTGGTATCGCTCGGTCTACAATATCCCGCACGCCTTCGCTGTCTGCTCGTTTGCCGACGAGCTCGCCGCAGCGGCCGGCAAGGACCCGATCGAATTTCTGCGTGAGCTACTGGGAGCGCCGCGCGCTCTTGACCTGAAAGCGCTCGGCATCCTGGTCGATTATCCGAACTACGGGGTCGGCCAGCTCGCGCCGAAGATCGCCGGTGATTACCCGATCGATACCGGACGCCTGCGCGGCGTCGTCGACCTCGTTGCCGCGAACAGCAACTGGGGTGAGAAGCTGCCGCCAAGGCAGGGCCGCGGCATTGCCGTCCATCGCAGCTTTCTGAGCTATGTCGCGGTGGTGGCGCATGTCGCCGTCGGCAATGACGGCGAGGTCACGATCCCGCGGCTCGACATGGCGATCGATTGCGGGCTCGTGGTCAATCCGGACCGCGTCCGCGCGCAGCTCGAAGGTGCCGCGATCATGGCCATCGGCAATACGCTCTACAGCAACATCACCTTCAAGGAAGGGCGGGCCGAGCAGAGCAATTACACCGACTATCTGGTGGCGCGCACCGACATCACGCCGCAGACCCATGTCTATTTCGTCGAGAACGATCATCCGCCGGGCGGCGTCGGCGAACCCGGCGTGCCGCCCACCGGCCCCGCGATCTGCAACGCGATCTATGCGGCAACCGGCAAGCGGATCAGGGCATTGCCGGTCGACCCGCAGCTGTTGAAGGCGTAGGCCGCTCCAGCCCCTCGCGCCAATTTGCGCACATCCATTGGAGGACAGTCTATTGACCATCGCACATGACGTGGAGCTTCCGATCAATGGTGGGCATCGCCAGCCCGGAGGCCTAGACGCAAGCATCGGCTTTGTCGGGCTGGGCCATATGGGCAGCGCCATGGCGGCCAATCTCGCGGCCGGGGGCTGCCGGGTGATCGCCTATACCCGCCGCCCGGACCGCGCGGCGGAAATCCAGGCCCGCGGCCTCGAGCCGAAGCTCAATATTGCCGATTTGTTCGACTGCGATTTCGTCATCAGCATGCTGCCCGACGACGCCGCGGTTCGCGAGGCGGTATTCGGTAAAGTTGGGGAAGACGGCCTGGCCGCGGGTCTGAAGCCAAATGCCGTGCATCTCTCGATGAGCACGATCAGCACGACTGCGGCAGGCGAGTTCGCGACCGAGCACGGAAAACACCGCCAATGCTATGTCGCGGCACCCGTATTCGGGAACCCCGATGCGGCCAAGGCCCGCGAGCTGTTCATCATCGCCGCCGGCGCCGCTGATGCGCTCGATCGTTGTCGCCCGCTGTTTGATCTTCTGGGTCAACGCACCTTTGTCACCGGGGCCGACCCCCAGAGCGCCAACCTGGTCAAGCTCGTCGGCAATGCCATGATGGCGGCCACATTGGAAATGCTTGGCGAGGCGCTCGCCCTGGTGCGCAAGCGCAGCCTCGATCCGGCCGCGGTTCTGAGCGTTCTGACGTCAACGATGTTCGGCAGCCGCATCCATAAGATTTACGGCGCCAAAATCGTCGCGCAGCGCTTCGCGCCGTCGGGCTTTGTGCTTCCATTGGCGCTCAAGGATGTCCGTCTGGCCCTGGCGGAAGCGGAGAGGGCCAACGTCCCGATGCCCTCGGTCAGCGTCGTGCGCGACCGAATGATCACCGGTTTGGCTCACGGTTATGCGGAGCTCGACTGGTCGGCTTTGGGTTTGGTCGCAGCCGAAGCAGCGGGAATCAAGGACCAGGCAGACGCCGAGTGAGGCGCAAGGCTGCGCTCGCCGCTCAGGCCTCAATGTAGGAGACATCACCATGACAGCGAATATCAGTGTGGAATTGGCGACTATTGCAGGCACAGGCCTGGCCGTATCGCGCGTCGGCCTTGGCACCTGGGCGATCGGCGGCTGGATGTGGGGCGGCACCGACGACGCCCAGTCGATCAAAACGATCCACGCCGCGGTCGATCGCGGGATCACCCTGATCGATACCGCACCAGCTTACGGGTTTGGCCGCTCCGAAGAAATTGTCGGTCGCGCGATCGCCGACGGCGGACTGCGCTCTCAGGTCGTGATCGCCACCAAAACCGGGCTCGAATGGAAGGACGGAAATGTCTTCCGCAATGCCGGCCGCGACCGCATCCTGCGCGAGGCCGAGGATTCGCTGCGCCGCCTTCAGACCGATTATATCGATATCTACCAGGTGCATTGGCCCGACCCGCTGGTGCCGATCGAAGAGACTGCCGCAGCGATGCAGACGCTCTACGACCAGGGGAAGATCCGCGCCATCGGGGTCAGCAATTTCTCGGTCGAAGAAATCGAGCGCTTTCGCCGTGTCGCCGAGCTGCACGCCGTTCAGCCGCCTTACAATCTGTTCGAGCGTGAGATCGAGGCTGAGCTGTTGCCCTATTGCCGGCAATCGAACCTCGCCGCCCTGACTTACGGCGCATTGTGCCGCGGCCTGCTGTCCGGCAAATTGCAAGAGGACGCGCATTTCACGGGCGACGATCTTCGCAAGACCGATCCGAAGTTCCAAGCGCCGCGCTATACCCGGTATGTCGCCGCGGTCCGGCTCCTCGATCAATTCGCCAGAGAGAATTACGGCAAGCGCGTCATCCATTTAGCCGTACGTTGGCTCCTCGACCAAGGGGTCACGACCGCATTGTGGGGAGCGCGCCACCCCGGCCAATTGCAGCCGGTCGATGAGGTTTTCGGGTGGTCGCTCGACCTCGCCGCAAAAGCGGAAATCGAGCGCATCCTGCGACAGACGGTCACCGATCCGGTCGGCCCCGAATTCATGGCGCCGCCGCCCCGTCCTGAAATGAGCGGGCTGAAGGCAGCGGAGTGATCCGGATGATGCGGTTCACCGCTCGCAAGGAGATAGCCGGAGGAGAAGCGATGATGACGAACCGCGACCCCGCGCCGCGCGAGTCGGCTCCGACGCAAACCCGCCGCGCCCTTCCCGCACAGTCGTTCGATCCGCGTGCGCTAGCGACCCGGCGCGGGATGTTGCTTACGCCGCTGCTCGCCGCGCTGCCGCTCGGCTTCCTCAGCACGCCGGCGGAGGCGCTGAACCCGGCCGAAACGGAGGTCATTCTGCCCGACCAATACAAATGGACGGCGTGGACCGGCGGGCCGCCACACAGCGCCGAGATGGCGACGCTCTATGGTGGGCTAGATCAGCCGGGTCAGTACGTCGTGCTGATGCGATGGTATCCGGGCTATATGAGCGCGCCCCACACTTATCGAACCGACCGGCTGTGTTTTGTGCTGTCGGGGACATGGTGGGTGAACAGCGGCGACAATTTCGACCCGAACGCCACCGTCCCGGTTCCGGCCGGCGGCTTTGTCAGACGCGTTGCGCAGGCGCCGCACTACGACGGCGTCAAGAAAGGCGCGAAGGAGCCGGTCACAATCGGGATCTTCGGCCGCGCCCCGGTCGATCTGAAATTGGTCGACCCGACAAAGCCGGCATGGCGTTACGCGTGACGCCCTGGGTAGCCGGCCCACGGTCAAACCTCCGCCGCGGGGGCCGCCCTCCCGTCGCCGGGCTGTTCTAATACAGGAACTTGCGAGTATGCTCGCCCGAATGCTGGGATAGCTCGGTTAAGATGTAACTACTTATAGCACTGCTGCTTCCTGCGCAGAGTCCGCCATAAACATTGATGCGCGACCGGAGCCTATGATGACCTTCACATTGACGCCTGACCAGCTGGAGATGCGGGCGGCGGTGGCTGCGCTGTGCGCCCGGTTCGACGACGATTACTGGCTCGAGAAGGACACCGAGGGCGGGTTTCCGCACGAGTTTCACCGGGCGATAGCCGAAGCGGGTTGGCTCGGCATCGCCATGCCGCCGGAATATGGCGGCAGCGGGCTCGGCATCAGCGAGGCCGCGGTCTTGATGCAGGCGGTCTCCGAATCCGGGGCCGGGTTCAGCGGCGCTTCGGCGATCCACATGAACATCTTCGGATTGCATCCGGTCGTCGTCTTCGGCACCGACGAGCAGAAGCGCCGGTTTCTGCCGCCCCTGATCGCCGGGGACGAGAAGACCTGCTTTGCCGTGACCGAGCCCGATGCCGGCCTCGACACGACCCGCCTCAAGACCAAGGCCGAGCGCCGCGGCGACCATTACCTGCTAACCGGGCGCAAGATCTGGATCTCGACCGCGCAGGTTGCCGAAAAGATGCTGATCCTGGCGCGCACCACACCCATCGAGGAGGCGGCGCGGCCCTCGCTCGGCATGACCCTGTTCTACACCGATCTCGACCGCAGCCGGGTCGAGGTGCGCGAGATCGCGAAGATGGGCAGGAAGGCGGTCGATTCGAACCTCCTGTTCATCGACGGGCTCGAAGTGCCGGTCGCCGACCGCATCGGCGAGGAGGGCAGGGGCTTTCACTACATCCTGCACGGGATGAATCCGGAGCGGATCCTGATCGCCGCCGAGGCGGTCGGGCTCGGCCGTGCGGCCTTGGCGCGTGCCGCGCGCTATGCCGGGGAGCGGGTCGTCTTTGGCCGGCCGATCGGCCAGAACCAGGCAATCCAGCACCCGCTCGCCGAACGCTGGATCGAGCTCGAAGCGGCCGAATTGATGGTGTTGCGCGCGGCTGCCGCCTACGACCGGGGCGAGGATTCGGGCACGGTCGGCGCCTTCGCCAACGCCGCCAAATACTGCGCCGCCGAGGCCGGGTTCCACGCCTGCGAGACCGCGATCATGACCCATGGCGGCATGGGCTATGCCCGCGAATATCACGTCGAGCGCTATTTCCGCGAGATCCAGATCGCCCGCATCGCCCCGATCAGCCCGCAGCTGATCCTCTCGCACATCGCCGAGCGAGTGCTCGGACTGCCGAAATCGTATTAAGGGCGGAGCGGAGTACCCTCACCCACCCGTCGCTGACGCGCCGGGTCCCCCCTCTCCCGCATTGCGGGAGAGGGTGCCGAGCGCAGCGAGGCGGGTGAGGGTAATTCCCGGGAGGAATCGACATGGTTTTGCGGGTGGCGATCGGCGGGTTTGGGGCGATCGGCAAGGTGGTCGCCGAAAGGCTCGATCGCGGCATCGAGGGGCTGGCGCTGGCCGCGGTATCGGCGCGCGAACCGGCGCGGGCCACGGCGGCGATGGCCGGGTTCCAGCACAAGGTGCCGGTGGTGCCGCTCGGGCGGTTGTGGGAGGAGGCCGACATCGTCGTCGAATGCGCGCCCGCGGCACTGCTGCGCGAGATCGCCGAGCCGGCGCTGGGCCACGGCCGCACGGTCATGGTCTTGAGCTGCGGCGCGCTCCTCGAC
>DASYNW010000037.1:0-34351 GCA_036008325.1 Allostellaceae bacterium
GACCGCGCCGGTGTTTCTGATCTACTTCGCCGGCTGGGGCGCCTATCAGGCGGTCGATTGGGCCTTGGCGCTGAAAGTGCTGCCGAAAAGCGAGGACGCCGGCAAGGATATGGGCATCTGGCACGTGGCCCTGGTTTTGCCGCAGATCCTCGGGCCCGCCTTGACCGGATGGATCATTACCGGCGCCAGGCTCGCGGTGTCGGCGCGCTTTGCCTATGCGCTGGCCTTCGCGATCGCCGCGTTGTGGTTCAGCCTCTCGGCCGTGCTGGTCGCGCGCGTAAAACTGCCGCAGACCGCCTGATCGGCGGTTCTTCGTTGACCCGATCAGCCCCGAAAGCTCTGGTCGAAGAAACTTTCCCGGCGCGCAAGCGTGCCTCAAGAGAAGGCGAGCCTTGGGACGAAAGGAGACGCAATGCGAACCATCACCCGGGCGTTGATTGCCGCCATGCTGCTGTGCGCCAATATCGGCGCGGCCGGAGCGCAGCCGCAGGACCAGAAACCGAGTGCCGCGACGAACCCTAGCCCGGCCGACCCTAGCCCGGCCGACAACAGCCAGGCGCCGGCGGAAGCCGGCAATGCCGGCCAGGCCTCGCCGCAGACGCAGCCGAATTCGGGCGCCGCACCGGGCTCGCTGAGCCGCGAGCTCAACCGGTCGGGCGGGGTCATCCGGCCGCCGCCGACCCACGACCGGGGCGTCGTGTCGCCGCCGAATCAAGGTGTGAGCCGCACCCCGGTCATTCCGCCGCCCGGCAGCCCCGGCGGCAACCCCGAAATTCAGCCGAAATAATCGGCCCCCGGCTCGCAACAACGGATGGCCCGTCCGTCGGTGTTGTCGACAATTCGATCTTTGGCACGTCGATGCCGAGAGGGGCCATCCACCCGATCAGCCCAGCCATGACGATTTGAATGGATCTTGTGTCTGCGTCTAAGCGCCAGCCTTGCGAGCGGTCGCGCGGGACCAGCCGAGCGGCGGCGGGCAGCCGGATCGGTTCTGGTTAGCCGCTCACACCGCGTCCGGCCCCTGTTCGCCGGTGCGGATGCGAACCGCCTGCTCGATCGGCACCACGAAGATCTTGCCGTCGCCGATCTTGTCGGTGCGCGCCGCGTCCTGGATCGCGTGCACGGCGCGCTCGACGAGGGCGTCGTCGAGCACCACCTCGATTTTGATCTTGGGCAGAAAGTCGATCACGTATTCGGCCCCGCGATAGACCTCGGTGTGGCCTTTCTGTCGGCCGAAGCCCTTGACCTCGCTGACCGTCATGCCGGTGACGCCGACCTCGTGCAGCGCGTCTTTAACCTCGTCGAGCTTGAACGGCTTGATGATCGCTTCAACCTTTTTCATCGCTGCACCATCCTCAGAGGCATTTGCCGGGCGGCGACGCGATCGGGTTCACTGCACCGCCTCGCCGTGGATCGCCAGGTCGAGGCCCTCGCGTTCGATGTCGCCGTCGACGCGCAGCCCGACCGTCACATCGACGAGCTTTAAGAGGATCAGCGACACGATCGCATCGTAGACGACGGTCACGGCGATCGCATAGAGCTGCACCACGACCTGATGCGGGTTGCCGTCGATCAGGCCGCTCTTGCCGGGGCCGCCAACCCAGGCGACGGCGAGGACGCCGGTCAGGATGGCGCCGAGCGCGCCGCCGATACCGTGCACGCCAAACGCATCGAGGCTGTCGTCATACCCCATCGCATGCTTGAGGCCGGTGGTGCTCCAGTAGCAGACGAGGCCGGCGGCGATGCCGATGATCAGCGCGCCGCGCGGATCGACAAAGCCCGAAGCCGGGGTGATCGCGACCAGCCCGGCGACCGCCCCCGAGATAATGCCCAAGACACTCGGCTTGCCCCGGGTGCTCCACTCGGCGAACATCCAGGAGAGCGCCGCGGTGGCGGTGGCGATCTGGGTCACCGTCATCGCCATGCCGGCGTTCGCGTTGGCCGCGGTCGCCGAGCCGGCGTTGAAGCCGAACCAGCCGACCCATAGGAGGGAGGCGCCGAGCACGCTGAAGACCAGATTGTGCGGCGCCATCGGTTCGGTGCCGTAGCCGCGCCGTTTGCCCAGGACCAGCGCCGCCATCAGGCCAGCAACGCCGGAATTGACGTGCACGACGGTGCCGCCAGCAAAATCGAGCACCCCGGCGCGGTTGAGGAACCCGTCCGCACCCCATACCCAATGCGCGATCGGGGCGTAGACGAACAGGCTCCACAGCCCGATGAACCATAAGAGCGCAGAGAATTTCATGCGATCGGCGATGGCGCCGCAGATCAGCGCCGGAGTGATGATCGCAAAGGTCATCTGAAAGCACATGTAGACCGATTCAGGGATGGTCGGGGCCAGACCGTTGACCGTCTGCATCGTCATCCCGATCAAGAGGAACCGGCTCAGACCTCCGAGGAACGGCGACCCGGTGGTAAAGGCGAAGCTGTAGCCGATCACGGTCCACAGCACGGTGACGAGGCAGGTCACGGCAAAGCTCTGCATCACCGTCGACAGCACGTTCATCTTGCGGACCATGCCGCCATAGAACAGCGCCAAGCCGGGGATGGTCATCATCAGCACCAGCGCCACCGAGGTCAGCATCCAGGCGGTGTCGCCGCTATCGAGCTTCGGAGCCGCGGCCCCGGTCGCCATGGCCGCCGGCTGGGCCAGAGCCGAAGAGGCCGCCAGCACCACCAGGCCGGCGGCGACCGGACCGCCAACGAAAAGTGCGCGTTGCCAGCAACGGAAGAACGGTCTCATCCCTCTACCTTTTCGGTGAAATCCATTGCTGCACAAGGCGAGGCGGTGAAGTTCGAACCACGCGCGGGAGCCCGGTGGGTGGGCTCGGCGGCGGGAGCACGGTCGATCACGAGGTTTTCAGCTTCAGATCGACGGTGTAGGGCCGGCCGCTATGGCCGGCCCCTCCGCACGCCGGGACCGGGTGCTGTCGCTTAATCGGCAACGGCGGGAATTTCGTCGCCGTCACCAAAGTTGTAGGCCGTCTCGCCATGGACCGCGTCGTCGCCGACGCGCAACGTCGCCTCGTCCATCCGCAAGGCCACGAAGATCGAGATCACCTTGAGAATGATAAAGGTGGCGACGACGTTGAAGACGATGATGAACGCCGCCGCGTAGACCTGCAGCATAAATTGATGGAAGCTGCCGTAGAACCAGCCGGTTCCGCTCACCCCGGGGGCGTCCTTATCGGTGCCTATATATTCGATCATGTCCGGGTTGGCGAGGATACCGGTCAAGAGGCCGCCCATCAAGCCGGCGACGCCGTGGGTCGACAGAACGCTGAGCGTATCGTCGACCCTGCGGAACAGTGCCGTCGTCTGCACCTTGTTCATGAAGAACCAGGGAATGATGCCGGCGCACACGCCGATGATGATGGCGCCCCAGCCGTTAACATAGCCCGCCGCCGGGGTAATGCCGACCAGGCCGGCGATCATGCCGTTGATTGCGCCGACGACCGACGGCTTGCCGTAGGTCATCGAATCCATGATCGTCCAAACCAAGAGAGCGACGCAGGTGCACAAATTGGTGTTGAGGATGGCGGCCGATGCGTCGGCGTTGGCGAAGTAAGGATCGCCGCCGTTGAAACCGTTCCAGCCGAGCCACAGGATGCCGGCGCCCGCCAGCGCCATCAGGAGGCTGTTTGGCGGGAAATGGTCGCGATCCTGCTGAATGCGCGGGCCGATCACCGCCGCCGCGACGAAGCCCGAGGTGCCGGCGGCGAGATGGATCACGTAGCCGCCGGAAAAGTCGAGCGCGCCGAGCTGGGCGAGCCAGCCGCCGCCCCAGATGCTGAAGCAGCCGACCGTGTAGACGAAGGTCATCCACAATGGCACGAAGATGATCCAGGCCTTAAAGCTCATCCGTCCGATCAGCGACCCGGCGAGGATGATCACGGTGATCGCGGCAAAGACGAACTGAAAGAACATCATCGTCGCCATCGGGAAGGCCAGCGCCGGCATGCCCGAGGCGGCGGCCGGGATCGTCGCCTGCCCGGTCAGGAAGGCGGCGGAGAGCGCCGGTTTGGGGGTGCCCCAGAACGGGAACATCTGCGGGCCGAAGGACATGTTGTAGGCCCACAGCACCCAGACGACCATCACCGCGGCAAAGGCGTACATCGCCATGAAAGCCGAGTTGAGCGCCCATTTCTTTTTGACGATGCCGCCATAGAGGATCACCAGCCCGGGAATGCTTTGCAGGCCGACAAAGGTCGCGGCCGACATTTGCCAGGCGTTGGACCCGGTATCGAGCCATTTTGGCGATGGAACTAACATCTCTTTGCCTCTTGCGGTTGTAATCGGACCCAGCGGAAAGCCGGCGCCCTTCACTGGCGAATGCGGAAAGCGCACCCCCTCGGAATCGCTTTGAGGCAAGATCCGTGCCTAGATAGAAAAAGGTTCCCGGCCATCAACGAGGCGCCCTTTCGATGTTGCTCGATCCGTTAGGATCTTCGCCCGCGACAACGCCGCACGGGTGGGGCGGGAAACACACCCGCGCGCGCCGATGGTTGGTTTGCGGGCTCGCCGTGGGCGGCCTGCTGCTGGCCGCGGGCGACGGCGCCCGAGCGGCCGTGACCGGCAGCCTTCACCTGCGCTGCACCAATCCGGCGAGCGGGACAAGCTGGCCGATCGTCGTCGACCTCGATCACGGCCGCGTCGATTCGCTGGCCGCCACGATTACCGACAAGCGGATTACCTGGCATGACCCAAAGCAGGGATATTTTGACTTCGATCGCGCAACGGGTCAGCTCCAGTTCCGCAACGCCTCGAGCACCGGCGGCTATTTCCTGCATTACACGTGCCGGCCGGAATAGCCGGAGCTTGGCGCTGCAGCCTCCCGGTTCGCGGAGCGAACGCATCGCGCCGCTCCTACATGCCTAATCTATAGGCAATAATGCGGCGAAATTATAGGCTATCTAACCGGCGAGTTGGATCAGGATGTACCAAAATCCCATTTTGTTGAGTTGGGCGGGAGTGGGGAGGATAAAGTTGCACCATCCGCACCGAGCGCCGCCGGGTATTTTCGACATGGTCGATGCCGTCTATAGAAATCGCGGCGGGGGTGTCGTGCGCCGACTCGGCTGGGGCGCCGGGGGCGCCGCTCCGTTAGCGGCCGGGCGGACCGCAACTCGGCTCGATCGCCGCCATGTCGACGGTTGAGATCGGTCCCCAGGCGAGCGTCGGCTTCGCCTCGAAGACCGGGCCGCGCAAGGACAACCAGGATTTCGCCGGCGCCGTGATCGGCGCGGAATTGGCCGAGCCGCGCCCGGAAGTGGTCGCCGCGATCGCCGACGGCATCGGCGGCGCGAAGGGTGGCCGCATCGCCGCCGAGACCGCGGTGCGCGGCTTCCTCGACGGGTTTTGCGATCTGCCCGAGACCATGGAGGTGCAACGGGCCGGCCCCCGAATCATCAGCGCGCTCAACAGCTGGATGAACTCGCTCGGTCGCCAGGACCCGGAGCTTGCCGGTATGGGCTGCACGTTCACGGCACTGGTGCTGCGCGGCCGCATCGCCCACCTCTTGCACGCCGGGGACACCCGCGCCTATCGCTTCAGCGGCAACCGCCTCAGCTGCCTCACCACCGACCACGTGCGCGAGGACGGCACCGCCCGTTCGCACATTCTGACCCGCGCGCTCGGGGTCGAGGCCGAAGTGCGCCTGGACTACTCGACCCAACCGGTCACCCTGCATGACCGTTTTCTGTTGTGCAGCGACGGCGTGCACGGGTTTCTGCCGGAACAGGCCATCGCCGACATCATGCGCGAGCGCTCTGCTCCCGAGGATACCGCCGGCGCGCTGGTCGCGGCGGCGCTCCAATCCGGCGGCACCGACAACGCCACCGCGCTCGTCCTCGATGTCGTCGCGCTGCCGAAGGCGGGATCGACCGACGTCAGCGCGGCGATGCTGCAGCTGCCGATCATTCCGGTGCCGGTACGCGGCGAGACGATCGACGGATTTGTCCTGAAGGCGCTGATCTCCGACGGGCGCTACAGCCGGCTGTTCGCCGCGGAAGACGAGATCGAGGGCGGCAATGTCGCGCTCAAATTCCCCAAGCCCCAGATCGCCAGCGTCGCCGCCTATCGCGCTGCTTTTGTCCGCGAGGCGTGGGTCGGCGCCCGGGTGCACAACCCCGGGATCGGGCGGGTCATCGAGCTGCCGCCCGGACGCCAGACCTGCCTCTACACGGTCATGTCGCTCTATCAAGGCGAGCTTTTGGAAACCCGGCTGTCGCGCAGTCCGGCCTTGGGACTGGAGGAAGGGCGGACCATCGCCGTCACCCTCGCCCGCGCGGTGGCGGCGCTGCATCGCGCCGGCATCATTCATCGCGACATCAAGCCGGATAATGTGATCCTCGAAGGCGGCGGCGCCTTGAAGCTCGTCGATCTCGGGGTGGTTCGCGTCCCCGGGCTCGAGGAATTCCCGCCCGAAAACATCCCAGGCACCGCGGCTTATATGGCGCCCGAGATGGCCGCCGGCGAGCCCGGCGACGAGGCCACCGACATCTATGCGCTCGGCGTCACGATGTTTCGCGCCTTCACCGGCCAATACCCCTACGCCAATGTCGACGCTGTCAGCCCGCCGCGCCGCAGCCGCCCCCAACGTTTCTGCGAGTTGCGGCCTGACCTGCCTGCCTGGATCGAGGCGGCGATCGCGCGCGCGATCGCGGTCGATCCGGCCAGACGCTTTCGCGACATGACCGAGTTCGCGCTCGAGATCGAGGCCGGACCGGCTCGCGCCCCCAGCGCCATGCAACGACCGTCGACGCTTTACCAGCGCGCGCCCTTGCAGGTCTGGCAGGGCATTGCCGCCCTCCTGGCGCTGGCGCTTCTGGTGTCACTGCTGACGCGCTGAGCCGACGCCCCGAGCCCTGGCGCTGCCGCCTCAGCCGGGCCAGCCGGCACCCCAGCGGTCGGCGTGGACGACTTCGGCCAACGGCCGGCGGGTCAGCGGGCCGAACTGATCGAGCGGCCAGCCGATCGGCATCAGCGCGAAGGTGGCGACATCGTCGGGAATGCCGAGCACGGCCTTCAGCTCGTCCTCGCAGCGGATGTGGTTAGTCGTAATGGTCGTGCCGAGACTGAGGCCGCGGCAAGCAAGGAGGACATTCTGCACCGCCGGATAGATGCTGGCGCCCCGGATGCGGTCGGCATAGGCGATCTCGCCGTCGTAACCGGCGGCAATCTCGGGCGGCAGGGCGTCGCGCGGCGGCGTCACCGGGCGGCGCTGGCACGGCACGAGCAGCACCGGGGCCTCGCCGATATGGTCCCACAGATAGGCGCCCGCCCGCAGCATCCGAGCGAATTGCCGTTCGCTCATATGCGGCGGCCGGCCGCGCGCGGCATACATCGCCGCGGCGATGTCGGAGGCCTTGCGGTAGACGACCCCGATCCGGCGCCGCTGCTCGGGATCGCGCACCACGAGGAAGGCCCAGTTCTGCGCGTTGCCGGCCGACGGCGCGCGCACCGCGGCGTCGAGCACCCTCGTAATCAGCGCCTCGGGGACCGGGTCGGGCTTGAGGCGGCGCAGCGAGCGGGCCGAATCGATCGCCTCGAACAATCCGATCTCGGGCATCACCGCTCCTCGTCCGTCATGTTCCGCGGATTTCAGCATCATAGCATCAACTCCGCCGGCCGGTCGGCATCCCGCTGCCCGGGCTTCCCGGCAAGCTCGCGGATTTCTGCGGTTGCGAGCGCCCGGCCGCTGCCCTAGCATGAGCCTGGCGCAGACGAGACGGCGAGGACGGGATGAGCGAGGCGATCAAGGTCTTTTGGCAGCCGCATTGAACCAGCTGCCTCAGGGTTAAGGAATACCTCTCGGTCCGTGGGATCGGGTTTCAATCGATCAATGTCATGGCCGACGCCGGCGGCCTCGAAGAGTTGCGCCGGCTCGGCGCGAGCTCGGTGCCGGTGGTGTCGCGCGGCGACAGGTTCGTCTTCGCCCAGGTGATCGGCGATGTCGTTGCGTTTCTCGGCCTCGACGATAAGACGGCCCCGGCCCTGTCGCCGGCCGAGCTGGCCCAGCGCTACGACCATGTGCTCGAGACCGCGATCCGGCTGGTGCGTCAGATGCCGGACGCCAGGCTCGAAAGCCAATTGCCGAACCGGCCGCGTTCGTGGCGCACGGTGATGCACCACATCTTCCAGATCCCAACGGCGTTTCTGGACCTGGACGAGAGCGGCGAGCCGCTGACCTATGAGTGGCTGACGGCGCCGCCGCCGCCCGAGATGCGGACCAGCGCCGCGGTCGCCGATTTCGGCCGGAGCGTGCGGGTGCGCTTCGACGGCTGGTGGCGGCGCGTCGAGGGCGAGGATTTCACCGGCCCGGTCCCGACCTATTTCGGCGAGACGTCGCGCCATGAGATGTTCGAGCGCACCGTGTGGCACTCGGCCCAGCATACCCGCCAACTCGCCGCCTTGCTCGAAGAGGCCGGCATTGCCCCCGACCGGCCGCTGACCCGCGACGACATCCGCGGCCTGCCGCTGACCGACCGGATCTGGGACGAGGGCTGACGGCCGTCGCGCGGCCCCCCTTCCTTAAAAGGCGATGCCGCTTCGACCCCGACGCTATGCTGCGCCCTGCCGCACCATCTGCTGCCCGCCAACACCGCGGGACGTTCCGCTGTCCGGCAAATCGGCGTAGCCTGCCGCGGTTCAAGCGGAGGAAGCCGCCGATGAAGATCGTCAAGGTCGAAGACTTGCATTGCGACGCCGGCTGGCGGGTCAACTCGTTTCTGAAGGTCACCACCGACGAGGGCTTTGTCGGCTGGTCGGAATATATGGAGGGCTATGGCGCGCAGGGGCTGAGCGCGGTCATCCACCGGCTCGCCGAGCGCTTTCTGATCGGCCGCGACCCGCGCCCGGTCGAGGCGATCTCCACGCTGCTTTATGCGGCGACGCGGCAGGCTGCGGGCGGCATCAACCAGATGGCGATCGCGGCGATCGAGAACGCGCTCGTCGACATCAAGGCCAAAGCCTTGGGCGTGCCGGTCTACGAGATGCTGGGCGGCCCGGTGCGCGACCGGCTACAGCTCTACTGGTCGCATTGCGGCACCTACCGCGCCCGCCACGCCGACCGGATCAGGGAATTGGCCGGGGTCGACCCGGTGCGCTCGCTCGACGACATCACCGCGCTCGGCGAGGAGGTCAGGAAGAAGGGCTTCAAGGGCCTCAAGACCAATTTGATCCGCTTCGATCGCGACAAGCCTTATATGTACGGCCCCGGCACCGGCACCCCGCCAGGCTTTCCCGAGCTCAACGCCGATCGCCAGATCGCCGCCGCCGCGGTGGCGCAATTGGAGGCGTTCCGGCGCGGCGCCGGTCCCGATGTCGGGCTGCATCTAGACACCAACTTCAACTACAAGATCGACGGCTACATCCGGCTGGCGCGCGCGCTCGAGGCGCTCGACCTCGTGTGGCTCGAGATCGACCTCTACGACCCGGCCGGCCTCAACCTGATCCGCCGATCGGCGCGCACCCCGATCGCTTCCCTCGAATCGATCTATGGCCGGCGCAATTTCCGGCCCTATTTCGAGAACCAGTCGGTCGATTACGCGATCATCGATGTGGCCTGGAACGGCATCCTCGAATCGTTGAAGATCGCGGCGATGGCCGATGCCTTCGAGGTCAATGTCGCGCCGCACAACTTCAACGGCCACCTCGGCTCGCTGATCAGCGCGCATATGTGCGCCGTCGCGCCCAACTTCAAAGTCATGGAAATCGACATCGACGACGTGTTGTGGAAGGACGACATCGTCACCGTGCCGCCGGTCATCGACAATGGCGATCTGATATTGCCGACCGGCCCCGGTTGGGGCGCCGACGTGAACGAGGAGTTTGTCCGCGCCCACCCGCCCAAGCGCTAGGAATAGATGCTCTATCCGACGCGTAAAAATGAGGGGAGAGCATGCAATGCAAATAATCGACGCGCAAATTCACCTGTGGGGATCGGGCTTGCCCAGCAACGCCTCGCATCGGCAGGTGACCGCCTTCACCCCGGAGGAGGCGATCCTGCTGATGGACGAAGGCGGCGTCGATGCCGCGATCATCCATCCGCCGGGCTGGGACCCGAATTCGACCGAGATGGCATTCGCGGCGGTTCGGAACTACCCGGGCCGGTTTGCGATCATGGGCGCGCTGCCGCTCGACCGACCGGAATCCCGCGCCCAGATCGCCGGCTGGCGGCAACAGCCGGGCATGCTCGGCCTGCGTTATGGATTCCTCGCCGATCCGGTGCGGCAATGGCTGAAGGACGGCACCATCGACTGGCTGTGGACAGAAGCCGAGAATGCCGGCGTGCCGATCGCTGCCCTGGCGGCGGATTCTTTGACCGAACTCGGTCATATCGCCGAGCGCCATCCGGGGCTGCGCTTGACGATCGACCATCTGGGCGGCCGAGGCGGCACCAGCAGCCTGAAGGACGCGGCGGCGATGACCCACATGCCGCAGCTCTTGGCCTTGGCGAAGTTCCCCAATGTCGCGGTCAAGGCGACCGGCGTGCCGCACTATTCCGGCGAGGCCTATCCGTTTGCAGCACTGCACACCTATCTGCGCCAGGTCTACGACGCGTTCGGGCCCAACCGCATGTTCTGGGGCACCGACATCACCAAGATGCCGTGCTCCTGGCGGCAATGCGTGACGATGTTCACCGAGGAATTGCCCTGGCTCAGCGACGACGACAAGCGGCTGATCATGGGCGAGGCGCTCCTCGCCTGGTGGGGCTGGGACCGGGCCGTCTGACAAGCGTCGCGGCCGGAACCGGGCCCGAGCCGGCCGCGGGCATCGCTGGACAAGATCGGCCGGCCTGAGTCACTCTCGACCGATGGACAACAAAGTATTCAGCGCGCGAGAGATCCTGGCCGGCCAGGCGCCCAAGGACATGCCGGTCACGGTCAAAGGGTGGGTGCGCACCCGGCGCGACTCGAAGGCCGGCATCTCCTTCGTGCACCTGTCGGACGGGTCGTCGTTCCATCCCGTGCAGGTCGTCGCGCCCAACACCCTACCCAATTACGCACAAGAGGTGCTGCGGCTGACCGCCGGCTGCGCGGTCGAGGCGACCGGAAGGGTCGTGCCGTCGCCGGCGAAGGGCCAGCCCTTCGAGATGCAGGCGAGCGCCGTCACGGTGATCGGCTGGGTCGACGACCCGGAGACCTATCCGATCCAGCCAAAGCCGCACACCCTCGAATTCCTGCGCGAGGTGGCGCACCTGCGGCCGCGGACCAACGTGATCGCGGCGGCGACGCGGATGCGGCATACCCTGGCCAAGGCGATCCATCGCTTTTTCGACGAGAACGGCTTTTTCTGGGTCAACACGCCGATCATCACCGCCTCCGATGCCGAGGGGGCCGGGGCATTGTTCCGGGTGTCGAGCCTGGACTTCGCCAACTTGCCGCGCACCCCGGACGGCAAGGTCGATTTCGCGCAGGATTTCTTTGGCCGCGAGGCGTTCCTGACGGTCTCGGGGCAGCTCAATGTCGAGGCCTATTGCCTGGCTCTGACCAAGGTCTACACCTTCGGGCCGACCTTCCGCGCCGAGAACTCGAACACCAGCCGCCACCTCGCCGAGTTCTGGATGATCGAGCCCGAGATCGCCTTCGCCGACCTCGCCGACAATGCGGCGCTGGCGGAAGCGCTGTTGAAATACACGTTCGAGACCTTGCTGAACCAAAGAGCGGAAGATCTCGCCTTCTTCGACGAGCGAATCGAGAAGGGGCTGGTGGCGAAGCTCGAGGGGATCGTCGGCTCCGAATTCGTGCGGATGGATTACGGCGAGGCGATCGCCGTGCTCGAGCGGGCGAAGGGCCAGAAATTCGAGTTCCCGGTCAAATGGGGCATCGACCTGCAGTCGGAGCACGAGCGCTATCTGACCGAGCGCCACGCGAAAAAACCAGTCATCGTGGTCAACTACCCGAAGGACATCAAGGCCTTCTACATGCGGGCGAACGACGACGGCCGGACCGTCGCGGCGATGGACGTGCTCGCGCCCGGAATCGGCGAGATCATCGGCGGCAGTCAGCGCGAGGAGCGGCTCGAAATGCTGGACCGGCGCATGGCCGAGTGCGACATCGACCGCGAGCACTACGCCTGGTACCGCGATTTGCGCCGCTACGGCACGGTGCCGCATGCGGGATTTGGCCTCGGCTTCGAGCGCACCCTCGCCTACGTCACCGGCCTTTCGAACGTCCGCGATGCCATCCCCTTCCCGCGCACCCCGGGCAACGCGCGGTATTGATGCGCAAAGGTCTCGGAAGCCCGCGCCTCGGCGGTGGGCCATCGCCTCACAGCTGCCTCCGTGGTGTTGTCCTTTCGCGGCGAATGGCCCATCCCTGGTGGGCCGGCGGGGTCCGGGTCAGCTGCGCGAAGCGGCCGCCGCGCTCGGGTCAGCGGTGCTGCGGCGGTATTCGGGGACCAGGCGTTCGAGGAGTTGCAGCATGCGTTCCTCGCGGCGGGCGCGGGCGTGCTCCTCCAATTCGTCGATCGAGCGCGCCAGCATCGCGTAGTCGGCGGTACGCGGCGCGGCGAGGCGGATCGCCGGGCTCCTGGTCGCGATCAGCGGCTCGGCCCGATGGAACAATTCCTCGTTGAGCTTTTCGCCGGGGCGCAAGCCGGTGAATTCGATTTCGATGTCGCGATCGGGGCGCAGCCCGGCCAGCCGGATCATCTGCCGCGCGAGATCGACGATCTTGACCGGCTCGCCCATATCGAGGACGCAGATCTTGCCGCGTTCCTGCTGTGCGCGATTGGCTTGCCGTGCCCCATTGGCCTGCGGCGCCTCGTCCGCGGGCGGCAGGGCGGCCGCCTGCAGCACCAGCTCGACCGCCTCGCGCACGGTCATGAAAAAGCGGGTGACGTCGGGGTGGGTCACGGTCAGCGGTCCGCCCGCCGCCAGCTGGCGCGCGAACAACGGCACGACCGACCCGGTCGAACCGAGCACGTTGCCGAACCGCACTGTGACATAGCGCGTTGCGGCCGCGGCCTGGCGCGCCTGGTTGAGGTCGAGCGCCTGGCAAAAGCTTTCGGCGAGGCGCTTGGTGGCGCCCATCACGCTCGACGGATTGACCGCCTTGTCGGTCGAGATCATGACAACGACCGACACGCCGAACGCGCGCGCCGCCTCGGCGACGTTGCGGCTGCCGGCGATGTTGGTCAGAACCCCCTCGATCGGGTTGGCCTCGACCATCGGCAGATGCTTCAAGGCCGCCGCGTGAAACAGGATTTCCGGGTGTTCGGCGGCGATGACCGCGTCGACCTGGCCGCGCTCGCGCACGTCGCGCAATAGCGGGACCTGGCGCAGCCCCGGAAACCGCTCGCCCAATTCGAGGTCGATCAGGTAGAGCGCGTACTCGCTGTTGTCGAGCAGCACCAGCCGGCCCGGCGAAAACGCCGCGATCTGGCGCGCGAGCTCGGCGCCGATCGTGCCGCCGGCGCCGGTGATCAGCACGCGGCGCCCGCGAATGAGCCGTGCCATGCCCTCGCGGTCGAGCACCGCCTGCGGCCGGCCCAACAGATCCTCGAGCGCGATCGGCTCGAGCGCACGCTCGGGGTTGTCGAGGTTGCGCCGGAAATCGGTCAGCTTGGGCAGCCGGGCCAACGGGATGGCCAGCGCCTCGGCGCGGTCGAGCAGCCGGCGCACCTGGTCGCCCGACAGGTTCTGCGCAGTGATGATCAGCTTTTGCGGGCGCTTGCCGCGGCGGTCAAGCCGCTCGACCACGGCTTCGAGCGAATCGATCGTGCCGAGAACCGGAACCCGGCAGATTTCGCGGCCGACCCGCGAAGGCGTATCGGCGAGCACGCCGACCACCCGGTAGAAGGCGCGCGGGTCGCGGATCATCTCGCGGATAAAGGTATCGGCGCCGTCCTTGGCGCTGATCAGCAGCACCGGCACGCTGCGGTGTTTGGCGCGTTCGAGGACGTGGTCGAGGCCGCGGTCCTTGAAGAGCCGGTAGGCGAGACGCGGCGCGCCCAACAACGCCACCAGCACGAACCAGTCGATCAGCAGCGTCGATCGCGGCAGCGCTTCGAGCCGGGTCACGACAAACATCGCCGGCAGAAACACCAGGTCGGTCAGGCTGACCGCCCGGGCGATGTTGAACAGATCGGGCAGCGAGGCGTAGCGCCAGATACCGCGATAGAGCCCGGTCAGCAGGAACACGCCCGCCGCAATCGCGGTAAAGCTGACCGTATAGATGGCGCTCAACCGCGGCTGGTAATGGAGGACGTCGCTGCCGAGACGCAGATAGAGCGACAGCACGATCGACAGCGCCGCCATCGCGGTGTCGTGCGCGAAGGCGAACAGGGCTCGCCGGTTGTTCGGAAAGATCGCCACCCGGCCCCTATAACAGGAAACCCACCGAATGCGAAAGATCGCTTGGTCGCAGCAAGGCAGCGCCATCGGTTCGGCCGTCGCTCCCAGCGCCGCGACAATGACCCAGCACGGCTCGACGGCGATCTATTTCGGCGGCGCCGTGCCACCTCTACAATGAGCCATGAGCTGGGAGCGCCTCTACCGGACCCTTCGGCCGGAAACCCCCGGCGGCCCGGCCCGCGCCTTTCGGGGCGTGCATCACGCGATGGTCGCGGCCGGCATCGCAATCATGCTCGCCGATACGGTGGCGGACTGGCGACAGGCCTATTCACGGGTGCTCGACATCGGCTTTCAGGTCGCCTGCGCGTTCTTCTTTATCGACTACGTGCTGCGGTTACTCGCCGCTCCGGGCGCACCGGGCGCCTACCGAAGAGGATGGCGGGCAAGGCTCGCCTGGGCCGTCTCGGCCGGTGGGATCGTCGATTTCCTCGGCGCGCTTCCGGGTGTCCTTGATGTTGTATTCAACCCAAAGTACGCCAGCCTTTACGGTTTCGTCTGGGTGTTCAAGCCGGTGCGCTACGCGCCGGGGCTGGCCAGTCTGCAGCGGGTGATCAGCCGCGCCCGCCACGCTCTGCTCTCGGTGCTGCTGGGTTTCGGCATTGTGCTGCTGGCCGCCGCCAGCCTCGCCTATCTGCTCGAACGCGACGCTCAGCCCGACCTGTTCGGCTCGATCCCGCTGGCGCTGTGGTGGGCTATCGTAACCCTGACCACGACCGGCTACGGCGACGTCACCCCCATAACCCCGCTTGGGCGGGTTCTGGCGGGCGTGGTCATGGTGTCCGGCATCCTGGTCTTCGCGCTGTGGGCCGGCATCCTGGCGACCGGCTACGCCGAGGAGCTGCGGCGGCGCGAATTTCTGCGCACCTGGGACCTCGTCGCCAAGGTGCCGTTCTTCAACACTGTCGGCGCCTCGGTCATCGCCGACGTGGCGCGACTGCTGCGGCCGCGCGATTACCCGGCGCGCGCCGTGATCGTGCGCCGCGGCGAGGCCGGCGAAAGCATGTATTTCATCGCCTCGGGTGAGGTCGAGGTGCGGCTGCGGCCGGGGACGGTTCGCCTCGGGCCGGGGGAGTTCTTCGGCGAAATCGCGCTCCTGACCGGCGAGCCGCGCAACGCGACGATCGTCGCCTTGCAGCCCTGCACCCTGCTGACCTTGGACATCGTCGATTTTCGCCAGCTGCTCGGGCGCCAGCCCGATCTCGCCCGGGTGGTCAGCGAGGAAGCCGAGCGCCGCCTGCTGACCAACCCCGCTCCCCAGCAGCAGCAGCGCGCCGCGGCGATCAAGCCCGACCCCGCGGGATGATCAGCCCGCGCCCGCCGCGTCGGCGCAGAGCGCTTCGTAATATTCGGCCGGGAAGCCGGCGGCGGCGCGCGCGGGGTGGTTGAAGGGCGGCTTCAGCCCGCCCTTGAAGCAGCGCCGGACGCGGTCGCGAAAGACTTCCTGCGGGACGAGGCCGCGCTCGCGGCACAGCCGCTCGAACCAGCGCATCCCCACTGCCACGTGGCCGATTTCCTGGCGATAGATGTGGCCAAGCAGCGCCGCACTCGCCGCATCGCCGGCGCGTTCGAGCCGCTCGGCCATCTGCGGGGTCACGTCGAGCCCGCGCGCTTCGAGCACCAATGGCACGACCGCAAGGCGCGCCAGCAGATCGTCGGCGGTCGCCGCAGCCGCTTCCCAAAGCCCGTCATGGGCCGGCAGATCGCCGTAGCGCGCGCCGAAATCCGCCAGCCGCTCGGCCAGCAGCGCAAAATGGCCGGCCTCCTCGACGGCAACGGCGATCCAATCGTCGAAAAAGCCGCGCGGCAGCGCCTCGCCGGCAAAGCGCACGACGATGTCCCAGCCAAGATCGATCGCGTTCAGCTCGATATGGGCGAGCGCATGCAGCAGCGCGATGCGCCCGGCCGGCGAGCCGAAATTGCGGCGCTTTGCCATCTCGCGCGGCGGGCGCAGCACCGGGCGCTCGGGCCGGCCCGGCCGCGATGGCGGGGCGGCATCGCCGAGCGGCAGTATCCCGGCGGCCCAGGCCGCCGCCAGCGCGCGGCTCGCCGCGACCTTGGCCATGGGCTCGGCAGCGCCGAGGATCGCGGCCGCGCCGGCGGTCAGAGTGTCGACGATCGGCGCGACGGTGGCCGGATGCCCATCGCCCCGGGTGCCCACCGTCAGAGGGTTTGCGCCGCTTTCAGCACCTCGGCGACATGGCCCGGCACCCGGACCTTGTGCCACACACCGCGCACGATCCCAGCTCCATCGATCAGAAAGGTGGCGCGCTCGATCCCCATGTATTTGCGGCCGTACATGCTCTTTTCGACCCAGGTGCCGTATTTTTCACAGACCTCGCCGTCAGTGTCGGAGGCGAGGATGAACGGCAGGGCGTGCTTTTTCTTGAACTTGTCGTGCGAGGCGACCGAATCCTTGGAGATGCCGATCACCACGGCGCCGGCGCCGCCGTAATCCGGAAACGAGTCGCGAAAGCCGCAGGCCTCGGCGGTGCAGCCCGAGGTGTCGTCCTTCGGATAGAAATACAGCACCACCTTTTTGCCAGCGAGCTTGGCCAGTTCGACCGTGCCGCCGCCATCGGTCGGCAACGTGAAATCGGGCGCTTTTCCGCCGAGCTCGACACTCATGATGCGCTTTCTCCCGCCGGTTCGGCCGCCTCGTGCCGGGTGGGGCGCGCCGGCTCCTCGATCAGGCGCTCCCACCAGTTGCTGACGCGCGCGGCTGCCGCAGTGATATCCGCATCGAGCCGGGCGAAGTCAATCGCCCCGGAACAGCGGGCGAGGGTGGCGGCATCGGGTTCGGGGAAAACCCCTTCGCGCGAACCGGCCTCGCCGATCAGGGCTAGCACCGCCTGCACCTGGCGCAGCAATGCGAGGGCCTCGAAAAGCTCGTGTTCGGCCGGCGCGGGGAGCGCTCCGGCCGCAGCCAGCGCCGACAGCGCCTCGGCGGTGGCCCGGCGCAGCACCTGCGGCGACCTCGCGGCTTCGCGCAGCATCAGGTATTGCGTGATGAATTCGATGTCGATCAGCCCGCCGCGCCGGTTCTTCAGATCCCATGGCGAGGGCCGCGGATGCTCGGCGGCGATGCGCCGGCGCATATCGGCGACGTCGGCGGCCAGATGCTGCGGGTCGCGCGGGGAGCGCAGCACCGCGGCGATCGTCGCCTCGACCCGGCGGCGCAGCGCCGCATCGCCGGCGACCGGGCGGGCGCGGGTCAAGGCCATATGCTCCCAGGTCCAGGCCGCCTCGCGCTGGTAGCGGGCGAAACTCTCGAAGCTTGAGGCGATCGGACCGGCCGCACCCGACGGCCGCAGCCGCATATCGACCGGGTAGAGCGCCCCCTCGGCGGTGGGCGCGGTGATCGCACCAATCAGCCGCTGGCTGAGCCGGGCATAATAGGCGGAGACCGGGAGCGGGTGGAGGCCGTCCGAGCCCTCGGCGCCGGCCGGCGCGTCGTAGATCAGGATCAGGTCGAGATCCGAGGCAAGGGTCATCTCGCGGCTGCCGAGCCGGCCCATGCCGATGACCGCAAAGGCGCCGCCTGCGACGCGCCCGTGCCGCTGCACGAACTCGGCCTCGACCGCGGGCAGGAGGGCGGCGAGCGCGGTCTCGGCGATGTCGGCCAGCGCCTTGCCGGCTTCCTCGCCGTCGAGCGCGCAGCGCAGCAGCTGCACCCCGACCTGGAATCGCCGCTCGCCGGCCCAGCGCCGCAACAGGTCGAGCGTGTCGGCAAAATCGGCGGCGGTGGCGAGCACGTCGGCAAGCTCGGCGGCGAGCCCGGCGCGGTCGGGCGGCCGGCTGAAAAATCCCTCCGTCAGCACCCCGTCGAGCAATGCCGGCCGTTGCGCCAGCTGCTCGGCCAGCAGCGGCGCCCCGGCCATCACATCGGCGACCAGCGCCAAGAGCCCCGGGTTCGCCTGAAACAGCGAGAACAGCTGCACGCCCCCCGGCAGATGCGACAGAAACTGGTCAAAGCGCCGCAGCGCCGCGTCGGGATGCGAGGTGGCGCCAAAGACGCGCAGCAATTCCGGCACCAGCTCGGTCAGGATCTCGCGGACCCGCTGGCTGCGGGTGGCGCGCATCCGCCCGTGATGCCAGCTGCGCACCAATGCCGCGACCGCAGCCGGGTCGGCAAAGCCGAGCCCCCTCAGGGTGCGCAAGGTGTCCGGATCGTCCTCGCTGCCGGTAAAGACGAGGTTGCCGCAGAGCGCCAGGCTCGGCGCCTGCTCGAACAATTCGGCGTAGTGGCGCTCGACCGAGCTCAGATGTGCGGTCAGATCGGCGGCGAAGGCATCGGCCCCGTCATAGCCGAGAAAGACGGCGAGGCGGGCGATGCCGTCGCGGTCGGCCGGCAGACGGTGGGTCTGCTGGTCGTCGACCATCTGCAGGCGATGCTCGACCCGGCGCAGAAAGCGGTAGTCGTCGATCAACGTCGCGGCGGTCGCCGGGTCGACGCGGCCGCAGGCGGCCAGCCGGCGCAATGCCTCGCAGGTCGCCCGCACCCGCAGCTGCGGCAGCCGCCCGCCCCAGATCAGCTGCTGGGTCTGGGCGAAGAATTCGATCTCGCGGATGCCGCCGCGGCCGATCTTGATGTCGTGGCCTTCGACCGCGATCCGGCCGCCGCCGCGAAAGGCGTTGATCTGGCGCTTGATCGAATGGATGTCCTGGATCGCCGCGAAATCGAGATGCTTGCGCCACAGAAACGGGCGCAGCTCGCGCAACAGGCGCCTGCCCGCGATCCGGTCGCCGGCGATCGGGCGCGCCTTGATCAGCGCCGCCCGCTCCCAATTCTGGCCGACGCTCTCGTAATAGGCCATCGCCGCGGCGACCGACATCGCCGCCGGGGTCGAGGCCGGGTCCGGGCGCAGCCGCAGATCAGTGCGGAACACATAGCCGTCGCCGGTGCGCTCTTCGAGCAGCCGTACCAGATCGCGCGCCAGCCGGCTGAAAAACGGCTGGGCGCCCTCGCGCGCCGTCACCCGCGATTTGGCCGGATCGAAAAACAGAATGAGGTCGATATCGCTCGAGTAGTTGAGCTCGGCCCCGCCGAGCTTGCCGAGGCCCAGCACGATCAGCCCGCTGTGGCGCTCGGGATCGGCCGGGTCGGGGAGCAACACCATGTCCCTCGCCGCCGCCTGGCGCAGCAGGTGGCGCAGGGCCGCCCCGACCGCGGCCGCGGCAAAGCGGCTCAGCGCCGCCATCTGCTGTTCGAGCGACCAGGCCCCGGCGAGTTCGGCCGCCGCGGCGAGGAGTGCGGCGCGGCGCTTGGCGCCGCGCAGGCGGCGCATCAGCCCCGGCCCGTCTTCGCCGGGGTCGTCGGGATTTTCGATCGCGTCGGCGATCTCGTCGAACAGCGCATCGGGCCCCTCGGCGACGAGACGGCTGAGGAACCGCCATTCCTTGACCGCGAGCCCTCCGAGAAACGGGCTGTTGCCAAAGATCGCGGCTAGCAGGCGCCGGCCCCGCGGCGCGCCACTCCAATTGCGGGCGGCCAGCGCTTCCGGATCGTCCGGGACGGCGGCAAGCGCCTCGTCCCAGGCTTCAAAGCCCAGCGCGAGCAAGCGCGCGTCGGCCGGCTGCGGCAGCCCGTCGCTATCGTCGGAAAGGAGAGACAGCAGCTTCACCGCCCGCCCACATTCAAAAATGTCCTCTAAGGCCGTCATGGCCGGACTTGTTCCGGCCATCCACGTCCCCGGGTCGAGGTCTAAGGGAGGCGTGGATCACCGGGACGAGCCCGGTGATGACGACGAGGAGTAGAGGCTTTGTGCTGCATTGCAATCGGTTTTGCTGAACTGAACAGCCGCGCGACATGCCACGCCATGCGGTTGGAGTGAAGCTTGTGTGCGTCCGAGCTCTAGCCCGTGGCGAGCCGCGCGAGGCTGCCGATCTCGGCCATGGCGTCGAGCCCGGAGACCATTTCCCGCAGCTCGCGGGCGCGCGGGGCGCCGAGCACCGGCCTGACCAGGACATCGAATTTGGCGGCGAGACGTTCGCCCTGCTCGGCGATGTCGGCCGCGGGAATGCCGGCATCGTGCCGCGCTGAGACCCGCCTGCCGTTGGCGAGGACCACCTCGATCTCGGCCAGAGTAGACGGCCAGCCCTGGTGGAAATCGAGCGTCACCATGTCGCGCAGCCGAATCAGCGCCGGGTCGCGGGCATTCTCTTCGCTATAGGCGCCGAGGCTCGCGGTATCGATCCCGGCCAAGGCCATCGCCACGGTCTGGCGCAGGCTGAACTTGCTCTGCAACCCATCGACCGGGGCGGGGATGTTGCAGATTCGGTCGCACCCGGCATCGAGCCGCAGGGTGATGCCGGCGATCTGGTCGGGGCTGAGGCCGTGTTCGCGCCGCGCCTGGCGCGCGGTTTCGATCGGCGCATGGGTCATGTAGCAGGCGGCGTGATACTTGAAGAGGTTGGCGAGGATGTGAAAGCCGCTGTCAAGGGTGGCCAGCGCCGCCTCGAGCGAAAAATCCGGGCTGTGGGTCGCAGCGAACCCCTGGACGCATTCGAGGAGGTCGGGGCGGCTCGAAAACCCGCGCGCGGCGAGGCGCGCCGCCAAGAGGCCGTTCTGCGCCGCCTTGCCGGCATGGAACGGCTTGCACATCGTGCCGAACTGCGATTTGAGCCCGGCCGCCTGGGTCCCGGCGATGCCGAGTGCCACCGCGGTCTGCTCGGCATCGAGCCCGAGCAGCCGGGCGCAGGCCGCCGCAGCGCCGAGGCTGCCGATCGTCGCGGTCGAGTGAAAGCCGAGCGCGTAATGGCCGGGGCTCAGCGCCAGGCCGATCCGGCAGGCGGTCTCGTAGCCGGCGACAAAGGCGGTCATGACCTCGCGCCCGGAGCTGCCCCTCAATTCGGCGAGGGCCAGCAGCCCCGGCAGCACCGCGACCGAGGGATGGCCCGGCATCGCCAGGTGGACGTCGTCGTAATCGAGCGTGTGGCTCGCCGCACCATTGACCAGCGCCGCCGCCAGTGCCGGCAATCGCACGCGGTGGCCGACAACGCTCGCTTGCGCTGACCCGCCCGCCTCGGTCATCTCGTCGAGCAGCATGCCGACCAGCGGATCGCCGGCCCCGGCCACCGCGCAGCCGATATAATCGAGCATGCATTGCCGCGCCAGCTCGCGCACCGGCTCGGGCAAATCGTCCCAGCCGAGCCCCGCCGCCCGTTCCGCCAGAGCGCGGGTCAGATCCGCCGCCCCGGTGCGGCCCGCCGTCGTCGATCCGTCCATATGTTCCCTCCTATGTGCCTCGAAACCCTCACCCGCCTCGCTCCGCTCCGGCACCCTCTCTCGCGATGGGGGAGAGGGGGACCCGGCCCCACCCTAACCCTCCCCCGCGTGCGGGGAAAGGAATGGGAGGGGTGGTAGAGGGCGGCTCGGTTTCCGATCTGTGAGGCCTCACCGGCCCTGGAAGCGCGGTTTGCGCTTTTCGTTGAAGGAGGCGATGCCCTCGCGGCGGTCGGCGGTTGGGATCATGCGGTTATAAGCCTCGATTTCGAGCATCATGCCGCTCGCCAAGTCCATCTGCAGCCCGAAATGGATCGCGTGCTTGGCCTGGCGCACCGAGATGGGCGCGTTGTCGGCGATCTGGCGGGCGGTTTCGAGCGCCTCCTCGACCACCTTGCCCGGCGCGCACACCCGGTTGACCATGCCCCATCCATGGGCCTCGGCGGCGGTGAACGGGCGTCCGGTCAGGATGATCTCCTTGGCCCGGCGCTCGCCGACCGCGCGCGGCAGGCTCTGGGTTCCGCCCGCACCCGGCATGATGCCGAGGGTGACCTCGGTCAGGGCAAAGCGCGCGCTTTCCGCGGCATAGATGAAATCGCAGCACAAGGCCAATTCGCACCCCCCGGCATAGGCCGCGCCATTGACCGCGCCGATCACTGGCGCCGGGCAGGCGATGAAGGCACGCACCATGCGCTCGAATAAGAGGTGCTGGTCCTGCCATTCCTCGTCGGTCATGCCGTTGCGCTCTTTCAGATCGCCGCCGGCGCAAAAGGCGCGCTCGCCGGCGCCGGTCAGCACGATCGAGCGAATGGCCGCCGGGGCGGCGTTGACCGCGTCGAAAAAGGCCAGCAGGTCGCGGCCCATCCGGGTGTTGAGCGCGTTGGCGACCTGCGGGCGGTTGAGGGTCAGCAGCACCAGCCCGGCGCCGCGATCCTCGGCGCGAATGGTGTCGTATTCCCGGTTCATTTGCTCACCCTATCCGCCAGCCGCCGTCGTTCGCGATAATAGCATGCAAAGGGGTCGGCAGGAGTCGAGGCCTGCTCGATGCTTTGCTGGGCAGTGGACGGCTATGCGAGCGGTTCGAGCCGCTCGGCCGCGATGATCCGCCGCTCACGCGGTCTGCAGTCCGAGAAAGCGCTCCATCGGCGCGAAATCGCGATCGTTGTGCAGTAAAGCGTGGCCGCGTTCGATGCAAAAAGTGCCGATAATGAGGTCGACCGTGGTCCGCACGGTGACCCCTCGGCCACGCAGCAAGCGGTAGTTCGCGGCAGCAATGATTGCCAGCTCCCGATCGACCAGGCTGACAAGCTCGAACTCCCGCAACGCCTCCTCGACCAGTCTCGCCTCGGCGTCGGAACGCAGACCTTGCAGCACCTCGCAAAGCACGAGGTCGCCGACGAGCAACTGTTCGCGTTCGATCAACGCGCGCAGCCGAAATACCGGCTCGGTGGCCGCATCACGGAAATGATCGATCCACACCGAGCTGTCGACGAGGATCACCGGGCGCCTTGATCAGGATTATCGTCGATGTTGCCTTCCCAGTGGACTTTGCCGACGAGATCGAGAATCTTCCGTTGCCGTCCGAGGCGGATCAGGGTGCGCAAGCCTCGTTCGACGACCGCCCGCTTAGTTTTGAGCCCGGTCAGCCGGAGAGCTTGCTCGAGGAGCTCGTCGTCGATCTCGATATTGGTCCGCATCGCCGCCCCATGGTGTATCATTCGACCGTATGGCACACATAATGGCCTTTCGCAGCCCGTGCGACAAATCCACGGCCCGACCATCGCCCGGCCGTACGGAGCGTCGGTCATGAAAACGATAAGCGGTGTATGGAACGGTTCGCCCGATGCGGTGACCCTGATCGACGCGCACCATCATCTGTGGGATCTGAGCCAGCGAAAGCATCCCAACCTGATCGGCGAACCGCGTCATGACTTCTTCATGGGCGACGATGCCGGGCTGCGCCGCGACTATCTGCCGGCGGACTATCTGCGCGACGCCGCCGGCCACAATGTGCTGACGACGGTGCATTGCGAGGCGGAGTGGGACCGCGCGGACCAGGTCGGCGAGACCCGCTGGATCAGCGAAATTCACGATCGGCACGGCTTTCCCGGTGCCATCGTCGCGCATGCCTGGTTCGACACAGACACCGCGGAGGAGGTGATCGCCGCGCAGGCGGGGTTTCCGCTGGTCCGCGGCATCCGCTCGAAACCGGCGACGGCCGCCTCTCCCGATCGGATGACCCCCGGCGCGCCGGGCACGATGCAGGACGAAACGTGGCTGCGCGGGTTTGCGCTCCTTGAGAAATATGGGCTTTCCTGGGATCTGCGGGTGCCGTTCTGGCATCTCGACGAGGCGGCCGAGGTGGCCCGCGCCTTTCCGAAAACCTCGATCGTCCTCAACCACACCGGGTTCCCCTGGGACCGCAGCGAGGCGGGCCTGGCGGCCTGGCGGCGGGCGATGGCCGCACTCGCGCGCGAGCCCAACGTGCACGTCAAGGTATCCGAATTCGGCCTCAAGGGAGAGGCTTGGGATTACCAGTCCAACCGCCGCGTGGTGCGCGAGGCGATCGCGATATTCGGCATCGAGCGGGCGATCTTCGCCACCAATTTCCCGGTCGCCGGGCTGCGCATCGGCTATGACGCGCTGGTGCGGGCGATTTCGCGCATGCTGGAAGATTTCCCGCCCGAGGACCGCGAGCGCTTCTTCTGGCGCAACGCCGCCGCCTTTTATCGCCTAGTCCCGGCTGCCTAGCGCCTCGCGCAATGCCGTCCATGCCCCGAGCTTGGCAGCGAAATTGAGCCGGGCATGGGCCGGGCTGGTCGACGGCAAGGCCAGATAGGCGAGGCCCGGACGCCGCGGGAAATGGCGATCGTGAAGCCGCCGCGCCCCGCTGCCGTTGAAGGCGACGGCGCCGATCAGGGGATGCGTGTCGAGCAATCGATCGATCGCGTTGGGTACTTCCCGGCGGATCGTCGCGTCGGCGCTGGCCGCGCGCTCGCCGAGGGCACACACGTCCCAAAGCGCCACCCGCTGGGAGAGCGCAAATTCAAGCTTTGGCGCATAACCCGCTGCCGGCGCCGCGTCGAACAGCGCGAACAGGATCGGCCAGAACAGATTGCGCGGATGGGCGTAATATTCCT
Organism: Allostellaceae bacterium; assembly: GCA_036008325.1. GTDB lineage: Bacteria > Pseudomonadota > Alphaproteobacteria > ATCC43930 > CGMCC-115725 > AP-15. The sequence continues at coordinate 24,722 of DASYNW010000037.1, forward strand.
GCCGGCGCAAGGATTCCTCGCCGGGCAAGGTGCCGAGCACCAGCACCCTCGCCCGCTCGTCGACGACCGGCGCAAAGCTGCGCTTGGCCGCCGCGACGGCGAGGCCGGGCCCGAAGCTCGCCCGACGCCCGGCGCTCACCCGACAAAACGGCCGAGGCGGACCGCGGTGTGTCCCTTGGCGAGGCGTCGCGACGGCATGATCAGCACGCAATCATCGTAAGGGGTGCGCACCTCGCGCCCATCTTCGCGGCCGATCAGGGTCCCTTTCGGGGACAGCACCTCGAGCCCGCGAAAATCGTCGACGAATTCGAACTTGTCGCCGGCGATCGTCACCGCGTCGGTGACTTCGATGACCCGCTGCCGCGGCTGGGCGTCGAAATCCGGGCCCCCGATCGGCGCCGCATCGTCGCGGGTCAGGGCGCCGACGGCGATCAAAAAGCGCAGCATCACGTCGGTCGCGACCTCGGCGGCGCGGTTTTGCCAATGCTGCCCGGCTTCGATCAGCAGCGCCGTCTTGGCCGATGCCGGATCGCCGAAGCGACCATAATCGCGCATCCGCTTGCCGGCGGCGTGGCCGGCATCGCACATGATCAGCTCGGGGATGCCGACCCGGCGGGCCAAGGCCACCGAGCGGTCGAGGGTGCCGGCCAGCATCAAGGGTGCGGTCGCATATTGCATCGAGTGGATGTCGAGGAGGAAATCGGCGGCCTCGACGAACGGCCGCAGGGCCCTGGCGCGCGCGAGCTCGGCCGATTGGCGCGGCCCGTCGAGGGTGGCCTCGTCCCACAGCCGGTTGAAATCCTCGTCGACAAAGCGCGAGACCACCGGATAGCGCCGGTCGAAGCTCTTGTAGGCGGCGACATTGGCGAAGGCCAGGGTCAGCCGGCCCCGACGCGGCCGCAGTCCGGCGCGCAGCAGCCGATCGAGAGCGATCGCCCCGCAGATCTCGTTGCCGTGGGTCAAGGCCGTGACCAGCACATGCGGACCGGCAACGCCGCTGTCGAAAGTCGTCACATACTCGACCCCGGTATTGCCGGCCCGATACGGTTCGATATCGGGCGCGGTCAGCTCGACGACATAGTTCGGCTCGGGCACAAGCGGGCTCCTTCAGGCGGCGATGCTCTTTAGGCGGCGATGCTGTCAAAGATGCGGCCGATAAACCGCTCGCATTGGGCGATCTGATCGAGGTCGATGAACTCGTCCGGCTTGTGCGCCTGCTCGATCGAGCCCGGACCGCACACGATGGTCGCGATGCCGGCCTCTTGGAACAGCCCGCCTTCGGTGCCGAAGCTGACCTTGGCGGTGGCGTTGGCCCCGGTCAGGGAGGCGACCAGCCGGGTGATCTCGGCGTCGTGCGGCGTGTCGAGACCGGGAAAGGCGCTCAATTCCTCGAACTCGATCGCCGCCTCCGGGCGGACCGCGCGCATCTCGGGGAGCAGCCGGTTGTCGGCGAAAGCGCGCAGCTCGCCGATCCCGGCCTCGGGATCCTCGCCCGGCAACAGCCGGAACTCGAAATCGAAGGCGCAGTCCTTGGGCACGATGTTGAGCGCGGTGCCGCCGTGGACGACGCCGGTCTGGATCGTCGTATAGGCGGGCGTGTATTCGGGATCGAACGGGCCGGCGTCGCGCCGCTGCCGGGCCATGGTTTTGAGCAGGGCGATCATCTCGGCCGCCGCCTCGATCGCGTTGACCCCGAGATGGGCCAGAGCCGAGTGGCACTCGAACCCGTGCACCCGACAGCGAAAGCTGCGCTTGCCTTTGTGACCGGTCACCGGCTGCATCAGGGTCGGCTCGCCGACGATGCACAGCCGCGGCCGGTCCGGCCGGTCGGCGATCGCCGCGATCAGCCGCCTGGCACCACGGCAACCGACTTCCTCGTCATAGGAAAAGGCGAGGTGGAGCGGTATCCGCAACGGGCGCGCGGCGAGCCGCGGCAGCAGCCCCAGCACCACGGCGAGAAAGCTCTTCATGTCGGCGGTGCCGCGGCCGTAGAGCCGGCCGTCGCGGGCGAGCACGGCGAACGGATCGCTGTGCCAATCCTGGCCGTCGACCGGAACCACGTCGGTGTGACCCGACAGCATGATCCCGCCGATCCCTTCCGGCCCGAGCTTGGCGTAGAGATTGGCCTTGTTGCCGGTCTCGTCGAACACCAGCTCGCTGCCGACCCCGAAGCCATCGAGATAATCGCGCACGAATTCGATCAGCGCCAGGTTCGAGCCTCGGCTCGTCGTGTCGAAGCCGACCAGCCGGCGCACCATCTCGATGCTGTCGATCGCTGCTGCAATCATCGTGCGAGCCTAAGCCCAACCGCTCCGGGACGCTAGAGCCACCGCACCGCCGGACGGCTTGCCGAGCCGGCGCTCGATCCGTAGATTTGCAGCAGCATGTAATCAGCCGACGGAACGTAACCGGCCGATCGCCGCCCGCGCCGCCAGTTCTGATTTTACGATGGTGCACGATGGCCGACGAGATCGCCGATCTGAGAGCGGAGCCGAGCGGATGAGCTTCGAGATCCCCGGCGTGCTGTGGCGGCGCGACCCCGAGGGCGCGCCGGTCCCGGTGGTGTTCGACTCGCCGCACAGCGGATCGCACTACCCGGAGGATTTCCGCTTCAGCTGCGCGCTCGAAACCCTGCGCCGCGCCGAGGACGCCTATGTCGACGAGCTCTATGCCGCAGCGCCGGCCCATGGCGCCACCCTGATCGGCGCGCTGTTCCCTCGCAGCTATCTCGACGCCAACCGTGCCGTCGACGACATCGACGAGGCGCTGATCGACGGGATGTGGCCGACGCCGCTGCGGCCGTCGCACTCGACCAGGGCGGGCCTCGGCCTCATTCGCCGGGTGGCCCGGCCGAGCCTGCCGATCTACGAGCGCAAGCTCGCCGCGGCCGAGATCCTCGCCCGCATCGAGCGCTGCCACACGCCCTACCATCGCGTGCTCGACGAGGCGTGCAGCCGCCTCCACCAGGAGTTCGGCGCGGTGTGGCATGTCAACTGCCATTCGATGCCGTCGAAGCGCAGCGCGCGGGATATCGGCCGGCCCGCCGATTTCGTGCTGGGCGATCGCGACGGCACCACCTGCGCCGAGGAATTCACCGATTTCGTCGCGCGCGTGCTGCGCGGCCGCGGCTATGACGTGCGGATCAACGAGATCTACAAAGGCGTCGAGATCGTCAAGCGCCACGGCCGCCCGGCGGCGCAGCGTCACAGCCTGCAGATCGAGGTCGACCGGGCGCTCTACATGGATCAGAAGACGTTGGAAAAGAACCAAGGCTTTGTCCAGCTGCAGGCCGACATTACCGCGCTGATCGCTGCTCTCGGCGAATTTGCCGCGGACCGACGATGACCGATCACGTTAGCTGACCATTGGGAGGAATTGGCGATGGCAAAGATTCCGAAAGTGCTGCAGCCGCACATCGATACCGCGTTTCCGGCGAATGTATGCCTGCTCGGCAGCGTGCTGCCCAACGGCTTCGCCCAGATCACCCCGCGCGGCGGCACCATGGTGTATGACGACACGCATATCGGGTTGTGGGAACGCGGCAAGGGCTCGACCAACGCCAATCTGGCCGACGGCACCCGCCTCACGGTCTATTTCAGAAAGCCGCAATTGCGCGAGGACGGCATCCTGCCCAAGGGCGGCATCGCCCGCTTTTACGGCCGCGCCCGGATCCACAGATCGGGGCCCGTATATGACGAGGTCTGGCGGCGCCTGGTCCAGCCCGAAAAGGACCGCGACCCGAACAAAAGCGGCTACGCGGTGCTGATCGAAATCGAGCGGGCCGAGGATCTCGACGGCCAGCCGCTCACCCTCGACTGAGGGCCAGCTCGGGTCCAAGCGCGGGCGGAAGACCAACCGCCGGGCGTTGTCGGCCCGCTGAACGCGGCTCGATCGTCAGGACTCCGACATCTAAGTTGCGACTGCACATCCGATCGGCGGGCGCCGAACGACGACGGGGCGCGCCCGTGAAAGCGAGGGCGGCGGCTCGCGCCGAGGCATGTCGGCTTTCTTTACACTTGGCACGGGACAAATCGGGCTTCAGACCGCCAGAGAGAAAGTGGCCAAGTGGCAGCCGCAGTCGTGCCGGCGATCATAGGAGCGGCGCAAACCGGCTGGAAAAGCGTCGGCGACACCGTCGGAATTCTTTACGCCTGAAAATGGGCAGAATTGGGTTCGAGCGCCGGTTGCGATGCCGTAGCGTTGACGAAAAATTGACGCTTTCGGCTCGCCGGGCAGACTTTGGTTAATCTTTAGCGTTGATTAACCAACCGGTGCTGACGCTTAGCCAGAGCGGGACAGGAGAAACGCTCCCTGAATTAGCGCCTTTCCATTGCGGCGGGGCGTCGGAATCCTTTACAACCGCCTCGATGCAGGCGTCTATTGTTAATCATTAAAACTGCGTGTTTCTAAAGTGCTAGAACACTTGGCAGCGATTTTGCAGCTGAGACCATTAGCCGCATTGATAGACGGACGCGCGGCCGAGGCTGCCAAGCCCTCGGCAACCCAGGGAGGTCGAGATGATCAGCAATTCGAGAGTAGTCAACCGGTGCAGCGAGCCTGCATCTCTGCGGCCAACAATCGGTTGTCCTTCGCCGGCTTCTCTGAATTCCGTTACCGCAAAAGGTATGGTCGAAATGAAAAAGATCAGCACTCTGGTTCGGCGCAGTATGCGCTTGGCTCTGATCGTCCCGTTCGCGGCGCTTCTCTACAGTCCTTCTCCGGCCTCGGCTGCGGTAGTACCCCTCGGTAATGCGGAGCCCTTCGCGGTTTTGGGCGCCTCGGAGGTGACCAATACGACACCGACCACGATCAACGGTGATGTGGGAGTCTACCCCGGGACGTCGATCACAGGTTCCGGTCTGATCACGCTGATTGGGGCATCGTCTTTTCAGCAAACTACTCCGCTCGCAATGATGGGTCAGGCTGATGCCACAACCGCGTTTAATACCCTGGCGGCCCTGCCATCTACAGACAATTTGACCGGTCAGGACCTGGGCACGGTCGGCGTGCTGACGCCGGGGGTCTATACGTTTGATTCGACGGCTCAGTTGACGGGAACGCTGACCCTCAACTTCGCCGGCATGTCCGACGCGGAGTTCGTGTTCCAGATAGGGAGCTCGCTCACCACCGCCAGCGCCTCGGATGTTGTCGTCGAGAATGGTAATTCCACCGACGCCATATATTGGGAGGTCGGCAGCTCTGCGACTCTCGGTACGACTACCGATTTCGCCGGAAACATCATCGCCGACCAGAGCATCAGCCTCAATACCAGCGCAGAAATCCTGTGCGGCAGAGCCATTTCGCTCGTTGCTGCGGTGACGATGGAAGACAACACCATTTCAAACGATTGCAACGCATACAACGCCGGTAGCGGCCGCACCGACTTCGGCAGCACCGGCTTCAGCGGGGTCACCAGCACAACGCCGGTTCCGGAGCCCGCATCGGCGCCGATTCTGATCGCCGGCCTGATCGGCTTGGCTGCATTCGTGGGGATGAGGGCGCGGCAAAGCTTCGAGTAATCCCGCCTCCTGGGCGGCCGAGACTAGGGCGGCGCCTTGGGCGCCGCCCTTGTTGCGTCGGCGGCGGGCTAGCCGAGCGAGGCGATGATCTGGCGGTAGGCGGCCTCTGGAAAGGCCTTCAAGGTTTTGGTGCGCACCGTGCCGAGCATGCCGAGCAGTAGGGTAAACCTCGCGGCCACGGCATCGTCGGGCGCCTCGTAAACCACGATCAGATCGTAGTCGCCCATCGTCATGTAGAGGCCCTTGAACTCGCCGCCCATGTCGACCAGCGCTTTTTTTGCGGTGTCGACCCGGCGCGGCGACTCCTTGGCCTTTTGGGCGCCTTGATCGGTCCAGTTGGCGAGCATGATATACGTCGGCACGGCGTTCCTCCCTCTGCCGCTTTTGCACCCGCCGATATGCAGGACCGGCGTTCAGCCTGCGGTCAGGCTCGAGCCGCAGCGGCGATGCGGCCGAGCTTCGCCGGCATGTTCAAATCGCAGTATAGCACTAATCGCGTGTTGGGCATGGAGGGCCGGTTCGATGGCGTTTCGGGTTTTCGGCTGGCGATCGACCTGCGCCGGAGCCTGGGCGATCGCCGTCGCGGTGCTGGCTCTGGCCGCGATCGGCGCGCGGGCGGCGGCGCCGCACGGCAACTGGCAGGTGGTGCTCGCCGCCGGCGATAATGCCGAGCCGGTATTCGACGACGCTACACGGGCGCTCGCCGGGCGCCTTGCCGCAGCCGGAGTGCCGGCGGCGAACATCCACCGGCTCAGCGCTGCGCCGGCCGAGCTGCACGGCGGGGTCGAGGCGGCGACTATCGAAACGCTGCTGCGCCGCATCGCCAAGCTTCCGGTGCGGCCCGGCGGGCGATGCCTTGTGTTCCTGACCTCGCATGGCGAGCGCGACGCCGGGTTGTGGCTCGCCCGCTCCAATCGGGCCTTGGCGCCGTCGGAGCTGGCCCAGGCCCTGTCGCGCGGCTGCGGGGCGGCGCCGACGGTGGTCGTCGTCTCGGGCTGCTACACCGGAGGCTTTGCCGCTGGTGCTATGGCCAAGCCCAACCGGATCATCCTGACCGCGGCGCGGCGCGACCGGCCTTCCTTCGGCTGCGAGGTCGGACGTACCTACACCGTTTACGATCAGTGCCTCATCGATGCTTTGCCGAAGGCGGCGGATTGGCAGGCGGTTTTTGGCAGGACCAAAAGCTGCGTCAGCCGAAAGGAGCGCGCGCAAGGCGAGCGGCCATCCGAGCCGCAGGCTTATTTCGGTTCGGCGGTCGCGGACATGAACGTCGGCTTTTGAGCGTGCCTTGCGCCGGCTCGGCCGGCCTGGCACTCAGTGCGACCCGCCTTGCGCTAGTGCGAGACGACGATCGGCACCTCGCCGCGGCGCCCGGTGATCGTGACCGCGACCTCCTCGCCATAGCGCCGCAACAGGATGTCGGCCGTGCCGTGCCTGGCCTGCACGCGGCGCAGCTGAAGCTCGTCGAGGAACTCGGGTAGCACAGGGCGGTCGAGCCGAACTCCGCCGGTGGCGCGATCGAACCCGAGGCCGAGGCTCGCCTGGACCAGCGCAAAAAAAGCGGCGCTCGCCCAGGCCTGCGGGCTGCATGCCACCGGATAGAGCGTCGGCGCGTTGAGCTTGCGCCAGGGGAAGCCGCAGAACAGCTCCGGCAATCGGCGCAGATCCATGTATCCGGCAGCCTCGAACAGGCCCTTGAAGATCCGCAGCGCGCCCGATTTGAGCCCGTAGCGCGCGAGACCCAGGGCAATCAGCGCATTGTCGTGCGGCCACACCGAGCCGTTGTGGTACGACATCGGGTTGTATCTTGCCGCCGACACCGCGACGGTGCGCACCCCCCAGCCCGAAAAAGAGGCCATCCCGAGCAGGGTGTCGGCGACGCGGCGCGCCCGGTCGGGGGCGGCGATCCCGGTCAGCAGCGCATGCCCGGCGTTGGAGGCAACCACCCGGCACGGGTTTTTAGCCCCGTCCAACGCCAGCGCATAGGTCGACAGCTCCTCGCACCAGAACGCGTTTTCGAATCTATCGCGCAAGGTGTGAGCCTGCTGAGCCAAGGCCGAGGCGGTCTGCGGCCGGCCTAATGCCGAAGCCATCAGGGCGGCGTGCTGCTTGGCGGCGTAGACATAGCCCTGCACCTCGCACAGCGCGATCGGGCCTTGGGCCAGCCGGCCATCCTGATGAAAAATCGCATCCTGCGAGTCTTTCCACCCTTGATTGACCAGGCCTTTGTCGTTTTGGCGAAAGTATTCGACAAAACTGTCGCCGTCCGGATCGCCCCAGGTGTCGCACCAGCGCAGCGCCGCCTCGACATTCGGCCACAGCGCCCGCACCGTTTCGAGATCGCCGGTGCGCTGGAAGTACTCGCCCATCAGCATGACGAAGAGCGGGGTCGCATCGACGCTGCCGTAGTAACGCGAAAACGGCACCTCGGCGAGCCGAGCCATCTCGCCGTCGCGCATCTCGTGTAGGATCTTGCCCGGCTCGGCGTCGCGTTCCGGGTCGATCTCGCGCGCTTGTGTCGCGGCGAGAAAATGGAGGACGCCCTTGGCGATCGTCGGGTCGATCCACAAGGCGAACAGCGCGGTGATGATCCCGTCGCGGCCGAACACGGTGCTGAACCACGGGATCCCGGCAAACGGATAGGGGCCATGCTCGGTGTCGGTGACCAGCATGTAGAGATCGGCCACCGACCGGCGCGCCAGTTCGTTGAACAGCGAATTCGAGCTTTCGACGGCGGCCGCGCGTCCGCTCGACACGCGCATCGCTCGGCGCGCTATCCGCAGCGAGCTGTAGAAGCGTCGGCCGAGAGCCTCGTCCGCATCGGTGTCGTCGCAGGCGATCCGCAATACCAGGCGCACCGCCTCGCCGGGCCCGAGCGAGAGCGCATAGCGCGCGCTGTCGCCGTCGAGGCGGGTCGGCGCCGGCTCGAAGCTCAAGCCGGTGACCCGCTCGATCCGGTCCAGTCCCATATAATGCAGCGCCACCGCCGCGTTCGAGCGCTGTTCGACCCACAGCCGGCCGCGCCGCGGCCGTCGTTGCCCGCGGACCTCGAACAGATCGGCGAAATCGGCGCGGAAGGCGATGCTCAAGGTCAGATCATGCGCGACCACGTCGAAATTATTGACCAGCAGCCGCTCGTAGCAGCAATTCTGCCAAATGTATTTGCGCCGGTTGACGTGGATCAGCTCACCGCGCAACACGATCTGGCCGCCGGCGCTGAGATCGGGGTTGGTCAGATCCACCGATAGAACGGTATTGTCTTCCTGCACGTTGGAGCTGAGCAGCAACAGCGGCGAATCGTTGAGGCGCAATTCGAGCCGCGACAGGAAGCGCGTGTCGCGGTAATAGACGCCGTCGGGGCTGCCGTCGGCGGCGACGATGTCGCCGCGCGGGTTGAAGACGGCAAAGGTGTGCCCCTGCTTCAACGAACGCGGGCGACGTTCCTGAAACGGCGCGCCCGATTCGATATAAAACCGAAACGCCTCGTTCGACTCTGGCTCCGCTGGCGCCATTATTCGTGGTTGCTTTGGCGCTTTCAGTCGTCGTTCGCGGCCGCGGCGGCTCGCGGTCTTCGCTCGTTGCTCCCCGCCCGCAGCACCTCGTCGTAGAGGCCGAGGTAGTCGCGGGCCATGCGCTCGACCGAAAAGCGCTCCTCGAAGCGGCGCCGGATCGTGCTGCGGTCGAGCGCCTTGGCCAGCGGGATCGCCCCGACCGCCTCCTCGATATTGTCGACGATAAAGCCGGTGACCCCGGGCTCGACGATTTCCGGCACCGAGCCGCGGTTGAAGGCGATAATCGGCGTCCCGTTCGCCATCGCCTCGATCATGGCGAGCCCAAACGGCTCGGGCCAATCGATCGGAAACAGCAGCGCCATCGCATCGCCCAAAAACGCACCCTTCTCGCCATCGCCGATCTCGCCGATGAACTCGATCAGCGGATCGTCGAGCAACGGCTCGACCCTGGCCTTGTAATAGACTTCGTCGACCTTGTCGACCTTGGCCGCGATGGTCAGCGGCACCCCGGCGCGGCGGGCGATCTCGATCGCGCGCTCCGGTCCCTTTTCCGGGCTGATGCGCCCGATGAAGGCGAGATAGCCGCCCTTGCCGCAGCC
>DASYNW010000038.1:0-52479 GCA_036008325.1 Allostellaceae bacterium
GAGCGTGTGAAGAAATACGAAAACCCCGTCATTCCGGGGCGCGGGCGCAGCCCGCGAACCCGGAACCCATGAACATCGGACCGCAGACATATTGGAAATGCAGGTGTTCTTGGGTTCCGGGCTCGGCCCTTCGGACCGCCCGGAATGACATTTTTCGGCAACGATATTTTCTTCACATGCTCGCCGGTGGGGGTCCAGGGTTAGCGCTCGGTGCCCGCCGCCCCCTGTTCAAGCCAGGGATAGGCTCTGGGTTCCCGCTTTCGCGGGAATGACGAAGAGTCAAAGGAAGGGGGCTAAAACGTCAGACCCGAGGGTGCCAGGCGGGCCGGCGTTTTTCGGCGAAGCTCGCGAGCCCCTCGGCCGCTTCCGGCGAGCGCCGGCGGGAGGCGCCCTCGGCAATGATGCGCTCGGCGAAGGCCGGGCGATCGGCAGTCTCGACCGCTTCGGCGATGAGCAGCTTGGTCATGGCCGCGGCTTGCGGCGCCGCCATCAACAGATTTGCGACGATCTGCGCTGCGGCGGCTTCGAGCCGGTCCGCCGGGCAGAGCGCGTGGACGAGGCCGATGCGCAAGGCTTCGGCGGCGGAAAAGCGCTCGCCGGTGAGCGCGAGACGGCTCACCATTCGCGCGCCGAGGCGGTCGACCAGCAGCGGGATGATTGGTGCTGCGGTGATGCCCCAGCGCACCTCGCTGATCGCAAAGACCGCGTCCTCGGCGGCGATCGCGATGTCGCAGGCCGCGGCGATCCCGACCCCGCCGCCAAAGCAGCCGCCCCGGATCAGCGCCACTGTCGGGTGCGGAAAGCGCCGCAGCCCGTCGATCGCCGCCAAGGTCCGGCGCGAGAAATCGAGGTTTTCCTCGGCCGACATATCGCCCAGATGGCGCAGAAAGCCGAGATCGGCGCCGGCCTGGAAATGCCGCCCCGCGCCGCGCAGCACGACGCAGCGCAGCTCGGGCAGCCGCGCAAGCCGGCCGAAGATCTCGATCAGCCCGTCGATCAGCGCGCCGTTATAGGCGTTGGCCACGGCCGGCCGGTTGAGCGTCACCGAGGCGACGCCGCGCCCGTCGATCTGCGACCGCACCGAGTCGTTGTCGGGCATCGGGCGCGCCTATCGGCCGGCGTCCGCGGCCCGCCACAAGGCGATCTCGCGCAGCAGCGCCTCGACCGCGGCGCAGGCAAAGCCGAGCGAAGCCTCGTCGACGAGGCGGCCGTCGCACACCTTGTCGGCGCAGGCGGTGATGATGACCTCGCGCGCCACCGCTACCCGCGACAGCATCGACGCGAGCGTCACGCGCAGATGCTCGAGGCAGCGCGCCCCGCCCAGCGGCCCGCGCGAGGTCGTCATGATCGCCACCGGCTTGTACGCCAGGACCGAGGCGAAGGCCGGGCGCGAGGCCCAGTCGAGCGCGTTTTTCAACACGCCCGGAATGCTGTGGTTGAACTCGGGCGCGCACAGCACCAAGCCGTCGGCCGCGGCGATCGCGACAAGCAGTTCCTTGACCGCGGCCGGGCGTTTTTCGCCCTCGAAATCCTGATTGTAGGCCGGGATCGGCGCGAGGTCCCACAGCGTCAACCGGGCGCGGCCGGCAAATTTCTCGCGCAGGGTCTCGATCACCGCGTTCGAATACGAGCCGGCGCGCAAGCTCCCCGACATGGCGATCAGGCGCGGCAAGGTTTCTGTCATCGTGATTGGGTTCCCAGATTGCCGGCTTGCTGTGGGCGCGGGCGGCGGCCCGTCATAGCCAAAGCCGCCGGGGAATGGCAACCTCGTCGTGCGGGACGGTCGGGCTCCCCGCTTTGGCGCGAGGATGTGGGAATGCAACCGACGGTGAAATGCCGATGAGCTTGCGGGTGTCGCGGCGCGGCCTGGTGCCGCCTTTCATCGCCATGGATGTGCTGCGCGCCGCCAACGAGCGGGCGGCGGCCGGGGCCGACGTGATCCACCTCGAAGTCGGCCAGCCCGCGACCGGGGCCCCGGCGGCGGTGCGCGCGGCCGCCCTGGAGGCGCTGGCGAACGCGCCGATCGGCTATACCGACGCGCTCGGCATCGCCCCGTTGCGCGAGGCGATCGCCGCCCATTACCAGGAGCGATACGGGGTCGCGGTCGACCCGCACGAAGTCGTCGTCACCACCGGCTCCTCGGCCGCCTTTCAGCTGGCCTTCCTCGCCGCCTTCGAGGCCGGCGACCGGGTGGCGCTCGCCGCACCGGGCTATCCGGCCTACCGCAACATCCTCTCGGCGCTCGGCATCGAGCCAGTGCTGATCGAGGTCGGCGAGAACACCCGTTACCAGCCGAACCCGGAGCTGTTGGCCGAAGCGGGGCCGCTCGACGGCCTGGTCATCGCCAGCCCGGCCAACCCGACCGGCACGATGATCGCCGCCGGCGATCTGGCGCGGCTGGCGATATGGTGCCGCGAGCAGGGCATCCGCCTAGTCTCGGACGAGATCTATCACGGCATCACCTATGCAGCGCCGGCGGCGACGGTGCGCGCCTATGGGCGTGAGGCGGTGGTGGTCAATTCGTTCTCGAAATATTACAGCATGACCGGGTGGCGGCTCGGCTGGATGCTGGTGCCGCCCGATTTGGCGCGCTCGGTCGAGTGCCTGGCGCAGAATTTCTACATCTCGCCGCCGGCCTTGTCGCAGCTCGCCGCACTCCCGGTATTCGGCTGCCGTGCCGAGCTCGACGGCCATGTCGCGCGCTACCGCGCCAACCGCAATCTGTTGATCGCGACCCTCTCCGCCGCCGGGCTCAGCCGCTTCGCGCCGGCCGAGGGCGCCTTTTATCTCTATGCCGACATTTCGCGCCTCAGCCGTGACAGCGTCGATTTCTGCCGCCGGCTCCTGGCCGAGACCGGGGTGGCGATCACCCCGGGGCTCGACTTCGACCCGGTGCACGGCGGCGGCTGGGTGCGCCTCTCGTTCGCCGGCGCGAGCGGGGAGGTCGCCGAGGCGGCCCGCCGCCTGGTCGAATGGCTGCCGCGGGCCGGATAATCGGAGCCTCCCGGTCGCACCGGAACAGCGGCACGTTAACCAAGACTATTCTGCTCGGCGGCGATGCGTGGCCGAGCTTGACAATCTATCATTTAGGGAACATAACACGAACGAAGCGGATGCTGGATGTTTGCCGGGAAATGGCTCGCGAATCTCTGATGGCGCTGCGCGAACGGATTCGGCGGATCGAGCGGCCGACGGCGACGGCATATGGGGCGACGCCATTTGGCCTCGCCGCGATCGATCGGGTCTTGCCGGGCGGCGGGCTGGCGCGCGGCGCCCTGCACGAGATCCTGGGGGCGGGCGGCGACGAGGAGGATGGCGGGCTCGCCGCCGCCTTTGCCGCCGGCATCCTCGCCCGGCTCGCGATGGCGGCAGACGGCATCGTGCTGTGGTGCCTGCTGCGGCCGGATCTTTACGGGTCGGGTCTTGCCGCCCTCGGGCTCGATCCCGCGCGGCTGGTGCTGGTCCGGGCGAGACGCGACACCGAGATCCTGTGGGCGATGGAGGAGGGGCTGCGCGCGCCCGGCATTGCCGCCGTGGTCGGCGAAATCGGCGCGCTCGACCCGGTGGCGAGCCGGCGGTTGCAGCTTGCCGCGGAGCATTCCGGGGTCACTGCCCTGGTGCTGCGCCGCTGGCGCAGCGGCGCCGCGGCGCAGCGCGAACGCAACCGGCCGAACGCCGCGGCGACGCGCTGGCGGATCGCGGCGCTGCCGTCGCAGCCCCCTCCTATTGCCTCTTCCGCTCGCAGGGGGCAGCCCCCTCTTACTCTCTCTCCCGCTCGCGGGGAGCCTCCTCCCATTTCCTCCCCCGCTCGCGGGGGAGGGTCAGGGTGGGGGCTTGGGATCGGGCAGCCGCGCTGGCGGGTCGAGCTGCTGCGCTGCCGCGGCGGCGAGCCGGCATGCTGGGCGGTGGAGGTGATCGATGCGACGGGTTCTCTATCTCTGGTTGCCCGATTGGCCGATCGACCGGATGCGCGGCTTGCAGCCGCCAAGATCCGCTCGACAGAGTTCCGCCATGCCGGCTGAGGCGGTCCCGTTCGCTACGGTGATCGATGCCGCCGGCCGGCGGCTGCTGGCCGCGATCAACCCGGCCGCGGCGGCCGCCGGTCTCACCCCGGGGATGCCGCTGGCCGACGCTTTTTCGTTGCTGCCCGGCCTCGCCACCGCCGCGGCCGAGCCCGCCGAGGATAGGGCGGCGTTGCGGCGGCTGGCCGAATGGTGCGGCCGCTACAGTCCATGGACCGCCCCCGACGGCGCCGATGGGGTAAAGATCGAGACCACCGGCTCGGCCCATCTGTGGGGCGGCGAGACCGAGCTCGCCGCCGACCTTATGGCCCGGCTCGGCCGGCGGCGAGTCGCCTGCCGGATCGTCATCGCCGACACGACCGGCGCCGCCTGGGCATTGGCCCGCTTTGCGCCACTGGGCGAGCGCGCCGTCATTCTGCCAGCGGGAGAGGCGCGCACCGGCCTCGCCCGGTTGCCGATCGAAGCGCTGCGCCTCGACCCGGCGGCCGCTCAGGGCTTGCGCCGAGTGGGCTTGAAGCAGGTCGGCGATCTTTATGCGATGCCGCGCGCGGCCCTCGCCCGCCGGTTCGGCCAAGGGGTGGTGCTGCGCCTTGACCAGGTGCTGGGCGATCTCTCCGAGCCGTTGTCGCCATTGGGCGAAGCCCCGATCCGCCGGGTGCGGCTGAGCTTTGTCGAGCCGATCGCCGATCCCGCCGATCTGGCCTGCGCCGCCGAGCGGCTCGCGCTCGATCTGGTCCTTCGCCTGGCGCGGGAAGGGACGGGGGCGCGGCGGCTCGACCTCGCCTTTCACCGGGTCGACGGCCGGGTCGAGCATATCGTGCTCGGCACCGCCCGCCCGAGCCGCGACCCGCACCACCTCGCCAGTCTGTTCCGGGAACGGCTCGACACGATCGATCCCGGCCTCGGCGTTGAAGACATGATCCTCGCCGCCTTTGCCGTCGAGCCCTTGGGCCCCGAGCAGATCGGCTTCACCGGCTCTACCGGCGGCCCCCACCCTAACCCTCCCCCACCAGTGGGGGAGGGACTGGGAGGGGGTATCGCGCCGCTGCTCGACCGGGTCGGCAACAAGCTCGGCCTCGAGGCACTCTCCCGGATCGAGCCGCGCGAAAGCCATATCCCGGAGCGCGCCTCGGTCAGGGTGCCGATCGATAATTCCCTCTCCGCCCATAGGGGGGAGAGGGAGGGGACCCATCGCGCTGGCGATGGGGAGGGTGAGGTGGGCGAAGCCGAGATCCCTCACCGACACCCACCTCACCCCGTCCCTCTCCCCCCGCAAGCGGGCGGAGAAGGGGCGAGCGGCAAAGTCTCACATCATTTTTTTCGGACGAATGAGAAATGGCACGGTCATTTCAATAAACCGCCGCGGCCGATCCGGCTGTTCGCGCCGCCGGAACCGGTCGAAGCCTTCTGGCTGTTGCCCGACGACCCGCCGTTCCGCTTTACCTGGCGTCGCCTTGCGCATCGGGTTACGCGCGCCGACGGGCCGGAGCGGGTGGCCGAAGAATGGTGGCGAGCCGGGGGATCGCCCGCCCGCGATGCGATCCGCGATTATTACCGGGTCGAGGACGAGGACGGGCGGCGCTTCTGGTTGTTCCGGGCGGGTCTTGCCGGCCATGACGATCCGCCGCGCTGGTTCATCCATGGCCTCTTTGCCTGATCTCGCGCCGGCTTACGCCGAGCTGGAGGTCACCACCAATTTCTCGTTTCTGCGCGGGGCGGCGCATCCGGCCGAGCTGGTGCTGACCGCGGCAGCCCTCGGCCACGGCGCGATCGCGATCGCCGACCATAACAGCCTCGCAGGCGTCGTGCGCGCGCATCAGGCGGCGAAAGAGGTCGACATCCGTCTTGTGATCGGCTGTCGGCTCGATCTCGGCGATGGCCCGAGCCTCCTCGCCTTTCCGCAGGATCGCGACGCCTATGGCCGGCTGACCCGGCTGCTCACCCTGGGCAAGCGCCGGGCCGCCAAGGGCGAATGCCGGCTCGGCTATGCCGATGTGGCGGCGCACGGCGAGGGGCAGATCGTCGTCCTGCCGCCATCCGAGGCGACGCCCGCGGATGAGCTCCTCAGCTTTGCCGCGCGGATCGCGGCGGATTTCCCCGGCCGCGGCTATCTCGCCGCCCACCATCTCTATCGCGGCGACGATGCGCGCCGCCTGGCCCATCTCGCGGCATTGGCCGAAGCGGTGGGGCTGCCCCTGGTCGCGACCAACGACGTGCTTTATCACGTCCCCGAGCGGCGGCCGTTGCAGGATGTGCTGACCTGCATCCGCGCCGGCTGCACGATCGAAGAAGCCGGCTTTCGCCTCGCCGCCAATGCCGAGCGCCATCTGAAATCGCCGGCGGAGATGGCGCGGCTGTTCCGCGGGTATGAGGACGCGGTCGCGCGCAGCCTGGAAATCGCCCGGCGCTGCCGGTTCAGCCTCGACGAATTGCGTTACGAATACCCGGACGAAACCGCCGCGGACGGCCGCACCCCGCAGCAGCGCCTGGCCGATCTCGCCTGGGAAGGGGCGGCCGAACGGTTTGCTCCTAAATCCTCTGCACCGACAACAGAACCCTCTCCCCCCATTGGAGGGAGAGGGGAAAATGACGAGTGGGCTGCTGCATGCGGCTTACCCGGAATCCCCGACAAGATCCGCGATCTGATCGCGCATGAATTGCAACTGATCGAGCGTCTCGACTACGCGCGCTATTTCCTGACCGTCCACGACATCGTCGAATTCGCGCGATCGCGCGGGATTCTGTGCCAGGGGCGCGGCTCGGCGGCCAATTCGGTGGTCTGCTACTGCCTCGGCATCACCGCGGTCGATCCTGCGCGCATCGACGTGCTGTTCGAGCGCTTCATCAGTGCCGCCCGCAACGAGCCGCCCGATATCGACGTCGATTTCGAGCACGAGCGGCGCGAGGAGGTGATCCAGTACATCTATCGGAAATACGGCCGCGACCGGGCCGGGCTGGCGGCCACGGTGATCTGCTACCGCTCGCGCTCGGCGATCCGCGAGGTCGGCAAGGCGCTGGGGCTATCGGCCGATGTCGTTGCCGCATTGGCCGGCATCGTCTGGGGCTGGAGCAACGACCCGATCGGCGACCAGCGGGTGCGCGAGGCCGGGCTCGACCCGGCCGACCGCAATTTACGCCGCGCCCTCGACCTCGCCGCCGAGCTCACCGGCTTTCCGCGTCATCTCTCGCAGCATGTCGGCGGCTTCGTCATCACCCGCGGGCCATTGTCCGAGCTGGTGCCGATCGAGAACGCGGCGATGCAAGACCGCACCGTCATCGAATGGGACAAGGACGATCTCGACGCGCTCGGCATCCTGAAGATCGACATCCTGGCATTGGGCATGCTGACCTGCATCAGAAAGGCCTTTGCCCTGATCGAGCAGCATTACGGCCGCCGGCTCGAGCTCGCCACCATTCCAGCGGAGGACCCGGCAGTTTACCAGATGCTGAGCCGGGCCGATTCATTGGGCGTCTTCCAGGTCGAAAGCCGCGCCCAGATGACGATGCTGCCGCGATTGAAGCCGCGCGCGTTCTACGATCTGGTCATCGAGGTGGCGATCGTGCGGCCGGGGCCGATCCAGGGCGACATGGTGCACCCCTATCTGCGCCGCCGTTCCGGGCGCGAGGCGGTGTCGTATCCGTCGGACGAATTGCGCCAGGTCTTGGGCAAGACCCTGGGGGTGCCGCTGTTTCAGGAGCAGGCGATGAAGATCGCGATCGTCGGCGCCGGCTTTACCCCGGAGGAGGCCGACCGGCTGCGCCGCGCGATGGCCACCTTCAAGCGCAACGGCGACATCCATCTGTTCCGCGACAAATTTGTCGCCGGCATGGTGGCGAACGGCTACGAGCGCGATTTCGCCGGGCGCTGCTTCGGCCAGATCGAGGGGTTCGGCACCTACGGCTTTCCCGAGAGCCACGCGGCGAGCTTTGCGCTCTTGGTTTACGTCTCGGCCTGGATCAAATGCTTTTATCCCGAGGTGTTCGCCTGCGCCCTGCTCAACAGCCAGCCGATGGGGTTCTACGCACCGGCGCAGATCGTCCGCGACGCGCGCGAGCACGGGGTCGAGGTGCGCGCCGTCGACGTCAATTGCAGCTTTTGGGACTGCACCCTCGAACCGTCAATCGTCACTTCCACAACGGCAGGGGGCAATCCAGGGCCGTCTTGCGCGGGCTTGTCCCGCGTATCCACGTCTTTGTTTCGGGCGTCGAAAGACGTGGATGCCCACGGATCAAGTCCGTGGGCTAAAGGCCCACGGGTCGAGCCCGGCCAAAGCCAAATCAGTGCGCTGACGCCTCTCGTCTTGCGGCTCGGGTTGCGCCAGATCAAGGGATTGGCCGCGGCCGATGCGGAACGGCTCGTCGCGGCGCGCGGGCCGCAAGGATACCCCGATCCGCGGGCGTTATGGCAACGCAGCGAACTCGGCCGGGGCGCCCTCGAACGGCTGGCCGAAGCCGACGCTTTTCGCTCGGTCGGGCTTGACCGCCGGCGGGCCTTATGGGCGCTGAAGGCGCTCGGCCAGCCGCCGCTGCCATTGTTCGCCGCAATAAGACCTCTCGCAAAAGAAGGACCCTCGCCCCCCATTGGGGGGAGAGGGCAGGGTGAGGGGGGCTTCGCCGGGCGAGCGCCACTGGAATTCCCCGCCTCACCCCAACCCTCTCCGCCCCCAGAGGCGGAGAGGGAGAGCGTTGCCGCCGTGCTGTTGCCGCGGATGCCGCTGGGCGAGCATGTGATCGAGGATTACCGCAGCCTCGGCCTCAGCCTGAAGCGCCATCCGCTGGCGTTTCTGCGCGCCGAGCTCGCCCGCGAGGGGCTGGTCGCGGCCGCCGAGCTCGCCCATCTGTCGGTCGATCGCCGGCTCGCGATCGCCGGGATCGTGCTGATCCGGCAGCGTCCGGGCAGCGCCAACGGCGTCGTCTTCATCACCATCGAGGACGAGACCGGGATCGCCAACCTGATCCTGTGGCCGCCGATCCTCGAACGCTTTCGCCGCGCGGCGCTGGGTGCGACCTTGCTGCGCTGCACCGGCAGATTGCAGCGCGAAGAGAGCGTCATCCATATCGTCGCCGACCATCTTGAAGACCTGACCCCGCGGCTCAACACCCTGCGCGAGCGCAGCGGCGACGCCGAGCCGCCGATGCCGCTTCCGAACCGAATGCCGGTCGCGAATGGCATGCCGGGCTGCGACGGGCGCGACATCGTCGTGCGCAGCCGCAATTTCCGCTAGCGGGCGGGCGTTGGCCCGGCCCCGTTGGCGCGCATTGCGGCGATGGCGGCGCGGGCGAGCGCGTCGGCCCGCTCGTTTTCGGGATGGCCGGCATGGCCGCGCACCCATTCCCAGGCGACATCGTGCCGCGCCGCCGCCGCTTCGAGCCGCTGCCACAGATCGATATTCTTGACCGGCTTTTTGTCGGCGGTGCGCCAGCCGCGCGCCTTCCAGGCGTGGATCCACCGGGTGATGCCGTCGCGCAGATACTGGCTGTCGCTGTAGAGCCGCACACGGCATGGCCGCTTCAGTGCTTCGAGCCCGGCGATCGCCGCCATCATCTCCATGCGGTTGTTGGTGGTGACGGGCTCGGACCCGCAGAGCTCCTTTTCGACTTCGCGATGACGCAGGATGGCGGCCCAGCCGCCCGGACCCGGATTGCCGCTGCAGGCGCCGTCGGTAAATATTTCGACATCGCTCGGGTCAGGCCCGCTCGCTTCCTGTGCGCTGGTTTCTGGCCCGCTCGGGTCAGGCCTGCGCGCTTTAGGCATCGAGGCCGTAATCGCGCGCGCTGGCGACGGTGCGGTGAAAGCGCAATTTGCGCAAGAATTCGAGCGGATCCTTGGGCCGCACCAGCGCGCCCTGCGGCTGGTTCAGCCAGTCGAACAGGCGGGTCAAAAGGAAGCGCAGCGCGCTGCCGCGGGCCAGCGCCGGCAGGGCCGCGAGTTCTTCGGGCGTCATCGGGCGCGCCCGGCGGTAGCCGTCGAGCAGGAGGCGCGCCTTGGTCACGTTGAGGCTGCCGTCGCCCTCGAAGCACCAGGCATTGAGGCATACCGCCAGGTCATAGGCAAAAAAATCGGTGCAGGCGAAATAGAAGTCGATCAGGCCGGAAACCTCGCGGTCGCGAAAGAACACGTTGTCCGGAAACAGATCGGCATGGATCACCCCGACCGGCAGCCCGCGCGGCCAGGCCTCTTCGATAAACTCGAGCTCGGCGGCGAGCTCATCAGCGAGGCCCGGCTGCACTTCGCCGGCGCGGCCATGGCTGGCCTCGAACAGTCGCCGCCAACCGGAAAGCGACAGATCGTTGGCCCGCGTCATCGGGAAATCGTCGCCGGCGCGGTGCAACGCCGCCAAGGCGCGGCCGAGCCCGGCGCAGTGGAACGGCTGGATGCGGCGCGGCCACATGCCGGCGAGAAACGTCACCATCGCCGCCGGCCGGCCGCACAGCTCGCGCAGCGCGATGCCGTCGCGCCCGCGCAGCGGGGTCGGGCAGGCGACGCCACGATGCGCCAGATGATCCATCAGCGCGATGAAGAAGGGGAGGTCCGCGCGCGCCACCCGCTTTTCGTAGAGGGTCAGGATGAAATTGCCGTGCTCGGTCGTGACCAGAAAATTGGAGTTTTCGACCCCTTCGGCGATGCCCTTGCACGACAGCACCTCGCCGATGTCGTAGAGCGCCACAAAGGCCCTCAGCTCGTCGTCGGCGACGTCGGTGTAGACGGCCATCGGCTGTTCCAGCGCTCCCGGCATCGGCCCGGCCTTGACACCGGGCGAGGCTCGAATACAGTCGCGGCGCCGTCGAACCGCCGCCGCTGCGCGCGGGTCCCGGCGTCGACCTTGGCGGGGGAAAACAATGGCCGAACCGATACCAGCGCAGAAAGAGCCCTACGGCATCACCGTCGAAGCCGGCAAGCGGTATTTCTGGTGCGCCTGCGGGCGCAGCGGCAACCAGCCATTCTGCGACGGCTCGCATCAGGGCACCGGCCTCGCCCCGGTGCCGTTCACCGCCGCGGCCAGCGAAGAGGTCTGGCTGTGCGGCTGCAAGCAGACCGCGGGAAAGCCGTTCTGCGACGGTACGCATAACGGGTTGTGAGTCGGTTCCGGGCGGCGCCGGCGGCGGCGCTTTTCGCGCTCTTTGCCCTTTCCGGTTGCAGCTTGTTCTCGTCATCCTCGTCGCAGCCGGCCGTGCCCTGCCCGAGTGCCGTCATCCTGCGCTCGCTCGCCAATACCGCGGTGTTCGGCCCGGCGCCGCAGCGCCGCCCCGAAAACGTGGCGTTCTACGGGCTGCTGAGCGAGGTCGACCGCAAGTGCGAATACACCGGCGACGCGGTGCGCATGACCCTCGACGTGGTCGTCGTCGGGCAGCGCGGCCCGGCGGCGCAGGGTGACGCGGTCGACCTAACCTACTTCGTCGCGGTGACCGGGCCCGGGCAAACGATCATTAGCAAGAAGCCGTTCACCGATCGCATCGTCTTCGACCACGACCAGATTCGCGCCGGCGTTACCGACCACATCGTCGAATCGATCCCGCTGCGCGGTCACAGCGGCGCCGAGCTCAACGTCCTTCTCGGTTTCCAGCAAAGCCCCGACGTCATGGAGTTCTATCGGCATTTCCGCGGCCGCTGAACGCGCGCGTCCGCCGCGGCCGACCGGGCGTGGTGCAGCCGGCATCGGCTGCCCGCTCCTGGCACCGCTATGCTATTCTCTGTCGGTGGCAGGCGGCGATGACGCAGGGATGGATCGATGACGGCGGGCGGCTGGGTTTACCGGGTGGTTCTGGCGCTGTCGGGGATCACGCTCGTTCTGGTCGTGGTTTACCTCTATCTAGGGCAGCAAAACCGCGCGGCCCAGGCCGAGGTCAACCGGCGCCAGCAGTTCATCAATCAGAGCATCGAGTTCAACCGCATCGACAACGCCTTGATCCAGGCAATCGCCGCGACCGCGGTCAGCGCCAATGACGGCAAGCTGCGCGACCTGCTGAGCGCGAACGGGATCAAGCTCAACCCCGAGACCGGGGCGCCCGCCGGGCAGGCGCCGCCGCCGGCATCGGCACCGCTGCCCGCTCAGGGGAAATGATCATGGCGTTCGGTCAGAGAGACGGCCAGCGGGACGGCCATGATCGCAACGGGCTGTCGCCGCCATTGATCCTCGTCGTCGTGTCGCTGTTCGTGCTGATGGCGTTCGAGACCGGTCAGGCGATCCATGACGGCAGGGCGCTGGCCGAGGTGAGGCGGGCGCAGCAACCGACCATGGAGCAGGCGATCAAGCTGCGCCGGCAGCTGCAAACCTTGGCCGGCAAGACCGCACTGCTCGCCGCCGGCGGCGATGCCGGGGCCAAGAGCGTCGTCGAGGGGATGAAGCGGCAGGGCGTCACCCTGTCGGCGCCGAAGCAGTGAGGAGGGCTCAGCCGGAGGCTCGGCTCGCGACGGCGGTCTGCCACAGCGCAGAGCGGCGTCACGATCAGCTCCATGGTCAGCCCGAACAGCATCGCCCGATCCGGCACGCCGACCGCGAATAGCGCATAGAGCCGCCCCAGACCGCCCAAAAACACGATCGCGGTCAGCAGCCGAAAGCGCGCGGTCTTGGCCTCGATCGCCGGGATCGTGCTCCAAAAGGCCGAGCCCGATACCGAGCAGCAGGCCGGACAGGTAGCGGAAATGGCTGTCCATCGCGACACTGGCTGCCCCGGGCTCGTGCACCATGCCCGGTCCCAGCAGCACACCGGCGAGCCCAGCCACAACCGGCACAAACCCAAGAATAAAGACAGCTGCCTGCAGAGAAGGCCGCGTTGCAAATCCCCGACCTTCGTATCGACGAGGAGGGCTCATCGACAAAATCCGCCGCCCGATGCGCGATCGCGATCGCGCATCGGGCTCTTGCCGACCGAACAGACGGGACACGCTGCGAAGCTGGGCAAGAATCCAGATCCAGATGAAAATTTTTTATCACGATCTGGATTCTCGCCCAGCAAGCGTAGGGCGTATGTGGACGGCCCGTTGGGTGCAAGGGGTGGGAAGAGAAAATCCTGCCGGTGCGGTTGCGGTCGTGTGTCCGACCTGTTTGGTGCGGCCGCTGCCGCTGGCCCAGATGGGTTCCGCGATCCGCTCCCAAACGGATGAGAGACCTTGCCGGCCGCCACCCGACACGGGTTCGCAGATCGTCGGACCGACCGATCAGCATCTTTTCCCTCGAGCCCTGCACCCGGGTCAACGAGCGATCAGGCAGCGGCCGACCCTGGCCGGTACGCCTGCCCGCTCGTCATCATGGCCCATACAACGCGGGCCGTCCCCGGCCTGCGAGCGTGTGAAGAAATACGAAAACCCCGTCATTCCGGGGCGCGGGCGCAGCCCGCGAACCCGGAACCCATGAACACCGCACGGCAAACATACTGGAAATGCTGGTGTTCTTAGGTTCCGGGCTCGGCCCTTCGGACCGCCCCGGAATGACGTAACCCTGCAAAATAGATTTCTTCACGCGCTCCTGCGCCGCGGCAGGCTTTGTTGGCCAAAGCCACGGCCGCGAGCTTGCGCGGCTTGCGGCTCAAGAGGTTGAGCAGCCACTGCGAAGTGGCGGGCCGGCCGGGTTTGGCGTGTTGGATAACCGCGCTCGCTCCCAGCACCAGCAGCTGCCGCAGGCGTTCGTCGCCGGCACGGCTGATGCCGCCCAGACGCGACCTGCCGGCGGTCGAGCATTGGCGCGGAACCAGCCCCGGCCAGGCCGCGAAATGCCGCGCCGAAGCAAACTGCGCCGCATCGACCCGCAGAGCGAAACTCAGTGCCCCGATCGGCCCAATTCCCGGGATCGCAGCGAGCCGCCGACTGACCGGGCTGAAATGCGTGTAGTCCATGTGAGCCGCAAAATCCCGATCGTCTCGGATCGTGCGCTCCCAATAGCGACGCTGCCAAATGCCGCGTTCGCCGCGGCTGGTCATCACCGGCGATCGTGGCTCGCCGGCGGCCAACGCTTTCACGAAGGCGGTTTTAATCGCGCGCCATCAACCGGGGTAGTCGGTGTCGCCGGGCGGCAAGGTCCACCGGCAATGCATGTGATCGGGCAGCACAACCCAGGCGTCGATACACAAGGGTGCGCGGGAGCGCGCCCGGCGAGCCGCGTCGCGCAATACGTCGATCTGCGTCACCAGCAGGTCCGAACGGCGGTCACGCAGGTTCACCGTAAAGAAGAAGGTTCCGCCCGGCACCCGGTTGCGGCGATACTCCGGCGTGGCAGGAGTATGCCCCGAACTTTCGGAAAGGCGGAATGCGCTTCGCTTTTCCGCCCTACGATTTGGTGAATGGTGAGGCGATATGAGCGGAGCGGATATGCCTGGGGAAATGACCGACGGCTTTCACCTGGTGGTGGAGGCGCTGAAGCTGAATGGGGTCGACACGATCTTCGGGGTGGCCGGCATCCCGATCACCGATCTGTTGCGCCTGGCGCAGAACGAGGGGATCCGCTACCTCGGCTTTCGCCATGAGCAATCGGCCGGGAACGCGGCGGCGATCGCCGGCTACCTGACGCAGAAGCCGGGGATCTGCATGACCGTCTCGGCCCCCGGATTCCTCAACGGGCTGGTGGCGCTCGCCAACGCCACGACCAACTGCTTCCCGATGATCATGATCAGCGGGTCGAGCGACCGGGCGATCGTCGATCTCGAGCAGGGCGATTACGAGGAGATGGACCAGCTCGCCGCCGCGCGGCCCTATGCGAAGGCGGCCTATCGCGTCAATCGCCCGCAGGATATCGGGCTCGGCGTGGCGCGGGCGATCCGCGCCGCGGTCTCCGGGCGGCCGGGCGGGGTCTATCTCGATCTGACCGCCGAGGTGCTGGGCTCTGCTCTCGACGCCGAGACCGCGAAGAAATCGCTGATCAAGGTCGTCGACCCGGCGCCGCCGCAGCCGCCGGCGCCGCAATCGGTCGCGCGCGCGCTCGAATTGCTGGCGAACGCGCAGCGCCCGCTGGCGATCCTCGGCAAGGGTGCCGCCTATGCGCGGGCCGACGAGGAAATCCGCTCGTTTATCGAGGCGACCGGCCTCCCGTTCCTGCCGATGTCGATGGCCAAGGGCCTGCTGCCCGACGACCATTTGCAATCGGCCGCCGCCGCCCGCTCGTTTGCCATCGGCCAGGCCGATGTGGTGATGGTGGTGGGCGCGCGCCTCAATTGGCTGTTGTCGCACGGCCGGCCGCCGTTGTGGTCCGAGGGCACGCGGCTGATCCAGGTGGACATCCAGGCGACCGAGATCGACAGCAACCGGGCGATCGCCGCCCCGGTCGTCGGCGACATCAAGTCGGTGTTCGCGGCGTTCAACGCGGCGCTGAAGCCGGGGCAGATCAAGCGGCAGGCGGCGTGGATGGACGACATGGGCAAGCGCAAGCAGCAGAACGTCGAGCGCATGGCCGCACGCCTCAACGCCGACCCGAGCCCGATGAACTTTTCGAGCGCCTTGCGCGCGGTGCGCAACGCGATCGGGACCCGGCCCGATGTCTACATCGTCAACGAGGGCGCCAACACGCTCGATTTCGGTCGCAACATCATCGACATGGCGCTGCCCCGCCACCGGCTCGACAGCGGCACCTGGGGGGTCATGGGCATTGGCATGGGCTATGCCGTGGGTGCCGCCGCGGTGACCGGCAAGCCGGTCGTCGCGATCGAGGGCGACAGCGCCTTCGGCTTCAGCGGCATGGAGATCGAAACGATCTGCCGCTACGAATTGCCGGTGGTCACGATCATCTTCAACAACAACGGCGTCTACCGCGGCGACATGCCTGGCAGCCCCTATTCGCCGACCGGCCTCATGCGCGACGCGCGCTACGAGAAGATCATCGAGGCGTTCGGCGGCAAGGGCTACCACGTGACCGACACGCCCGGCCTGACCAAGGCCGTGAGCGAGGCGCTCGCCTCGGGCAAGCCGGCGCTGATCAACGCCGTCATCGACCCGACCGCCGGCACCGAGAGCGGGCACATCCAGAGCCTCAACCCCAAGAGCGCCGTCGCCCAGAAGAAGTGAGCCTCGCGCGCCAGGGCCGGGGACAAACATGAATGCCGCGGCGGCCGAAACGGTTGCGCAACAGCGCGGCTCGGCTTTCGAGGTGCTGCGCATCTTCTTCCGCCTCGGGCTGACCTCGTTCGGCGGGCCGGTCGCGCATCTGGGCTATTACCGCGCCGAGTTCGTCGAGCGCAGGCGCTGGCTCGACGAAAGTCATTTCGCCGACATCGTGGCGCTGTGCCAGTTCCTGCCCGGGCCGGCGAGCAGCCAGACGGCGATCACGATCGGCATCTTGCGCGCAGGCTTGCCGGGGGCGTTCGCCGCCTGGCTCGGCTTTACCGCACCCTCGGCGGTGGCGATGATCGCCTTCGGCTATGGGGTTGCGGCGTTCGGCGATCTCGCGCATGCCCCGTGGCTGCACGGGCTCAAGATCGTCGCGGTCGCGGTCGTCGCCAACGCGGTTTGGGGCATGGCGCGCAATTTGTGCCCCGACCGCCCGCGCGCCACGATCGCCGTCGGCGCCGCGATCCTGGCGTTGGCGGTGCCGTCCTCGGCCGGGCAGATCGGCGCCATCGCCGCCGGCGGGCTGATCGGCTGGGCGTTGTTGCGCAACGGCCCGGCGCCGGCCGAATTTGCGCCATTGGCGATTCGCCTGCCGCGGGCCCTGTCGGTCGCCGCCGGAGGCGCCTTCGTCGCGTTGCTGATCGGCTTGCCGGTGCTCGCCGCCGCGGCGCATTCGCCCGCGCTGGCGTTGTTTGCCGCGTTCTACCGCTCGGGTGCGCTGGTGTTTGGCGGCGGCCATGTCGTGCTGCCGCTGCTGCAAGCCGCGGTGGTGCCGCCGGGGTGGGTCGGCAACGACGCCTTCCTCGCCGGCTACGGTGCGGCGCAGGCGGTGCCCGGGCCGCTCTTCACCTTTGCCGCCTATCTCGGCACGGTGATGGGGCAGGCGCCCAATGGCTGGCTCGGCGGGCTCCTCTGTCTCGCCGCCATTTTCCTGCCGTCTTTCCTGCTGCTGATTGCGGCGTTGCCGTTCTGGGACGGGTTGCGGCATCGCCAGGCGGTGCGCTCGGCATTGCGCGGGATCAATGCCGCGGTCGTGGGCGTGTTGCTGGCGGCGCTCTACCACCCGGTGTGGACCAGCGCCATCCTGGCGCCGGCGGATTTCGCGATCGCGATCGCGGGGTTTCTGCTGCTGGCGCTGTGGGCGGCGCCGCCTTGGCTGGTGGTGATGCTGGGTGCGCTGGCCGCGACGATGGTTGCCTGGCTGCCCGGATCGGGGTAAGCGACGGGGGCGCAATTTTGCCGGCACCGGGGGGTAGCGGCTGATGGCGAGGGGATTTCTGTTTCTTTGTGTCCTGCTGGTCGGCAGCGTCGCCGCGCACGCCGCGCCGTCGTCGCCGCCGCCGAGCGTCTATCTCGAAGAGCTGACCTGGCCCGAACTGCGCGCCGACATCGAGGCGGGGAAAACCACGATCCTGGTGCCGATCGGCGGCACCGAGCAGAACGGCCCGCAGATGGCGCTGGGCAAGCACAATGTCCGGGTCCACGTGCTCGCGGGCAAGATCGCCGGCGCGCTGGGCAACGCGCTGGTGGCCCCGGTCATCGCCTATGTTCCCGAGGGCGACATCGATCATCCCTCAGGGCATCTCAAATTTCCCGGCACGATCACGATCCCGGTCGGCGCGTTCGAAGAGACCCTCGAATCCGCGGGGAAGAGCTTCAGGCTCGCCGGCTTCCGCGACATCGTTTTTCTCGGCGACCATGGCGGCTACCAGAAGGCCCTCGAGGCGGTGGCCCGGCGGCTCGATCGGGAGTGGGCGGCGACCCCGGTGCGCGCCTTTGCCCTGACCGAATATTACCGCGCCGGCGAGATCGAATTCGGCCAGCTGCTGAAGTCCAAAGGCTACAGCGAGGCCGAGATCGGGACCCATGCCGGGCTCCTCGACACCTCGCTGATGATGGCGACCGACCCCAGCCTGGTGCGCGCCGATCTGTTGGGCGGGACCAAGCCCGGCGACGGCGTCAACGGCGACCCGCGCCATTCGAGCGCCGCCCTCGGTCAATTGGGCGTCGACCTGACCATAAAGCGCACCGTCGCCGCCATCCGCAACGACCTCGCCCAGCGGTGAAGCCACCCATAGTCCGGCCGGGCGACGGCGCCGGTTTCATCCCTTGAGCTCGGAGGTCTCCTTGCCCCAGCAGGCTCGTCGCTGGTTGCGCATCGCGCTGTGGACAGTCCCATTGCTCGGCCTCGGCGCCGGGCTCTGCCGGCTGCCGATATGGCCGGCGAACGGCCCGCAAAGCGGGTTCGCCGCGTTGTGCTCGGCCGCTGCGGCGCTGGTGCGGGTGGCGCAGTCGGCGGTGGCGGCGCCGGCCGCGCCTGTCCCAGCCGCGGCTCCGGCGGCGCCAAAGCCGGCCGCCCCGCCGCCGCTGCCGGCGATCCAGACCGTGCCGGGGATGCCTCCCGTCCTCGACCCGCGAAACCTCTACAGTGCTGCCGGGGCCAACATGATGAGCCCGGCGGTGGCGGGCGCATTGCCGCGGATCTACGTGCCGAATCTGCGGTCGGACGACGTCTATGTGATCGATCCGGCGACGAAGAAGGTGATCGACCGGTTTCCGGTCGGGGTCATCCCGCAGCACGTCGTCCCGTCCTGGGACCTGCAAACCCTGTGGGTGGCCAACAACGGCCGCCGCCGCTTCGACGGCAGCCTCACCCCGATCGACCCGAAGACCGGCAAGCCCGGCCCCAGCATCCCGGTGGCCGATCCCTACAACATGTATTTCACCCCCGACGGCAAGGCGGCGATCGTCGTCGCCGAGCGGCTGAAGCGGCTCGATTTCCGCGACCCGCATACGATGAAGCTCGAGCAGTCGGTGGCGACGCCCGGCTGCTCCGGGGTCAACCACGCCGATTTCTCGATCGACGGGCGCTATGCGATCTTCACCTGCGAGTTCCGCGGCGGTGGCCTCGTCAAGGTCGACATGGTCGACCGCAAGGTGCTGGGCTACCTGAAGCTCGACGCCCGCGGCATGCCGCAGGACATCCGCATCTCGCCCGACGGCAAGCTGTTCTACGTCGCCGACATGCTGGCCGACGGGGTGTTTCTCGTCGACGGTGACAGCTTCACCAAGGTCGGGTTCATCCACACCGGGATCGGCGCGCACGGGCTCTATCCGAGCCGCGACGGGACGCTGCTCTACGTCGACAACCGCGGCTCGAACAAGATCCACGGGCCGCGGCACGGCCCGGGCTCGATCAGCGTCATCGATTTTGCTACCCGCAAAGTCATCAAGACCTGGCCGATCCCCGGCGGCGGCAGCCCCGACATGGGCAACATCAGCGCCGACGGCAAACAGCTATGGGTATCGGGGCGTTTCGACAATATCGTCTACGACATCGACACGACCACCGGCGCGGTCCAGGAAATCCCGGTCGGCAAGGAGCCGCACGGCCTGACCGTCTGGCCCCAACCCGGCCGCTACTCCTTCGGCCACACCGGGAATATGCGCTAGCGGGTCGACGCCGACGCTTCGTATCCGGTTCATGTGCGGCATAACCGTTTCCGCTCCCGACCCCCAGCGCGCGCCCGGATCAGCCGATGGCAACGGCGGGTTTTGCCCCCCAGAGCCGTCATTCGGTCCGCGCACGACGTACGGCTAGATTGGGTGGATTCCGGCCTTTCAGATCTTGATGAGCCAACGGCGGGGTAGCGCCGTAACCGGCCATTGCGCGATGAAGGCCATACTGGCACTCGCATCGTCAACGAGGCGCGCCGTGACGAATTGATGAAGTCGCTAAAGGCTGCAACGGCGTGGGCGAGGGGCCGCCTCTCGCGCTTTTCACTCTGAAAAATTGGCTGCCGAGACCAGGTCGATAAAGTCCGGGCACTCGAACCCATGGACGTGTCTTCGCGCGGCCTCGCTCATCCACGTCAGTGCCACCGAGGGCGGGTCTTTCTGTGCGCGCGAGAACAGGGCGTCGACGAAGACCTTCTTGAAGTTGTCGCGCGGCAGCGCTTCGATCGTCTGTGCGACCACTGTCGGCGGCAGCTTCTCGAGCCCGAGGCCCATCACATCGATGGACGCCCCGATATGGACAAGGGCGACTTCCGGGGCGCGGCGGAGAGCAATGCCGTTTGAGGTATGCAGCGCGATCGCCTCCCAGACGACCGCGCTGCGCTCCGCTGCGACGCCTTTGCCTAAGAGGAACTTTTCCGCCGCGTCCGCGCCCACGACCTCGAAGCGACCCGCCGGGGCGCCGAACCGCTCGGTCAAGCCGAGATCGTGCAGGGCAGCTCCAAGAAAGAAGAGTTCTTCATCGAAACCGATCCTTTCCGCCCGGGCGGCAAGGCCGCCGAAAACAAAGGTTCTCAGGACATGTTTATAGATTGACGCCTGGCTTTCTATCTTGACCAAGTCCAGCGCTGCGACAGCGAGCCTGCTGTCCGGTATCCTGATTCCCGCGATTTCACGCATGCTATCTTTTCTTGCTCGAAAGCTGATCGCCTCAATATTCAAACCACTGTTGCAGCGCCTGGTTCTTCTCGTCGGTGAAGGGCGAGTACAGATGTTCGATCGCGACGTCGGGCGGGGAGATCAATATCGACTTGGCGTGCGTGAGCGCGTCGAAGCCATACTTTCCGTAGTAGTGGCCCATCCCAGCCAACCCGGTACCGCCAAACGGCATGGTTTCGACGAACAGGTGAACGTTCACCAAGTTCACCCCGCCCCCGCCGTAGGAGAGCTCGCCGATGAACCGGTCGATGGTCTTCTGGTTGCGGCTGAACACGAAGCCGGCGAGCGGTCGCGGCGTTGCCGCAATCCGCTCGAACGCCTCGTTGAGGGAGTTGTAGGTCAGGATCGGTAAGATCGGCCCGAAGACTTCGTCCGCCATGACCTTGTCATCCCACGTGACGGGATAAAGAAGCGTGGGATCGAGGTAGTGCGCTTCCGGATCGGACTTGCCGCCGGCGATCACCTTGGCGGGGTCGATGAGCGAGGCCAGCCGATCGACCGCATGCGCATTGATGATGCGCGAATAGTCGGAATTGGATTTTGGGTCTTCACCAAATAACTCGACCAGCGCCTTCTTGGCTTCTGCGACAAAATCCTCTGCAACGGACTCGTGGACATAGGCGTAGCCCGGCGAGGTGCACCATTGCCCGCCCCAAGCCATCGCGCCCCAAACGATTTTCTTCGCAGCGTCGGGGATGTTTGCGGTTTCGTCCACGAGCGCCGGGTTCATCCCGCCGAGTTCGAGCAGGACGGGGGTAAGGTTTTCCGCGGCGGCCCGCGCGACGATCTTCCCGACAAAAGTGCTGCCGGTGAAAAAGATGAAATCGAACTTCAGTTTCAAAAGTTCAGTGTTTTGCTCCTTGCCGCCGGCGACCGAGGCCACGGCGCTCGGATCGAAATACTGCGGGATAAGCTCGAGCAGCACCTTGGTCGTCGCCACGAGCGCTTCACTGAGTGTGAGAATACAGGTGTTGCCGGCCGCGAGTGCCGCGAGCGCCGGGCGGACCAACAAGAGCAACGGTCCATTGAACGGGCCGATGATCAGTGCCACGCCGTAAGGCTCGCGGTGAATCATCCCTTTGTGGCCGGTTTCGGCCAGGAAACGCGGCACCGGCGCTTCGACCGGCTTCATCCACTCCTTTAGCTGGCTCTTCTGGACCTCCACCTCGCCCGCGGATGCCTGGGTCTCGAAAATGTATTCCTGCGAGGCGGTCTTGAAGTCCTCGGCCATCGCTCCCTGAAAGCGCCGCTCGTTCTCTCTGATCAGGCGGGCCATGCGGTCGAGTTGGTCGACACGCCATTCGTAGCTGCGCGTGACACCCGAGGCGAAAAGCGCCTTCTGCGCGTCGAAGATGTCCTGGAACCGATTCATAGGGGTTCACCTCAAAGCTCTGGATTGGCTTCGATTTGCTTGGAGCCGAGAACCGGACTGACCCAGAGTCTGCGCCGGCTCACGAACAGCTCCCACACCGGGCGGAACCATTCGTTGGAATCGAGGGTCCCAGCCTTGACCATCATCAGATCCGGGGTCAGGTCGGGCTCGGTGGTCAGCGGTGAACCGCAGCGCGGGCAGTACCGGCGCAACACCCTGAGCCCACTCGTCCCGATATCGTCGAGGACCGCCGTTTCCCAGCGATTGTCATCGCACTTCGGCGGATGAAGATGATTGTCGAGAAGGCGCTGCCAGATTGTGGCCGGCATCTGTCACAATGGCAAAGGCCGTCCACCATCGGCCGCTCGGTGATTGTGTAGGAGACCGCGCCGCACATGCAGCGGCCCGTTAGCGTGTCCGGGACTTGGGGTGCGCCGTCGCTCATGGCTCTCCTTTCGACATTGAGGCCGCAGTCGGCGGCGCTCAGGTCATCGTCAGAACCATCCTGAAGCGGGCTTGACCGGACATCATTTTCGCGTAGGCCTCCGGGGCCCGCTCGAGCGGCATGGTCTCGACCATGGCGGCGACGTCGCTGAGCGCGCTGAACCTGAGCGTCGCGTCGCCGACCGCCGGGGTTCCCGTCAGGGCTCCCGCGACACCAAGGCTCTTGAACAACAGTTCAAACGCCGACAGCTCGATTGGCTCATCGGTGGCGCCCAGCGAGATGACCACGCCGCCGCGTCGCAAGCCCTTGACGGCCGCCGCAACCGCCTTACCGCCCGAGGCGGTGACCAACACCACCTGCGCACCACCACGCTCCTGGAGCGCCTTGGCGATATCCGTGACGGCGCTGTCGACGTAATGGTGCGCACCCAATTTCTTCGCCAGCTCGGCCTTGTCGTCGCCGCCGCGATCGATCGCGATCACCTCGAAGCCCATGTGGCGAGCGTATTGCACGCCAAGGTGACCCAGCCCGCCGACCCCAAGCACCGCGACCAAGTCTCCCGCCCTCGCCGGCGAATTTCGCAACGCGCTGAAGGTCGTTAGGCCGGCGCATAGCAAGGGCGCGGCATCGACCGATGAGAGCTCGTCCGGCACGGCCATCAGGCTGCTCGCCTTCGCGATCATCACCTCGGCATAGCCACCGTTCTGCTGCACTCCAGTGAAGCCCTGGTTTACGCAGTTCACAAGATCGCCGTCTCGGCAGTATTCGCAATGCCCGCAGCTGCCGCCGAGGAAGCCGACGCCGACGCGTTGACCCACCCCCCAGCCTTCCACGCCCTCGCCGACCAGATCGATCCGTCCTACGACCTCGTGGCCGGGCACCCTCGGCCACTCAATCGGCAGGATCCCCTCCACCGTCGCAGAATCCGAATGGCACACGCCGCAGGCCTCAACGCGGATGCGGACATACCCCGCCAACGGGTCAAGCAGCGGCTTTTCGGTCAGCTCCAGCTTGCCCGGACCAACAGCATGGACGGCCCGATACGTTTTTTCTGCCCCGGGCATTCACCTCTCCCATTGTCGCGCGGAGAGCGCTTCGAGATGCGAAGCCTGGAGTTAAGCCCTTCCCATCGCTGTCTCATATGTCGTATTTGCCACCTTTCAGGACATAGAGAACGCTGATGCATCGCGTCGGGTTTGTGACGTTCGCCGGTTTTGGAGCGATGGGGCTCGCGGGGCTCAGTGCGTTCGAAACCGCAAACCTCACCAATAGGGAACGCGTCTACGAGATCACGCTCCTCTCCGAGACCGGTGGCCTCGTGCCCTGCTCGACGGGGTTCTCGGTGATGACCGAACCATTCACAGACACCGTATTCGACACCTTAATCGTCGGAGCAACGCCGCGTCTCGACGACCCGATGCTCGGTGTCGTGGCCTTCATCCGACAAAGCCTGAAGACCGCGCGGCGCGTTGCCGGGCCCTGCACCGGTGCGTTTCTGCTTGCCGCGGCTGGTGCGCTGAACGGTCGTAGAGCTACTACCCACTGGCTGTTCGCGCGCGAGCTTGCAGAGCGCTATCCGGAGCTCACACTGGATGTGGATCGCATCTACATCGTTGATGGCCCGATCTGGACATCGGCAGGCGTAACCGCGAGTATCGATCTCACCCTGGCGATGGTGGAGAAAGATCTCGGCGCCGAGATCGCCCGCGAGGTCGCCCGCAAAATGGTGGTCTACCATCGCCGCGCCGGCGGCCAGTCGCAGTTTTCAACCCTGCTGGAACTAGAGCCCAAGTCCGACCGCATTCAACGGGCTCTGGATTACGCAGGCCGAAACTTGAAAAAACCGCTCTCGGTGGACGAGTTGGCCACGGCGGCGGCATTAAGCCCGCGGCAATTCAGCCGGGCATTTCGCGCTGAGACAGGCCAGTCGCCGGCGAGAGCGATCGAGCACCTGCGCGTCGAAGCTGCTCGCGTGCTGATCGAACAGGGCCGCCACGCTGTGGACGCAATCGCCGAGCAGGCCGGTTTTGGCAACCGCGAGCGCATGCGCCGCGCCTTCTTACGAACGATCGGCCAGCCGCCGCAGACGATTCGGCGAAATTCCAGGGCCATGTGATCGTACGTCTGGGCACTCATCGACCGGGTGTCCGATATCTTCCAATGTCCGAAACGGGGCAGGAAAAGCCGCTCCGAATGCGAAGCTGAGTGACCGAGGAGTGTCGAACTGACCCCTTGCCCGCTTCCGCAGTGAACCGCCGGAATCGGCGCCAAGCAGCCGACGACCTGGCGCCCTTCAAAACACCTTGCACGACCCATCGCACTCGTCGGGGAACAGGCTCCTACCACAGGCACAAGGGCCACGATGACCCGCGATGCCGGTATCGGTTGCCGGCGCGGGTCGCTCGGGTATCCTCGCCCGACGCAGCTCTTCCATGCGGGCGCGGATCGTCTCGAAATCGTCAGCTGCTCTGGGCCGTGACATCAATCCCTCCGGGCTTTGCGCCGGCTGATGCCGCTCACAGCCGAGCGGTGCGCAGGCGCAGCGCGTTCGAGATGACCAGGACCGAGCTGGCGCTCATGGCGGCGCTGGCGATCATCGGGTTGAGCAGGAGGCCGAAGGCCGGGTAGAGCGCGCCGGCGGCGATCGGGATCGCCAGCCCGTTGAAGACGAAGGCGAAGAACAAATTCTGGCGGATGTTGCGCATGATTGCGCGCGAGAGCCGCCGGGCGCGCACGATCCCTTGCAGGTCGCCCTTGACCAGGGTCAGCGCGGCGCTCTCCATGGCGATGTCGGCGCCGGTGCCCATGGCGATGCCGATATCGGCCTGGGCCAGGGCCGGCGCGTCGTTGACCCCGTCGCCGGCCATCGCCACGACGTGGCGCTGCCGCTGCAGGTCGCGCACCACCTGCGCCTTCTGATTGGGCAGCACCTCAGCGACGACCTCGTCGATGCCGAGCCGGCGCCCGACCGCCTCAGCCGTGGTCCGGCTGTCGCCAGTCAGCATCACCAGCCGCAGCCCTTCGGCGCGCAACGCGGCGAGTGCCTCCGCGGCATTTTCCTTGACCGGGTCGGCGACGGCGAGGAGCCCGGCCATGGCCCCATCGACTGCGACCAGCATGACAGTTTGCCCCTCCCGCCGCAGCGCGTCGGCGCGGCTGGCGAGATCGCCCGGATCGAGGCCGAGGCCGGCCAGCAGCGCCGGGTTGCCGATCGCGACCTGCCGGCCATCGACCGAGCCGGTGACACCCTTGCCGGTCTGCGAGGCGAAATCGTCCGCGGCGGCGAGAGTCAGCCCGCGTTCTTCGGCGCCCGTGACGATCGCCGCGGCCAGCGGGTGCTCGCTGCCGCGCTCGAGGCTGGCGGCGAGGTGCAGCAGCTCGTTCTCGTCGACCCCGGTGACGACGATTTCGACGAGGCGCGGCTTGCCCAAAGTCAGGGTGCCGGTCTTGTCGACGACCAGGGTGTCGGCCTTTTCCATCAGTTCCAGAGCTTGCGCGTTGCGGGCGAGAACCCCGGCGCGGGCGCCGCGCCCGGTGCCGACCATGATCGACATCGGCGTCGCCAGGCCGAGCGCGCACGGGCAGGCGACGATCAGCACTGCGACCGCGTTGACCAGCGCGAACCCGATCGCCGGCGCCGGCCCGAAGATCGACCACACGACAAAGGTAATCGCCGCGGCGAGGATGACGGCCGGCACGAACCAGCCCGAGACGGTGTCGGCCAGCGCCTGGATCGGGGCGCGCGAGCGCTGCGCCTCGGCGACCATCTGCACGATGCGGGCGAGCAAGGTCTCGCTGCCGACCCGCTCGGCGCGCATGATAAAGCTGCCGGTGGTGTTGAGGGTGGCCCCGGTGACCTGATCGCCCGCCGCCTTTTCGACCGGCATCGGCTCGCCGGTCAGCATCGATTCATCGACCGCGCTCGATCCTTCGAGCACGACGCCATCGACCGGCACCTTCTCGCCGGGCCGCACCCGCAACCGGTTGCCGGGAACCACCCGATCGAGTGCGATCTCGGTTTCGCCGCCATCCTCGCGCACCAGGCGGGCAGTCTTGGGCGCGAGATCGAGAAGCGCGCGGATCGCGCCGCCGGTCTGGGCGCGGGCGCGCAACTCGAGCACCTGGCCGAGCAAGACCAGGGTAACGATGACCGCCGCCGGCTCGAAATAGACCGGAACGGTTCCGTCCGGCATGCGGAACGACGGCGGAAATATGCCCGGCAGCAGTGCGGCGACCAGGCTGTAGGCGTAGGCGATGCCGGTGCCGAGCGCGATCAGGGTGAACATGTTGAGCCGGCGGTTGACCAGCGAGGCCCAGCCGCGCTGGAAAAACGGCGCACCGCACCACAGCACCACTGGCGTCGCGAGGGCGAGCTCGAGCCACACCGCGGGGCGCGGCGCAATCAGCGCGGCGAAGGCCGCCGGCGCGAGATCCCGGCCCATCGCCAAGGCGAGCAGCGGCAGCGACAGCGCCACCCCGACCCAGAACCGGCGCGTCATGTCGCGCAGTTCGGGGTTGGCCGCGTCCCCGGCCGAGGGCGTCATAGGCTCCAGCGCCATGCCGCAGATCGGGCAGCTGCCGGGTCCGTCGCGCACGATTTCGGGGTGCATCGGGCAGGTCCACTGCGTGCCTACTGCCGCGGCCGGCGACGACGCCGTGGCGGCGGGGACCGGCGTCAGGTAATGCGTCGGGTCGGCGATGAACCGCTCGCGGCAGCTTCTGCTGCAGAAATGGTAGGTATCTCCGGCATGAACGGCGCGATGCGGCGAGGCCGCCGGATCGACCATCATGCCGCACACCGGATCGCGCACCCGGGCGGGGTCTGCCACCAGGATTGCGGCCTCTTCACGCGCCATCGCCAGCCCTCGCTGCGGTCGGTTGCGGCCTGCCGTCTTTCCCCTAGCGCCGAGAGCGAGTAGGCTGGCCGGCACCGGCTTCGGGGCTCGGGAACGATCGCCGATGCGCCGCGACAGCATGCAGCTCCGGGAGGGAGTGACAATGCCAAATTATGAAATCACCATCGAAGATGTCGAGTATCTGCGCCACGGCGACAAGAGGCTGGTGGCACGTCTCTACAAGCCCAAGGGCGAGGGGCCATTCCCGGCGGTGGTCGACCTCCACGGCGGCGCCTGGACCAGCGGTGATCTGAGCGGGACCCAGGGTCTCGACGAAGCCCTGGCGAAAGCCGGATTTGTCGTCGCCTCGCTCGAATTCCGCCACAACGCCGACGGCTATCCGACCTCGCTCGTCGACATCAACTATGCGATCCGCTGGCTGAAGGCGCACGCCCGCGAGCTCAAGGTCGATCCCAACCGGGTCGGCAGCGCCGGTCAGTCGAGCGGCGGCCATTTGGCGATGCTGGCGGCAATGCGTCCCAATGACTCCCGCTATGCGTCGGCGCCGCTGCCGGCGGGCTCGCCCGCGATCGATGCGAGCGTACGCGCGGTGGCGATGTCGTGGCCGGTCATCAACCCCTTGTCGCGCTATCGCAACGCGCAGAAGGCGGCCAAGACCCCGAACCCGCCGGCCTATTCGATCGGCATGAAGGAAAAGCACGACCGCTACTGGAAGACCGAGGCGGCGATGGCCGAGGGCAACCCGATGCTGATCCTCGAGCGCGGCGAAAAGGTGCAGATGCCGCCGGCGCTCTGGGTCCAGGGCCGGCCCGACATGGTCCACGACTACCACGACGACGATTCGAGCTTCCCCGGCAACGAGCCCGAGCGGTTCATCTCCAACTACCGCAACGCCGGCGGCGACATCGAGATCGTCTACATCGACAACGAAAAGCGCTCGACCAGCGCCTCGTTCGAGCCGGTCACCGCATTTTTCAAGAAGCACCTCGGGTAAGGACCTCCCTCACCCGCCTTGCTGCGCGCGGCACCCTCTCCCGCCACGGCGGGAGAGGGGGGACCCGGCCCATCATGGTAGGGGTGCCGTCAGGGGTGGGTGGGTGAGGGTGCCCTCTGAGGGGCGTCGCCGGGGAACCAGTCGCCCAGCACCTGATCCTCGGTGTAGTTGGCGGTCGCGATTTTGCCGATCACATCGGGGGTCGCCTCACCGTGACGGCTGAGAGTCTGGGTCATATGCCGTATCACCCGAGGCGTTCCTAGTGCGACCATGCCCGCCACCTCGCGGCTGAGGCTTGGGTTGTCATCGAGCAAGATTTCAATTTCCGATCGTTCCCGCCCGACGGTTCCCGTCGATCCGCGCCGCGGATCGGCGGCCAGCGAAGCTTCGAGCTTGATCAGGTGCTCGATGATCACGGCGAGGCGGCTGCGCAACTCACGTCTCGGCGCTCGGCCCAAGCTGTCGATCTCCTCGGCGAGGTTCTCCCAGTCGAGCGGCAGGTTCGTGGCCTGAGCGCCGGCTTCGCGCAAGGCAGCCGCCTGCGCTTCGGTCCAGCGGACGAAATCCTCCTCGTATAGCCGCGCGGCGGCCCCGGACATGATTGCTCCTCCTTATTCGCCCAACCCGTTCTCGGGGGGCGAGTCGGGGCGAGAGGCGTCACCCGGAAACCAATCGCCGAGCACCTGCTCCTCGGTGTAGCTCGCGCCTCTGAGCCGCACCACCGCCGCGGCAGCTGTCTCGTTGTGGCGAAGAAGGCTGCGGCTCGCCAAGCGCACGGCCCGGGCCGTTTCCGCTAAGACCATCCGGCTGACCTCGCCCCTGAGACTCGGGCTCTGCCGTAGCAGACGCTCGACGTCGGAACGCTCGCGATCGATCGTGTCCATCCAGCCGGCGCGAGGATCCCCGGCCGACGAATTTTCCAATTTGATCAGGTGCTCGATGATCGTGGCGAGCCGGCTGCCGAGTTCGTTTCTTTGCGAACGGCCCAAGCTGTCGATCTCCTCGGCGAGGTTCTCCCAGTCGAGCGGCAGGTTCGCGCCGTGGCCGGAGGCTTGGCGGAGTGCAGCCGCCTGCTCTTCCGCCCAGCGGACGAAATCCTCGTCGTAAAGCCGCGCGGGATGGCCGGACATAGGCGTGATCCTCTCCCTGAAGATGAGCGCTGCGGCGGGCCGCCTTAATTCCCGGTGGTCAGCACGACGCGAAACCGGGCGCCGCCGCTCATCATCCGCTCGTAGGCTTCGGCGGCGCGCTCCAGCGGAAAAATCTCGTTCATCGAGCGCACCCCGTTGAAGGCGCTGAACGCCAGCGTCTCTTGGGAATCGATCGAGGTGCCGCAATACCAGCCTTTGATCGAACGTCTGCCGCTGAGCAGCCACAACGCATCCACCGCGAGCTTATCGACGGCGCCGATCACCATCAGCGCGCCATTGACTGCGAGCCCGCCTTGCACCGAGTTCATCGCCTCGGCGCTGGTCGCGGTTGCGAGGATAGCCTTGGCGCCGCCGAGCCGTTGCAGCGCGGCCGCCGGGTCTTCGGCAGCGTTGTCGATATAGTGATGGGCGCCAAGCTGTCGGGCGAGCGGCTCCTTGTCCGCGCCGCGGGCGATCGCGACCGTGTTTAAGCCGAGTTTCGCGGCAAACTGGATCCCGAGATGGCCGAGGCCGCCGAGACCGAGCACGGCGACGACCTCGCCCGGTCGCGCGCCGCTGTTGCGCAAGGCGTTAAAGGTGGTGATGCCGGCGCACATCAGCGGGGCCGCCTCGACCGCCGATAATTCGTCCGGCACCCGGGCCAGCGCTTCGGCCGGGGCGATCATATAGTCGGCATAACCGCCGTCCGACGTGATTCCGGTGACCAGCGTTTCGGTCTGACAGGCGAACGCGTCACCGCGGCGACAGGCGTCACAGGACCCACAATTGCCGCCATGCCAACCGATCCCGACCCGGTGCCCTGTGCTCCAGCCGCGAACATTCGCGCCCACCGCATCGACGCGCCCGATCACCTCATGCCCGGGAACCCGCGGATATTGGATGCCTGGCATCAGGCCGTCCTTGACGAAGCTATCGCTGTGACATACCCCGCAGGCCTCGACCTTGACCCGAACCGTGCCCGAACTAGGGTTCGGGATGTCTCGCTCGACCAGCTCCAGCGGCCCGCCCGGTTGCCGCACCTCGACCGCGCGCATCTTCGCCATCTTCCAATCTCCGTGGCTGATCCGCGCCATGTCGCCATAGCGACAGGCAATGTCAACGCGGCGCCGAGCCTCGGGCCAGGCTTTGGCCGTGGGGTCAGCGCTTGAACAATGCTTCAGCACCCTGGCGTTGCCCGAGCTTCGCCCTGATCTCGATCCGCACGCGGGCGATTTCGACCTCGAGCTCGGCAATATAAGCTTCGAGCTCGGCGATCCCCAACAGGCTCAGATCCCTCGGCGCCGCCGGCTTGCGGCGCGGTTCGATCTCTAATTCGTCCATCGATCTTCAACTTCCCGCTGTCTTCCCTCGGTCGGCGGCGAGACTATATAGTGATCGACAATTTTGCGCTCGCCTGCCCGCTGTTTCTGTGGCGGCGGCGCGCTGCCGAAACCGGGATCCATCATGCCAGCTCCGTTGATGCCAAAGGCGACCGCCGTATGGCTGGTCGAGAACACCTCTCTCACCTTCGAGCAGATCGCCGATTTCTGCGCGCTTCATCCGCTCGAGGTTCAGGCGATCGCCGATGGCGAGGTCGCAAACCAGATCCAGGGCCTCGATCCGGTGGCCAACGGCCAGACCACCGCGGCCGAGATTGCGCGCTGCCAGGCCGACACCAATGCGCGGCTGGCGCTGTCGCCGCAAGCGACGCCGCCGCAAGGGGTGCGGCACCGCGGGCCGCGCTATACGCCGATCGCCAAGCGCCAGGACAAGCCCGACGCGATCGCCTTCGTGCTCAAGACTTATCCGGAATTGACCGACGGCCAGATCTCCAAGCTGATCGGCACCACCAAGCCGACGATCGCCGCGGTGCGTGACCGCACCCATTGGAACAGCACAAACATCAAGCCGCGCCACCCGGTCGGGCTCGGCCTGTGCACGCTCGAAGAGCTCGAAGACGCGGTCGGGCGCGCTCGCGCCAAAATGCCGCTCGACCCCGAGGCCGTCGGCAGCGAGGAGGCCGAGCGGCCTAGGCCGACCGCGTAGGTTCAGGCGGCGCCGCGCCGCGCATATCCGGCGCGCCCGAGAGCATCCCGGATCTCGCCGAGCACCGCCGGGTCGTCAATCGTCGCCGGCATCGGGTAGTCCTCGCCGTCGGCGATCTTGCGCATCGTGCCGCGCAGGATCTTGCCCGAGCGGGTCTTCGGCAGGCCGGCGACGACCAGCGCCGTGCGCAAGCTCGCGACCGGGCCGATGCGCTGGCGCACCAGGGCCACGGCTTCGCGCTCGATTTCCGCGGGCGCCCGCGCGGCGCCCGCTTTCACCACCAAGAGGCCGAGCGGGACCTGGCCCTTGAGCGCGTCGGCAACCCCGATCACCGCGCATTCGGCGACATCGGGATGGGACGCCAGCACCTCCTCGATGCCGCCGGTCGACAGCCGATGGCCGGCGACGTTGATGATGTCGTCGGTGCGGGTCATCACGTGGATATAGCCGTCGGCGTCGATGAACCCGGCATCCGCGGTCTGATAAAAGCCGGGAAACGCCGACAGATAGGTGCGCACGAAATGCTCGTCGGCCTGCCACAGGGTCGGCAACGCCCCTGGCGGCAATGGCAATTTGACCGCCAGCGCGCCGATCTGGCCCGCCGCCAAATCGCGCGCCTCGCCCTCGTGTTCGGCGTCCAGCACGCGCACGTCCCAGCCGGGCACCGCGCGCGTCGCCGAGCCGTGCTTGACCGGCAGCCGCTCGATGCCAAGGCAGTTGGCGGCGATCGGCCAGCCGGTCTCGGTCTGCCACCAATGGTCGATAACGGCGACGCCGAGATGCTGTTCGGCCCAGGCGACGGTCGGCGGGTCGGCGCGCTCGCCGGCCAGAAACAGCGCGCGGAACTTCCCCAGATCGTGCCGGCGGATCAATTGCCCGTCAGGGTCCTCGCGCTTGATCGCGCGGAATGCGGTCGGCGCGGTAAAGAACACGCGGACCCCGTGCTGCCCGATCACCCGCCAGAAAGCGCCGGCGTCGGGGGTGCCGACCGGCTTGCCCTCGTACATGACCGTGGTGCAGCCGAGCAGCAGCGGCGCGTAGACGATATAGGAGTGGCCGACCACCCAGCCGACATCGGACGCCGTCCAGAACACCTCGTCCGGTGCGACGCCGTAGATGTTCGGCAACGACCAGCGCAGGGCCACCGCGTGGCCGCCATTGTCGCGCACCACACCCTTTGGAATGCCGGTGGTGCCCGAGGTATAGAGGATGTAGAGCGGGTCGGTCGCCAGCACCGGGACGCAATCCGTGGGCCGCGCGGCGGCGGCAAGCTCGTCCCAATCATGCTCGCGCGTTTGGGCATGGCCGTGGCCGGCGACGAGATCGGCCCGGCACATCGGCCGCTGCAGCACGAGGCAATGCTCGGGCTTTGACTTCGCCTCGGCGATTGCGGCGTCGAGCAATGGCTTGTAGGGGATGATGCGTTCGACCTCGATCCCGCACGAGGCTGCCAGGATCGCGCGCGGCCGGGCGGCGTCGATCCGGGTCGCCAGCTCATGCGCGACGAACCCGCCAAACACCACAGAATGGATGGCGCCGATACGGGCGCAGGCCAGCATCGCCATCGCCGCCTGCGGCACCATCGGCATGTAGATCAAGACCCGGTCGCCCTTGCCGACGCCGAGCCCGGCGAGAACGCCGGCGAGCAGCGCCACCTCGTCGCGCAACCGGCGATAGGTGAAACGCATGACCTCGCCGCTGACCGGGCTGTCCCAGATCAATGCCGTGCGCTCGCCGTTTCCGGCGGCGACATGGCGGTCGAGCGCGTTCCAGCAGGTGTTGAGCCGGGCGCCGGGAAACCAGCGGGAAAACGGTGGCCGGCTGCAATCGAGCACCTGGTCCCAGCGGCGCTCCCAATCGATCGCCTCGGCGGCCTCGGCCCAGAACTCCTCGGGCCGCTCGAGCGACCGGCGATAGGTTTCGGCATAGCCCGTCGGCATCGGCTGTGTCCTCCCCTTGGTCGCCATATTCCTTCATCGGCTCCGGGTCGCCGAGCCTGCGGCGTTCAGCGCAGCTTGAGGACCGCACCGAGCGGGGTGAGCCCGGCGGCCAGCATGATGCCGACGCGCACCGTCAGCCGCAGGCCCAAATTCTCCAGTTTGGCTTCGACGTTTCTGATCTCCGCCTGAAGGGCTCGAGTGGTGGCGAGCAGATCGTTTTTGGTTACCAGCTCGACCATGATGAACTCCCGCGCTGCCTCGGCATGGGCTTCGGCCTGATCCTGTGGCACTCCGGCGTCGCGAAGCCTTTTCGCATAGCCTAATGTGTCGAACGCCAACGCCATCTGCGCAGTGCCTCGGCTTGGATCGTCGGGCCGCCTGGCGCCCAGAACCGAACCATAGCACATAGGTCAAATGCGGTCGCGAACCCATGGCCGGGCGACAACGCCGAACGAGGGCGAAATCGGTCCGGCCCTGCTCGACGCCTGGGCGCTCGCTTATCTCGGGCGCTACGCCAGTTCGGCCGAGAATTTGCGGCGGGTGTTGCTGCGCCGTGCGCGGCGTCGCGGGTTGCCGGTGCCGGAGGCGAGCGAACAGACCGCGACGCTGGTCGATGCGCTGGTCGAGCGCTACCGCGGTTCGGGCCTGCTCGACGACGTCGCCTATGCCGCGGCCCGCGTGCAATCCCTGCATCGTCGCGGCGAGTCGGGCGCCCGGATCCGCGCCCGGCTGGCGGCCAAGGGGGTCGAGAGCTCGCTCGCCGCCGAGGCGGTGCAGAGCCTGCGCGCCGAGACCGACGATCCCGACTTGGCCGCCGCCTGCGCCTTTGCCCGCCGCCGCCGGCTCGGTCCCTATCGCCGGGCCGCGGCCGACTCGGCGCGCGAACTCGGCGCCTTTGCCCGTGCCGGCTTCCCGCGG
The DNA here is from genome assembly GCA_036008325.1 of Allostellaceae bacterium. Taxonomy (GTDB): domain Bacteria; phylum Pseudomonadota; class Alphaproteobacteria; order ATCC43930; family CGMCC-115725; genus AP-15. The sequence goes on from DASYNW010000038.1 coordinate 34,213, forward strand.
CGGGTGGCCGAGCGGGTGCTCGCCTGCGCCGATGTCGAGGCGGTCGAGGCGCTCGCCCGCGCCGAGCCAGACTGAGCCCGCCTCTGACCGAGCCCGCTCAGCCGCCGCCGGGCTCGCGATCGCGCATCAGCCGGGCGACCGCGACGGCATCGGCGTCGCCCTGCGCCTCGAGCGCGTCGGCGATACGCGGGCGGTCGGCCGCCGGCCGGTTCTGACTCAGCTTGTATTTGCCTTCGAGCCGGGTGACGGCGATGTCGAGCCCGATGATCCCCCTGAGCATTCCGCTCATATACGCTTCGGGCAGATCCTGCATCCGCCAGGGCTCGGGGCTGCGCGCTTCGTGCCGGTCCGACAACCGGCGCAGCAGCCGCCGCAGCCATTCGCCGTCCTCGACCAGGCGCAGGCTCCCATAGGCATGGACGTCGACATAATTCCAGGTCGGCACCGCCGGGCCGCTCCCATACCAGCCGGGCGAGATATAGGCGTGCGGCCCGCTGAAGATGGCCAGCACCTCGCCGGCCTCGGTGCGGCCCGGCGCGGCAAGGTCCGAGACCTGCGGGTTGGGGCGGGCGAGATGGCCATGGAGGTGCAGCCCGTCGCCAGCGCGCTCGACGAGGAACGGGATGTGGCTGGCCACCAGACCGGTCGGGCCGTTACTGATCAGAAGGCCGAAATCATGGCGCTCGACATGCGCGATCAGCACCTCGGGGCGGGTTTCGGTGAAAGCCGGGGGTAGGTAAACCACGACACCACCTTGATGTTGGCGGTCAGCCCAGATGCTTTAGCACGACCGTGGCCAGCAATGCTGCCCCGGTCGCGAACAGAATGATGCCCGAGCCGCGGCTGATCCAGGCGAGATGGCGCGGCTCGATCGCGCGGCGAAACAATCCGATGCCAAGGCTCAGCCCGAGCCACCACATGAATGAGCCGCTCCACACGCCCAGCACCAGGGCCGCCGCGCGCAGCAGCGAGTCGTGGCCGCCGCTGAGGCCGAGAGCGGCGAAGATGGCGAGAAAAACGAGGATCGTCACCGGATTGGTGATGGTCAGGGCAAAGGCCGAGGCAAAATCGCGCATCAGGCTGTCCGGATCGGATTGCTCGGCCATCTTGTCCTGCGGCTTGGACAGCAACGCCGACCCGCCCGAATAGAAAAGGTAAATGCCGCCGGCCGCGCGCAGCCAGTCTTCGTAGTCGAGCAGCCAGTGGGAGACGAAGGTGAGGCCAAAGGCGGCGATGGCCCCGAACAGCGCATCGGCAGTGGCCGCGCCATACCCCGAAACCAGGCCCGCGAGCCGGCCGTCGAATATCGTCCGGCGCAGGCACAGGATGCCGACCGGGCCGACCGGCACGGCGATCACCACGCCGACCACGATGCCTTTCAACAAAAACAGCAAAAGCATCTGCGGCAGTCCTGTGCGCAGCCGGAGTCACTCTCCGGGAATGGCCGGCGGCGGGCAATGCGAAATCGCGCGGCGATCTGCGGCCCGGTCGCGCTATGCTGGCGACAAGATTGCGATCCGGGTGCCAACCTGCTGCACGGAGATTGCCGATGCCCGATACTGAAAACGCCCACCGGTTCGATTTTGTTTCGATCGACGGCGAGAAGCTGCCGCTCGACACCTGGCGCGGCCGGCCGGTGCTGGTCGTCAACACCGCCTCGTTCTGCGGATATACCCCGCAATACCGCGACCTCGAAGCCTTGTGGCAGCGCTACCGCGAGCGCGGCCTCGTCGTGCTCGGCGTGCCGTCCAACGATTTCGGCCAGCAGGAGCCGGGGACCGCAGCCGAGATCAAGGGCTTCTGCGAGACCAATTATGCGGTCGATTTTCCGCTGGCGCAGAAATGCCGGGTGGTCGGCGCCCAAGCCCATCCGTTCTATCGCTGGATCGCCGACACGCTCGGCGAGGCCGGAGCCCCGCGCTGGAACTTTCACAAATACCTGGTGGCGCCCGATGGCGAATTGGCCGGGACCTGGCCCTCACAGGTGGCCCCGACCGATCGCCGCATCACCGGCGAAATCGACAAGCTGCTGCCGCAGGGCTGAACTCAGCAGGCCCGGCGCTACGGATGCGTGCAGCAGCACCTGCGTCGCGCTCCACACGACGCCGGTGAGGGCGAGGACGGCGGCGACCCCGACGCCGATCACCCACTTGATCAGCCGCAGCTCGAACTGGGCGAGTTCGCTGCGCAACTCAGCCAGATCGGTCTTGGTCGCAAGGTTCGAAACGTCGAGATCCTGCGCCAGCCGCACCGCCCGGGTGACGGCCTCGGCCTGCTGATCGGTAAAGCCCGACGCCTTCAGGTCCTTGACGAGCTCATGCGTGTCGAGCGTGCTGATCATCGCGGCCTGGCATTATGGCTGACCGTCGGCGGCCGCCCGAGCTGGGCAGTGTAACAACATCTGCGCCCGCAGCCCAGCCGGGCGCCAGCTCATGCCGGCAGAAATGGCGCACCCGCGCCAGGGGCGGGATCGCCTCGGCTGAGGTCAGGCGGGGGCGGGCTCGACGCGGGTCGCCGGCGCTGCCGCCGGCGTCGGCAATTCGGCGGCGCTGGCGATGGTTCTGACCGTCAGCATCTCGCGCTTGCCGCGGATCTCGACTTGTTGGCTGGGAAAGGCGGCGAAATCGAGCCCGGCGCGCCGCACCACGTCTTCGGAGACAACCAGCTCGCTGCCATATTCCTTGGTCAGCTGCTCCAATCGGCTGGCGGTGTTGACAGCGTCGCCGATCGCAGTGATCGCGGTGGCGCTGCCATAGCCCATCTCGCCGATGATGATCGGCCCGGCATGGATGCCGATGCCGATGCGCAGCGGGCGCTCGATCTCATCGCGCAACGAAAGGTTGAGCTCGCCCATGCGCTCGGACATCAGCCGGGCCGCCGTGAGGGCTTCGCGGCAGCCCGATTGCGCGCCGCTTTCGATGCCGAACAGCGCCATCACCCCGTCGCCGAGGAATTTGTCGACGCGCCCGCCGACACTCTCGATCGCGCGCCCGACGGCGGCGAAATAGCGGTTCAGGATGAACACCACGTCGTACGGCAGCCGGCCTTCGGAGAGTGCCGTAAAGCCGCGGATGTCGGCGAACAGGATGGCGATCTCGCGCTCGCTGCCTTGGGCGATATCGACCCGGCGGCGGCCGTCGACGGCATAGGCGAAAGGCGGCAGCAGCGGCGTCACCTCGACCATGCCCTTTGGCCGCAGCTGGCAGGCCAGGCGCACATTCGGCGTGGTCGCGCCGATGCGACGCAGCACCCGCTGCTCGGTGTCGCCCGGAGGATCGATGCTGCCGATCTCGCCGCGCACGCGCACCCGGCAGGTCGAGCACCGGCCGCGGCCGCCGCAGACATGGGCATGCGGGATGCCGGCGAGGCGGCTGGCTTCGAGCACGCTGGTGCCGGGCACGACGTCGATCGAGGTGCCGTCCGGGTAGCCGATCCGAATGAGGCCATGGCGGCGCTGCCACAGCCGGCGCGCCAACCGCGCCAAGAGCACCGCGACGATCGTGCCGGCGAAGAACCAGCCGAGAAGCGCGCCGATCAGGTCGAGCTCACCCGCGGTCTGCGGCGATGGCAGCCGCATATGGGCAAAGGCCGCCCGGCTCCAGGCGGGGTCGGCGGCAAGTGCGGCAACCTGCCGCCCGGCCTCGATCGCGCCAAGCAGCGCCAGCACCGGCACCAGCACGGCAATGACGAGCGCGGCCGGCTGCACCCGCGCATACCACGGCCGGACCCGGAGCCAGTAATGCAGGCCCAGCATCGCGTGACCCCAGGCGACCACCAAGGTCAGCATCTGCATTACGCCGAGCCGGGGGGCATGGACGAAATAGACCCAAAGCAAATAGGCGTAATGGCCGGTGTCGGCGCCGAAGAAATCTGCGGCGACGCGGGTCCCGACGACGTGGCGGACGAGCAGGATCGGGATCGCGAAGCCGAGCACGATTTGGGCCAGCTCGCCGGCCCGCAGGCGCAAGGTGCGCCGCTCCCACAACGCCCACAGCGCCAGGACGTAATGCACCAGGAAGCTGCCATAGAGCAGCGCTTGGGCCGGCGGGCTCGACCAGATCAGAAAGACATCGGCCAATACCCGTTCCATCGCCGGCAGCGAGACCAGGCCGACGGCGTGGTTGAGCAGATGCATCGTCACATAGGCGAGCATCGCCAGGCCCGAAAAAAGCCGCAGTTTGCGGATCATTGCACCGCCCGAAGGGGAAGACGCCGGATTTGGCGGGTTCTGGGCTCGATCGCCGGCGCGCCGCGGATCGACGGCGCTGCGGCCATTCGCGTCGCTGCGCGCTTGCGCCGCAATGCGCGATCCGGCCGGGAGTGGCAGAACAGCGCTGCCGTCGGAGGGGCTGCTCGATGCTGGAGATCCATCATCTGGTCAAACAGTTCGGTCCGCTGGTCGCGGTCGACGATGTCTCGTTCGTGGTGCCGCGCGGTGAGGTCCTGGGCTTTCTCGGGCCGAACGGCGCCGGCAAATCGACGACGATGAAGATGATCACCGGCTTTGTCGCGCCCACCGCCGGCACCGCCATCATCTGCGGTCACGACATCCGGAAGGAGCCGATCGCGGCCAAGCGCTCGCTCGGCTATCTGCCCGAGGGCGCCCCCGCCTATCCCGACATGACGCCCGCCGAGTTTCTCCAGTTCATCGCCCATATCCGCGGCTTTGCCGGCCGCGACGCCGAGCGGCACATCGGCCGGGTGGTCGAGATGATCCATATCGCCGAGGTTCTGCATCAGCCGATCGAGACCCTGTCGAAGGGGTATAGGCGCCGGGTCGGGGTAGCGCAGGCCCTGTTGCACGACCCCCCGGTGCTGATCCTCGACGAGCCGACCGACGGGCTCGATCCCAACCAGAAATACGAGATGCGCAAGATCATCGCGGCCATGCGCCCGGACAAGGCGATCATCATCTCGACCCACCTGCTCGAAGAGGTCGAGGCGGTGTGCAGCCGCGCGATCATCATCGCCCATGGGCGGATTCTCGCCGACGCGACCCCGGCTGATCTGGCTCGGCGCTCGCGCCGCCACAATGCGGTGCGCCTCGTCGCCGCCGGCGACCCCGCGGAGATCCTCGCCGCATTGCAGCGCCTGCCCGCGGTGGCCGCAGTCGAGCCGGCCCCGGATGGCGAGGGCGGGGGGTTCCTGGTCCTGCCGCGCGACGGCGCCGACATCGTCGCCGACATCGCCGATCTCGCCCGCGCGCATCACTGGCCGGTCACCCTGTTGCGGGTCGAGCACGGCCGGCTCGACGACGTGTTCCGAACGATCACGACGGCGCCAATCTCGCCGGCCCCGCTGGCCGAGGCGGCCTGACCCGTCATGCGCAACGTCCTCACCATCTTCCGACGCGAGTTCGCCAGCTATTTCGCCACCCCGCTCGCCTATGTGTTCATCGTCATCTTTCTGGTCATGGCCGGGGTATTGACCTTTTTCATCGGCAATTTCTTCGAGCGCGGGCAGGCCGATCTGCAGCCCTTCTTCGCCTTTCATCCGTGGCTCTACCTCGTTCTGATCCCGGCGTTGTCGATGCGGCTGTGGGCCGAAGAACGCAAGAGCGGGACGATCGAGCTGTTCCTGACCCTGCCGATCCGCATGACCGAGGCGGTGGTCGGAAAATTCCTCGCCGCCTGGTGCTTTGCCGGGATTGCGCTCGCCCTGACCTTTCCGTTCTGGATCACCGTCAACCTCTTGGGCAGCCCGGACAACGGCGTGATCGTGGCGAGCTACATCGGCAGCTGGCTGATGGCCGGGGCCTTGCTCGCCATCGGCGCCTGCGTCTCGGCGGCGACCAAGAACCAGGTGATCGCGTTTGTCGTGACCGCGGCCATCGCCTTTGTCTTTACCGTCGCCGGCTCGCCGGTGGTGCTGGGGCTGTTCCAGGGCTGGGCCCCGCAGTGGCTGATCGGCGCGGTCGCGCAGACGAGCTTTCTCGACCATTTCAGCGCCATCACCCGCGGCGTCCTCGATGTGCGCGACGTCGCCTACTTCGCCTCGATCATGATCGCCTTTCTGTTCGCCAACGCGATCCTCATTGATCTCGAAAAGGCCGAGTGAGATGAATTCGACGAGCCGCACCGGCGGCTTTTTCGCCTCGCGCCGCGCCATCGCGATCACGGCGCTCGTGTGCATCGCGCTGATCGCGGTCTCGGCCAACATCATTATCGGCCGGTTCTTTACCGCACGGCTCGATCTGACCGCCGGCCATCTCTATACCTTGTCGCCCGGGACCCTCCACACGCTCTCGCAGATCGGCGAGCCGATCACCCTGCGCTTCTACTATTCGAACCGGCTCGGCGACGAGGTCCCAGCCTACGGCGTGTACGCTCAGCGCGTGCATGAATTGCTCGACCAGTACGTCGCCGCCGCGCACGGCAAGCTTCGGCTGGAAGTCTACCATCCACAGCCGTTTTCGCGGGTCGAGGACCAGGCAGTGGCCTTTGGCCTGCAGGCGGTGCCGCTCGACAGCGAGGGCGACCAGGTTTATTTCGGCCTCGCCGCGACCAATTCGACCGACGATCAGCAGGTCATTGCGTTCTTCTCGCCGACGCGCGAGCGCTTTCTCGAATACGATTTGACCAAGCTCATTCACAGCCTGGCCTTTCCGAACAAGACCGTGGTCGGGCTGATCAGCAGCCTGCCGCTCGAAGGCGACATGACGGCAATGATGCAGGGCCGGCCGAGCCAGCCGATGGCCGTCATCCAGCAATTGCAGCAGCTCGACAAGGTCGAGCCGTTGTCGACAACGTTGGCGGCGATCCCGGCCGATGTCGACGTGTTGATGCTGGTCCATCCGCAGAACCTGCCACGGCAGACCCTGTTCGCGATCGACCAGTTCGTGCTGAAGGGCGGCAAGGCACTGATCTTTGTCGATCCGGATTCGGAAATGCAGGCCTCGCAGCCGAGCCAGACCAACCCGCCGGGCTCGCCGACCGCGAGCAACCTCGAGCCGCTGTTCAAGTCGTGGGGCATCGAGATGCTGCCAAAGGTCGTGGCCGGCGACCGCCGCGATGCGCAGGAGGTCGATGTCCCGGTGCCGGGCCATGGCGACCAGCCGCTCGATTACGTCGCCTGGCTCGACCTCCATGCCGCGAACCTCGATCGCAAGGACATGATCACCGCCGATCTGAGCCACATCGCGATGGCCTCGGCCGGCATCCTCCAGCCGTTGCCCGGGGCCAAGACGACGATCGAGCCGCTGATCTGGACCTCGCGCGATTCGGCCGAGATCCCGGTCGACAAGCTCCAGGGAATGCCCGACGTCGCCGGCCTCCTCGCCGACTTCAAGCCCAGCGGCAAGCGCTACATCCTGGCCGCCCACGTCACCGGCATGGTCCAGACCGCCTTCCCGAACGGCCCGCCGAAAGCGCCGGCCGCGGCCGAGCCGGCTCCCAAGCAGAGCCTTCCCGGACAGCCGGCAAAACCGCCCGCCGCGGCCGCCTGGCTCAAACAGTCGGTGCATCCGATTAATGTCGTGGTCGTCGCCGACACCGACCTGCTCGACGACCGCCTCTGGGTGCAGAGCCAGGATTTCTTCGGCCGGCAGGTGACCGTGCCGGTCGCCAACAACGGCGATTTCGTCGCCGACGCCATCGATGTGCTGGCCGGCGGCCAGGATTTGATCGGGCTGCGCAGCCGCGGCACCGCGGCCCGTCCGTTCACGGTCGTCGACCGCATTCATCGCGAGGCCCAGGCTCGCTACAGCGCCGAAGAGCAGGCCTTGCGCACGAAGCTCAAGGCAACCCAGGCCCAGCTCGCCGACCTCACCGGCAAAGATCAGGCCGACAGCCCCGCCACCCTGTCGCCCGAGCAAACGAGGGCGATCGAGCAATTCCGCGCCGACATGGTGCAAACCCGCCGCCAGCTGCGCAACGTGCAGGCGGCATTGCGCCGAAACATCGAGGAGCTGAAGGAAGAGTTTGAATTCCTCGATATCGCGCTGATCCCGATCATCGTCGCCGTGGTCGCGATCGTGGTCGGAGCGGTTCGCGTGAAGCGCCGCCGCCGCCGCACGCTTGAAGCATGAGCGGCCGAAGCATGAGCGGCGCCGGCCGCCAAAGTCGCGAGAACCCGTCATGCAAAAGCGCAGCCTGATCCTGCTCGCCGCCACGACCGCGGTGCTGGTCGTGCTCGCGGTGGTGGCGCTCGCCACCGGCGGCTACGCCGTCAATCGTGCCGGCCCAAATCGGCGGGCATTCCCGGGCCTGGCGGACAAGGTAGGCCGGGTCGCTTCGGTCGCGGTTCGGCGCGCCGGCCTGGACCTGACCTTTGTGCGCCAGGGCGATGCCTGGCTCGTCCAGCAAAACGGCGGCTATCCCGCGGCCCGCGGCAAAATCCGCCAGATCGTATTGGCCGTGGCCGACATGACCCTGGCCGAGCCGATGACGCGCCGGCCGGATCTCTACTCGCGCCTCCAAGTCGAGGATCCCGGCAAGGGCAAATCGACCCTCGTCACCCTCAAGGCCAAATCCGGAGCGGTGCTGGCGCGGCTGATCGTCGGCAAGCGGCGTTACGACCGGCTCGGCGCCGGCAATGACGGGGTCTATGTCCGAAAGCCAGGCGACCCACAATCGTGGCTCGCCCGCGGCTCGCTCGATTTTTCCGATACGCCGGCGAACTGGCTCGATCGCGGGATCGTCGACCTCGCCGACAGCCGGGTCGCCCAAGTCAGCCTGACCCAGCCCGACGGCTCGACCCTGGTGCTCGACCGGGCCGGGCCAAAGGCGAAATTCGCGGTCGTGGGCGCGCCGGCAAACGCCAAATATAAGGACGAGACAGCCCTCGGCGAACCGGCGATGGCGCTCGAAAGCCTCGACCTCGACGATGTGCGGCCAGCCGCGAAGCTGCCGGTTCCGGCCAGCGGCGTCACCACCGCCTCCTACACCACCTTCGACGGTCTGAGGGTCGATCTGAAGCTGTTTCAGCACGATAACAAGAACTGGATCGCACTCGCCGCGACCGGCTCCGGCAAGACCGCGCCCGAGGCGAAGAAGATCGACCAGCGAGTATCGCACTGGGTCTATGCGATCGCGTCCTACAAGGCGAAGATGATGCAGACGAGGCTCGCGGACCTGCTGGCCTCGCCCAAGGGCTCGTGACAGGCGCGCCGGCCGTGATCGCAAGCGAGGCGCTCTGGGCGCGATATCAACGGGAAAGGGGATGAAATGGCTGCACCCGACGGCGCGGCGCTGACCAACCCGGTCAAGGAGCGGATGAAGGCCGGCGAGGTGGCGCTCGGCCTCAACGTGCGGATCGCGCGCTCGGGCGACATCGCCCGCATCGCCAAAACCACCGGCCACGATTTCATCTTTATCGACGTGCAGCATTCGCTGTTTTCGCTGGAGACGATCGGCCACATCGCCCAGGCGGCCTTGGGCTGCGGCATCGCGCCGCTGGCGCGGGTGCGCAGCTGCGCCGACCCGGACACCTCGTTGCTGCTCGACAACGGCGTCACCGGCATCGTCTTTCCCGACGTCAACAATGCGGCCGATGCGAGGCGCGGGGTCGATGCCGCCAAATTCGCGCCCATCGGCAAGCGCTCGGTCAGCGGCGGGTACCCGGTGTTCGACTACCGCGCGGTGCCGGTCGCCGACAGCATGGCGATGCTGAACGAGGCGACCCTCGTCGTCTGCATGATCGAAACCCGCGAGGGGCTCGCCAACATCGAGGAGATCGCCGCGGTCGACGGGGTCGACGTGATCCATATCGGCAGCAACGATCTGTTGACGGCGCTCGGCAAGCCCGGCCGCTTCGACGACCCGGAGATCTTTTCGGCGATCGACCGGGCCATCGCCGCGGCCAAGGCGCACGGCAAGTTCGCCGGGCTCGGCGGCATGCGCAATGTCGCTCGCCAGGTCGAGCTGATCCGCAAGGGCGTGCGGTTTGTCACGACCCAGACCGATATCGGCTTTCTGCTGGCGGCGGCCGGCCGGTGGACCGGCGACCTGCGCGCGGCATTGGCCCAGGTGGCGCGTTGATTGGCGGCGCGCTGATCGGTGGCGATGAATGAGCCAAGGGAATGGCCGATCGATGGTTGCGTTAGCAGGTTGGCGCGTGAGATTGCAGAATCGGAGATGGGCATGCTGCGGATCGTGGCTTACGGGGTTGGTGCTGTCGGCACGCTCTACCTGGTCGTCGTCCTCGGCGTATTGATGTCGTGGCGGCAGCGTGCGCTGGCCGAGGGGCGGTACCGCGACGATTTTACCGATACCGCTGCATAATTCCGCGACACGCCTGCGGAACATCGGCGCCGGGTGAAACAGCGGGGCGCTGCTAAAGAGCGGGCCAGAGGCCGAAGATGACCCCGACCAAGGCGATGACGGCGCCGCTCAGCACCTCGCCGTAGCGCTCGAACGCGCCGAGCCGCAGGCGCTGCAGCCCGGCGCTCGACCAGACGCACAGGACGACATAGGTTGCGATCGTGCTGAGGGCGAATACCGCGGCCATCGGCGCCAGCAGCTTGGCCCCGTATTTCGCCGCGGCAAAGAATGCCGGGATGCCTTCGACCATCGGCGACGAGCCGAGGACCAGCAACAGCGCGGTGCGCGCCGTCGTCTTGTGGCGGTGCAGGTGCAAAGGCGGGGCGCTAGCGAACCCGGCGAGCATCGGGTGGTCGCTCGCTGGCAGATGGTCGTGCCAATGAACATGGGCCGCGCCGCGTCCGTGCCGGTGGATGTGGGTGTGGTGGGTTATGAGCGCGCTCTCGCCCCGCAGCGGGGCGTAAAGCGGATCGTCCGCCGCCCCTGAGAACGCCGCCCCCGAAAACGCGGTTGCCTGCGGATGCGAATGCCGATGATCGAACTCATGCCGATCGATCGCATCATCGCCGTGCCCGGCCGAATGGTGATGGTCGTGGCTGTGACCGTGGCTATGACCGTGACCGTGCTGATGGCCATCCCCCGGCTGCAGCTCGCGCCAGGCGGAAACTGCGACCCAGCCGCCAAAACCGATCAAGGCGACACCGGAGAGCGCATCGACGAGATGGCCGAAGCGGTCGGCGAAAGCGATCCCGGCCAGCCACACGGCCGCCGCGATCAGCAGGGTCGAGAGTACATGGCCGGTCCCGGCCTGCAGCGCCGCCCGCGCGGTCTCCGCCTTCGACCAGCCGCGCTGGCGGGCGATCAGCGCGATCGGGACCCAATGGTCCGGCACGATCGTGTGTAGCACCCCGACCGCGGCGACGGCGCCGACCAGCAGCAGCTCCGGGCCGTGGATCACGGCTCATCTCCGTGTCCATCCCCATGACCGTTATCGTGCCCGTCTGCGTGCGGATGCCGGTGATCGGGATCGAGATGGCTGTGCGGGTGCGAATGGCGGGTGCCGTCGGGATGGGTGTGCTGATGCTCGTGAAAGACGATTTCGAGCCGCCGGCCAAACACATCGGCGATCCGGCATAGGGTCTTCAGGCTCGGCACGTGATCGCCGCGCTCGAGGCGCGAGATCATCGACTCGGTCATGGCGAGCCGCTGCGCCAGCGCTCGCTGCGTTTCGCCGGTGCGGCCGCGCAGCTCCAAGAGCTGGCGCGCGCATTGCGCGGCGATGGTTGCGCTATCGTTGGCGGACTTTCGGGACAGAACGGTCATCGGGCAACCCTTCGCAGATTTGCTAAGGCCAAACTTAGCAAAGTCGCGAAGCCGCCGTCAATCCGCTCCGTCGTTCCCAGCCGGCGCGAGATTGCTTCGCTTGGCTCGCAATGACGGCCCGGGTTTGTCATTGCGAGGAGCGGAGCGACGAAGCAATCCCGGCCCGACCGGGGCAGTCCTTTTCCGAACTCAGCCCCGGTTGCCGTGGAACGCCGGCATCACCTCCTCGGCGACCCATTGGAACTGTTCGAGCATGGTCGCCTGCGGGGTGCCGATCGGGCTACTGAGGCTGATGTGCTGCATGCCGGGATAGCGCTCTTCGAAGCCCTTCAGCAATTCGATCAGCTCCGCGGGCGTCCCGGCGAACCACGAGCCCAATTTCATGAAATGCTCGACAGTCGGCACGCCGGCCTTGTCCCAACCGCCGCGCTGCGCCACCGCGTCGGCCTGCGCCGGGGTCAGCCCCGGCACAAACCCCAACGGTGCGAACATCTTCACATGTTCCTCGTAGATCGGCTTGATCTCGCGGACCGCCTGCTCGCGGGTGCGGGCGAGATGGAAATGCAGGCCCAGCTGCAAATCCTCGCCGAGCTGCAAATCCTTGCCGGCGCGCGCCGCCGCCTGCTGGTAGGCGATGATCGGGCCGCCCTGCATCGTCGCCGCGCCGCCGCCGACCGCACCCTTGATGCCGTGCCTGATCATGAAATCGAGCCCGCGCGGGCTGGCGCTGACGATCGGCTGCCAGCATTCGACCGGCAGGTGGATCGGGCGCGGCACCAGGGTCAGCTTTTCGAGTTCGTAGCCGCGATAGGGCACTCGCGGCGGCAGCGTGTAGTGCGCCCCCTGGTAGGAGAACGACTCTTCGTTGAACGCCTTGAAGATGATCTCGACCCCCTCCTCGAAGACCTCGCGATTGGCTTCGCCGTCGAGCATCGGGCCGCCGAAGGTTTCGACCTCGCGGGTGTGATAGCCGCGGCCGACCCCGAACACGGTGCGCCCGCCGGTCAGGATGTCGGCGGCGGCGAAATCCTCGGCCAGCCGCAGCGGGTGCCACATCGGCACGATGTTGAAGCCGCAGCCGATTTTGAGCCGCTTGGTGACATGCGCCAGATGCACCGCCAGCATCAGGATATTGGGGATGCACTCGTAGCCTTCGTGCTGGAAATGATGCTCGGCGAGCCACAAGGTCTCGTAGCCGAGGGCGTCCATCTGCTTGGCGATCGCCTCGGTCTTTTCAAAGACACTGGCCAGGTGCTGGTTCGAATAGCGCCGCTCGTTGGCTGGCGTCGCCTCCTGCCCGCGGTCGGGAAGATCGACGTGGCCGGCGTAAACCGTGGTGAATTTGGTGATCATGCCTGGTTCTCCGGATCGGCTGCCGCGATCAGGCTGCCGCGATCAGGGCGGAATGCCGCATCCCGCCATACTGAGCCAGTTTGTCATATTTCGGCAGCCGGCGTCACGCGCGGCGGACCTGTTGCGGCGCCGGTTGACGCCGCTTCGGCAAAAGGGGAATGCTCCCGGACCTGCGGGCATAAGTCCGCCGATCGATGCGGGGGGAAACACCGATGACGTTGTCGCGCAGAAGGCTGCTCAAAAGCGGCAGCGCCGGCATCGCTGCCGCCGCCATCCTGCGCTGGCCGGCCGATGCGGCCGAGTTTAATTTCAAATGCGGCAGCGCGCTGCCCGACGGCCATCCGATGGCGATCCGCGTGCGCGAAGCGATGAAGGCGATCAAGGAGGAGAGTGGCGGCCGGCTCGACATGACGCTCTACACCAACAGCGAGCTCGGCGGCGACACGGCGATGATGTCGCAGGCGATCGCCGGGGCGCTCGAGATGTACACGATGGCGTTCGACATTCTGGCCGAGAAAAACCCGGCCTGCGGCGTCTTCGGCGTCGGCTATGCCTTCCTCGGCTACGATCACATCTGGCCGGCGATGGATGGCGAGCTCGGCGACCATCTGCGCGGCATTGCCGGGCAGATCGGCCTCCATTGCATCCATAATTGCTACGACCACGGGTTTCGCGAGATCACCACCCGGACCAAGCCGATCAAAACGCCCGACGATCTCAAAGGCTTCAAGATCCGCCTGCCGTTTGCCCCGATCGCTATCGCGCTGTTCCGGCATTTGGGCGCCTCGCCGACCCCGATCAACGGCGGCGAGATCTATAGCTCGCTGCAGACCGGCATCGTCGACGGCCAGGAGAACCCGCTGATTCTGATCGACACGGCGAAGTTCTACGAGGTGCAGAAATATTGCAGCCTGACCAATCACACCTGGGCCGGAATTCATCTCACGTTCAGCAACATCGCCTGGAACCGGCTACCGCGCGACTTGCAGCAGCTGTCGGAAAAACAGTTCAATCAAAAGGCGCTTGAGGAACGCGCCGATTGGCAGGTCATGACCAAAAAAGAAGTCGCCATTTTGACCAGCAAGGGCTTGACGTTCAATTCGCCGGACCCCCAACCGTTCCGCGAGGTGCTGCACAAGACCGGGTTCTATCCGGAAATGAAGGCGAAGATCGGCGACCAGACCTGGGCGCTGCTCGAGAAATATGTCGGGGTTCTGACTTGACCGCCCGGCAGACCATCCCGCTTTGTGGCGGCGCGGCCGCGGGCTGCGCGCCAGGCGATGGACCACGTTGAACCAGGGGAAATGTCGATGAGCGTGTCGCGTAGAAAATTGCTGTCGAATGCCGCGGTCGCGGCCGCGGCCGGAGTGGCCGCGCCGATGATCCTGCGTTGGCCGGCCGATGCCGCCGAATTCACCTATAAATGCGGCACCGCGCTGCCGGACGGACATCCGATGTGCATCCGCGGCCGGGAAGCGATGAAGGCGATCAAGCAACAGAGCAATGGCCGGCTCGACATCACCCTATACACCAACAGCGTGCTCGGCCAGGACACGGCGATGATCTCGCAGACGATCGCCGGCGCGCTCGAAATGTATTTCCTGCCGATCGACCTGTTGGCGCCGCGCAACGAAGCGTGCGGCATCTTTGGCGTCGGCTATGCCTTTCTCGGCTACCAGAATATCTGGAAGGCGATGGACGGCGATCTCGGCAACTATCTGCGTACGATCTCGCACCAGATCGGCTTTCAGGTGGTTCACAATTGCTGCGATCACGGCTTTCGCGAGATCACCACCCGGACCAAGCCGATCCAGACCCCCGCCGATCTGAAAGGGTTTAAGATCCGGCTGCCGGTGGCGCCCTATCTGATAGCGCTGTTCCAGCATCTCGGCGCGTCGCCGACCCCGATCAATTTCGGCGAGGTCTACAGCGCCTTGCAGACCGGCGTCGTCGATGGCCAAGAAAACCCGCTGGTGCTGATCGACACCGCCAAGCTCTACGAGGTGCAGAAATATTGCAGCCTGACCAACCATGTCTGGGCCGGCATCCATTATTCGTTCGGCAATGCAGCCTGGCAGCGGCTGCCGCCCGATCTGCAGCAGCTGGCCGACAAGGAGTTCAACGCCAAGGCGTTGCTGGAGCGCGCCGACTGGCAGGTCATGACCAAGGCCGAAACCAAAAAGCTCGAGGGCAAGGGCATGGTGTTCAACAGCCCTGATACGAAGCCGTTTCAGGACGAGCTGAAGAAATCCGGATTTTACGACGACATGAAAAAGAAGTCGGGCGACAAGGCCTGGGCCTTGCTCGAACAGTATGTAGGCCCGCTGGCATGAGCAGCGAGGCGCCGCGACTGCCGCGAGCCATCGCCGCCGGCGGCGATCCGGCCTGGGCCGGCACACGGCGCCTCGCCCTCAAGGTCGATTTCGCGATCGGCACCTTGGCCGAAGCGGCCGGCGCGCTGTTGGTGCTGGCCGAGGTCGGCATCCTCTTTGCGGGCGTCGTCTCGCGCTATGTCTTCAACAGCCCGCTGATGTGGACCGACGAACTCGCCAATTTTCTGTTTCTGTGGCTGGCGATGCTCGGCGCCGTCGTTGCCTTTCGCCGCGACGGGCATATGCGGCTGACCACCTTCGTCAACTCCTTGAGCCCCGAACGCGGCCGGTGGCTGGGGACGGTCGGGGCCCTGGTCATCATCGTCTTCGTCCTCGAGATCCTGATGCCGGCGGCGCAGTATCTGCAGGTCCAGCAATCGACGATGTTGATCACCCTGCCGATCTCCGACGGCTACCGCGTGCTGGCGATCCTGGTCGGCTCGACCCTCTTGGCGATCGTGGCGCTCTTGCGCCTGCTCGAAACCACCGGCTGGCGCGGCCTCGCCTTGGCCGTCGCCGTCGTCGGCGCGGTGGCCCTCGGGTTGTGGCTGGCCCAGCCGCTGCTGATCGCAATCGGCAATGGCAGCCTCGTGTTGTTCTTTGTCGTGCTGGTCGCGGTCTGTGTGATCATCGGCGTGCCGATCGCCTTCACCTTTGGCATCGCCACCTTTTCGTATCTGGCGCTGACCACCAGCCTGCCGTTGTCGATCGTCGTCAACCGCATCGACGACGGCATCTCGAACCTGCTGCTGCTCGCGGTGCCGATGTTCGTCTTTCTCGGCCTTTTAATGGAGATGACCGGGATCGCGCGGGTCATGGTCAATTTCCTCGCGGCCTTGATTGGCCACGTCAAGGGCGGCCTCAACTACGTGCTGCTCGGCGCCATGTACCTGGTTTCTGGGATCTCGGGATCGAAAGCCGCCGACATGGCCGCGGTGGCGCCGATCCTGTTTCCCGAGATGCTCAAGCGCGGCGCCCATCCCGGCGAGCTCGCCTCGATGCTGGCGACCTCGAGCGCCATGTCCGAGACGATCCCGCCGAGCCTCGTCCTGATCACGATCGGCTCGGTCACCAACATCTCGATCGCGGCCTTGTTTACCGGCGGTCTGTTGCCGGCCGCGGTGGCGGCGTTGGCGCTGGTCGTCGTCGCCTGGTTCCGCTCGCGCCGCGCCGATACCGGCGGCGGCAAGCGGCCGCCGGCGCGCCAGGTCGCCCTCGCGTTTCTGATCGCGGTGCCGGGCCTGACCCTGCCCTTCGTGATCCGCTTTGCGGTCATTGAGGGGATCGCCACCGCGACCGAGGTCTCGACCGTCGGCGTCGTCTATACGGCACTCCTCGGGCTCCTGATCTATCGCCAGTTCGACTGGCGCCGGCTCTACCCGATCCTGGTCGATACGGTATCCTTGACCGGTGCGGTGATGATGATTATCGGCACCGCGACGGCGATGGCCTGGGCCTTGACCCAGTCCGGCTTTTCGCAATGGCTGGTCAACGTAATGGCCGGGGTGCCGGGCGGCAAGGCCGGGTTCTTGGCGATCTCGATCCTGGTGTTCATCGTGCTGGGCAGCGTGCTCGAGGGTCTGCCGGCGATCGTCTTGTTCGGGCCGTTGCTGTTCCCGGTGGCCAAGGCGATGGGCGTGCACGAGGTGCATTATGCGATGGTGGTGATCCTGGCGATGGGGATCGGGCTGTTCGCGCCGCCGTTTGGCGTCGGGTTTTACGGCGCCTGCGCGATCGGCCGGATCTCGCCCGACGATGCGCTGTGGCGAATCTGGCCCTATATCGGCGCCTTGGTCGTGGCCTTGATCATCGTCGCCGCCTTCCCCTGGCTGTCGATCGGGTTTCTGCATAAGAATTAGAGCAGCAAACCCTCGGCGGAGAGCGGACGCATGGAATACGTCACCCTTGGCCGGACCGGGATCGAGGTCAGCGTCGCCGGGCTCGGCTGCGGCGGGTTCAGCCGGCTCGGGCTCGGCACCGGCCGGAGCGAGGCCGAGGCGGTGGCGCTGGTGCACCAGGCCTTCGATCTCGGGGTCAACCTGTTCGACACCGCCGCCGTTTACGGCACCGAAGAGGTGCTCGGCAAAGCCCTAAAGGGATTGCCGCGCGACCGGGTGGTGATCGCCACCAAGGCGTGGATCCCGCGCGGCGGGGCCGGCTCCGCGGCCGAGCGGGCGGTCGCCAGCCTCGACAATTCGCTGAAGCTGCTCGGCATCGACTGCATCGACATCTTCGAATTGCACGGCGTCTCGCCCGAAGCCTACGACCGCGCCCGCGAGGTGATCGCCCCGGCGTTGCTCAAGGAACAGGCCAAGGGCAAGATCCGCCATCTGGGCGTCACCGAGACCGGCTCCAGCGACGCCGAGCACAGGATGCTGCAGCGCGCGGTCGAGGACGGCATCTGGGACGTGGTCATGCTCGGCTTTCACATGATGCACCAGAACGCGCGCACCGCGGTCTTTCCGCGCACCATCGCCAACGGGGTCGGCACCTTGTTGATGTTCGTGGTGCGCAACATCTTTTCCAAGCCGGACCGGCTCAAGACCGCGCTGCGCGAGCTGGTCGCCCGAAAGGCGCTGCCGCGCTGGCTCGACGACGCGCCCAATCCGCTGGGTTTCCTGATCCATGAGCAGGACGGCGGCGCCGCCAACGTCACCGAGGCCGCCTATCGCTTTGTCCGGCACGAGCCGGGGGTCGATGTCGTGCTGTTCGGCACCGGTGACCCGGAGCATCTGCGCGCCAACATCGCCTCGATCCTGAAGCCGCCGTTGCCGGAAACCGACCGCCGCATCCTGGCTAAATTGTTCGGCCATCTGGTCGGCGTCGGCCTCGACCCCCCCACCTACATGCCCGGCCTCACCCTGCACTGACCGGCGCCAGAGTGGTGGATCACAAGTTTGCACGATTTCTTTACGACGCTGTCATTGCGAGGAGCCCGCAGGGCGACGCGGCAATCTCGC
>DASYNW010000039.1:0-46284 GCA_036008325.1 Allostellaceae bacterium
GCGTCGGTCAGTTCGCCGTTGTCGAGCAGCACGCTGCCGTTGACCACGACGTAGTCGATGCCGACCGCGTCGCGCCTGACCTGCACCCCGCCCGCGGGCAAGTTCGCGACCGGCTCGCGCGGCTTCGATGCGATCGTATCGGGATCGAAGATCGTGATGTCGGCGACCTTGCCGGCGGCGATGAAGCCGCGATCGGTAATGTCGTGCATCAGCGCGGTCTTGCCGGTCAGCCGATAGACCGCCTCTTCGAGGGTCATCACCTGCTGTTCGCGCACCCAGTGGCCCAGCAGATTCGTGCTGGTTTCGTGCCGGTCGGCGGTGTGCGGCCGGCCGCCGCCGTCGCTGGTGCCGATCACGGTATATTGCGAGCCAAGGATCTGCTTCTGAGTCTTCGGATCGCCGTTGCGGTCGATCGCCTGGAAGCAGGTGTTCAGGTCTTCGTCGAGCGACAGATCGAGGAAGGCGTCCATGATCCCCTTGTTCTGCTCTTTCGCGATCTGCGCGACGCTCTTGCCCTCGAGATGCCGGTTCTGCCCCTTCGTCGTCATGAACACCTCGACGAGATCCCAGCGCCGGTTGAAGAAGCCGCGGGCGCGGCCGCGTCGGTCGGTCATCCCGCCTTGCTGCTCAACCGTCCCTTCGACCGCCTCCGCCGACAGCGCCTGACGCAGTGCGGGATCGCGGAATGCCCGCATCCGCTCCTGATAGGGCAGGGCCATGACCTTGTCCCAGGTCGGCATGCCGCGGAAGATGCCTTCGGGATGCGTGATGTCCTCATCCTGCGGCACATTGAGGCCGCGCTGCAGATCAAAAATCGCGCCGGCAACGGTCGACAGGCACGAGCCGTAGCAGCGCGCGCCGCTCTTGAACCCGTCCTCGAGCCAGCGCAGATGCTCGACCCACTCGTCGGGATTGGCGATCGGATCCGACATTAAGTTGTAGATCGATGGACGGCCGGTACGCGCCGCCAGCTGGCGGGCGACCTCGCGGGTTTGTTTGGTGCCGCCCGGCGCGCCGCCGGCGACCTGGAACACCCCGGTGCCGAGTTCGCCGAGCACGCTGGCAAGCGCCCAGCGCTCCTCGTCATTGCCGACCCCGGCCGGGTCGCCGCGATCTTTCGGCGCGGTCGAGAAGCCGAGCGCGCCGTCGTGCATCGCCTCGCGGATCAGCCGCTGCATCGCCGCCAATTCTTCCGGCG
The DNA here is from genome assembly GCA_036008325.1 of Allostellaceae bacterium. Taxonomy (GTDB): domain Bacteria; phylum Pseudomonadota; class Alphaproteobacteria; order ATCC43930; family CGMCC-115725; genus AP-15. Next base: position 1,199 of record DASYNW010000039.1, read on the forward strand.
TCGCCTGCCGCTCGGATGCCGCCTCGCCCATCACATAGCGGCGGATGCCCGAATGGCCGACCAAGGTGCCGACATTGATGCCGCGCCGCTTGCCGAGGGCGTTCAGATAGTCGCCGACCGATTCCCAGGTTACGTCCACCCCGGCCTTCAGCACCGGGAGCGGGATCTGTTCGGCGTCGGAGAAGAATTCGAGATACCACTCGCCGTCGCCGGGCCGAACCGGGGCGATGACCTGGCCGCATTGGCCGACGACGACCGTGGTGTGGCCATTGTGCACCCACGAGCCGCAATAGGGGTCCCAGACCGCCTGCGGATCGAAATGGGTATGATGGTCGATAAATCCGGGCGCCACGACCCGCCCCTCGGCGTCGATCGTGCGCTTGGCGGCCGCGCCGGCATATTTGCCGACCCCGACGATCCTGCCGTCCTGCACCGCCACGTCGGCGGCAAACGCCGGCTCGCCCGAGCCGTCGACGACACGCCCGTTTTTGATCAAAAGATCATACGCCATGATTGTTTCTCCTCATTGCCCCGCCCGGTCCGAGCCTGGGGCCGTCGCGGCGGGCCCTGTCCCACCCGGGCCGGTGCCCACCCCGCACCCTTCGAAAGATGCGAAACGAATGCTACGCTTCGCGGCCGCCGCCAGCAACAACTTCCCCTTGATTGCGTCGCTTTAGATCACAAACAAACTTTGCTGATCCGCCTGCACGCCGGGACTTAATGAATACTATGCATCCAGATAATGCGCGCGGTTCATTGGCTTGGACTCGAGGCGGCCAACCTGCTATCGCGTCGGCGCTGGGTTGGGATCGCCATCGGTCGTGCCGGTCGCGGCGTCGTGTGTCTCGTTTTGATGTCGTGTGTCTCGTGGCGTCGTGTGTCTCGTTTTGATATCGAAAGGCCGGGAAATCATGATACCGATCCGCCTCGCCGGCGCCGCCGTGGCGCTCGCCATGATCGCCGCCGGTGCGCCCTTTGGGCACGCCGTTGCGGCGCCAAGCCAGGTGATCGAGATGCCAGACGGACTGAAATACACCGATACCAAGCTCGGCGACGGCGCCGCTGCCGCTGCCGGCGACAAGGTTTCCGTCCATTACACCGGATGGCTTTATAAAGACGGCGCCAAGGGCGCGAAGTTCGACAGCTCGCTCGATCGCGGCCAGCCTTTCCAATTCACCCTCGGCGCCCATCAGGTGATCGCCGGCTGGGACGAGGGCGTCGCCGGCATGAAAGTCGGCGGCGAGCGCACCCTGATCATCCCACCCGAGCTCGGCTACGGCGCCCGCGGCGCCGGCGGGGTGATCCCGCCCAACGCCACCCTGATGTTCGACGTCAAGCTGTTGGCGCTGCAGTAGCCCGGCGCAGCCTGGGGCCGGCCGAGGGGTCGGCTGTTCTGCCGTCGGGCTCCGGTGCCGTCGGCCAACGGGACACAACAAACCATGGAGGAAACCATGCCAGTCGATCGCCCAGAGATCGGCGGCCAGGCCGGGGCGGGCGCCGCGCAGTCGGGGTTTACCGAGGACGCCTTTAATGCCCGCTACGACGGCGGGCGATCCGCGGGTCCTGGCAGCGGCGGTAACGGCGCGGCCGCCGGACCGCAGGCCAAGCCGGGCCGTCCGCGCAGCCGCAATTCCTACATGCGCGCCCGCGCCCGCCGTTTGGCCGCCTCTGCGCCGTCCTGATCGGCCGCCCGAGATCTCGAAAGTTTTTGGAGGAGAGCGATGCGGGTCGGGATCCATCTGCCGCATATCGGGCGCAAGGCCGGGCCGCAGGCGATCCGGCGCGCCGCGGTCCAGGCCGAGGAATTGGGCTTTGCCGACGCCTGGGCGAGCGAGCATATCATCGTGCCCAGGGACGCGCCCTATCCGCCCTCGGCGATCTTTTACGATCCGGTGCTGACCCTGACCTGGGCCGCGGCCTGCACCAACCGGATCGGGCTCGGCACCAGCGTCCTGGTGCTGCCGATGCGCCATCCGCTGCCGCTCGCCAAGGAATTGGCGACGTTGCAAAACCTTTCCGAGGGCCGGCTGATCCTCGGCGCCGGGGTGGGCTGGCTCGAAGCCGAGTTCGCCGCCTTGGGCGCGCCGTTTGCCGAGCGCGGCCGACGCATGGACGAGGGCATCGCCTTAATGCGCGCTGTCTGGTCGCAAGACCCGGTGAGCTTCGCGGCGCGCTATATCCCGGCGGTGGTCGAGGACATGCGGATGCTGCCGCAGCCGGAAAAGCCGATCCCGATCTGGATTGGCGGCAGCTCGGAGCCGGCCCTGAAGCGCGCATTGCGGCTCGACGGCTGGCACGGCTCTCGGGTGTCGCCCGAGGAGGCCACCCCGATCGCGCGTCGGCTGCGCGCCCAGCGGCCCGAGCCCGGATTCGCAATCTCGGTGCGCAGCGGCTGGGACGGCAAGGACGAGGGCGCGCTCGCCGCCCGGCTCGCTGGCTATGGCGAGGCCGGGGTCGGCCACGTTCTGGTCGAGCCCGCCGAGCGCAGCCTCGACGACTGGCTCGCCGCCGTCGAACGGGTCGCCCGGGCGGTGGAGAAAGTTCGCACCTAGGAAAACCGGTTCTTGCCGTCACCCCCGCGCAAGCGGGGGTCCAGGGGCAAGCGACCGGACCTTTGGTCCCTGGCTTCCCGCTTTCGCGGGAATGACGGGAAAAGTGCCTCTATTCGGAGCTCGACATGAAATTGGCCATCGCGCTCAGGGTCTCGGCCACCGCCGGCATCGACATGGATCTGGTGCGCGAGGCCGAACGGCTCGGCTACGCGGCGGTATGGTGCGGCGAGGCCTACGGCACCGATGCGGTGTCGCCGGTGGCTTGGGTGTTGGCGCAGACGCAGCGGATCAAGGCCGGCACCAGCATCATGCAGATGCCGGCGCGCACGCCGGCCTGCGCGGCGATGACGGCGATGACCTTGCAGGCGCTCTCGGGCAACCGCTTCCTGTGCGGCGTCGGGCCGTCGGGGCCGCAGGTGGTGGAGGGCTGGCACGGCGTGCCGTTCGGCAAGCCCTTGACCCGCATCCGCGAATACATCGCCATCATCCGCCAGATCCTCGAGCGCACGGCGCCGCTCGAATTTCACGGCGAGCATTATCAGATCCCGTACACCGGGCCGGGCTCGACCGGGCTCGGCAAGCCGCTGCGCAGCATCATCCATGGCGACCCGAGCCTGAAGATCTACACCGCGGCGGTGGCCCCGGCCGGGCTGCGCACCGCCGGCGAGGTGGCCGACGGGACCCTGCCATTCTTCATGTCGCCGGAACAGGCCGGGGCGGTCATCCAGCCGATCCTCGACGGCATGGCCAAGGCCGGCCACGGCAAAACCCTCGCCGATTTCGATCTCGCACCCTATGTCCGGGTCAAGATCGGCGACGATGTGGCAGCCTGCCGCGACGCGATCCGGCCCAATCTGGCGCTTTATATCGGCGGCATGGGCGCGCGCTCGAAGAACTATTACAACGATCTGGCCAAACGCATGGGCTACGAGGAGGCGGCGGCGACAATTCAAGACTGCTATCTCGCCGGCAGGCGCAAGGAGGCCGAGGCCGCCGTGCCCGACGCGCTGATCGACGAAACCTCGCTGATCGGCCCGAAAGAGCGCATCCGCGACCGGCTGCGGGCCTGGAAAGAGCTTGCGGCGGACCATCGGGTCGGCTCCCTGGTGCTGGCCGGCGCCGATCTGGCGGGGTTGCGCGCGGTCGCCGAAGCGGTGTTGTGAGGGAGGCCAAGGCCCGATGAGCGGCTCGCTCGGCATCCTCGCCGCGACGATCGAACAGGAGGGCTTCGCCTTTGTCCAGGCGCCGCAGATGCGCGCCCTGCTCGGCGAGCCCGAATTGCGCGATTGGCAATCTTTCGCTGCCAGCTGGAACGATCTCGGGGTCGACGCCTACATGGCCGATGGCGGCCGCTATCGCCGCCGCCGCTTCGCAGCACTGCGCGCCAGCCCGGCGGGGATCGTGCGCAAGCCGCATCAGCCGCATTATCAGAGCCAAGACTACAACCCGCTCAACGGCGGCATCGAGCGCTGGTTCGAGCCGGTAACCGAGCCGGTCATCCGCCATCCGGCGCTGAACGCGATCCTGCGCGCCTGCCACGAGCTGTTCGACCGGATGACCCCGGCGGCAATCCGGCCCGAGGCGTGGCATGTCGAGCTGCACCAGTTCCGCATCGAGGCCCAGGCGGGGGAGGTCGGCCGGCCGACCCCGGAAGGCATGCACCGCGATGGCGTCGATTGGGTGCTGGTGCTGATGGTGCGGCGCGAGAACGTCGAGAGCGGCGAGACCACGATCTACGACCAGGCCAAGCGCCCGCTCGGCAGCTTCACCCTGACCCGGCCGCTCGACTCGGCCCTGGTCGACGACAGCCGCCTGTTTCACGGCGTCACCGCCGTCGAGCCGCTCGATCCGCGCCGCCCGGCCTATCGCGACGTATTGGTGGTGACGTTCCGGCGCGAATGACCGACCCGCGGTTCGGGTAGGCCTGCCGGTTGGGTAATATAGATATCTGGCGGTGGCCGCGCTCACAGCCGGGGGTTGGTGGTGGGGCCGGCGTAAATCCACGCCCGGGCAGCGACGAAGCGGTGGGGCTTTTCTGTGTCAGCCGGGAACGCGCCGCGCGAGGTGGGGTTTGTGCGGGCGGGCGCAGCATGCGCCGCAAACAGAATTTGGAGGTATTGATGAGAAGACTGATCCTGACGACGGCTTCGGTGATTGCCCTCGGAATCGCCGGCGCCGGCCCGATTTACGCCGCCGGCGACAACATGACCAACCCGGCGCCAACCGATCCATCGACGGCAGCACCGGCGAGCGGCGCCATGGCCCCGCCAACCGGCGCCGCGCCATCGTCGATGCCGCAGGCCGGCGCATCCCAGCCGGCGACGCCTTCGCCCAATGGCAACGCCAATCCCGGCCAGCCGAATATGGCCGGTGCTGCGCCGGCCGGGGCTGGTGCTGCGATGTCGCGCGGCGAGATCCGCCAAGCTCAGCAGCAGCTGCGGCAGGATCATCTTTACCGCGGCAGGATCGACGGCATCGCCGGCTCCGCGACCCGCCAGGCATTGCAGCGCTATCAGCGCAAGAACGGTCTGCCGGTGACAGCTCAGCTGGACCAGGACACGATGAACAGCCTGCTCGGCAACGGCCAGGGATCGGGCGCGCCGCCGGCAACGCCGGGCGGCATGGCGCCCGCGAATGGGGCGGGCAGCCCCGGCAACACCATGCCGAACGCCGGCGCCAATCCGCCGAGCCCCGGCGGGGCCATGCCGAACACCGGCAAATAGCTCGAACCGGCGACGGGCCCGCTGCCGCGGCGAGCCCATCCCGCCCGGCGCCACCCCGCGCGGGCGGCGTCAGTTTGGCCGCGCTGGTAATGTGGGCTGCGGGGACTGGACTAAACCACGGGCGCGTACCAATCTCGACCGCTGAGACCGGGCGCTCAAACCGTGCGCCGGTCTCACGCGGAGGGCAAAGACATGGCTGAGGCCGGCGCCGAAACCCTGGTCACTTACGATTGCGCGGACCGGATCGTCACCCTGACCCTCAACCGGCCGGATCGGCTGAACGCGTTCAGCGACGACCTGGTGCGCCACCTGGCCGACGCGCTGCGCCGCTTCGACCTCGATCCGCAAGCCGAAGTCGCGATCATCTGCGGCGCCGGCCGCGCCTTCTCCAGCGGCGCCGACGTGCATCAGCGCCAGCTGCGCCGCCGCGAGGAGTTCCTCGAGCATGGTGGGCCGCAGGGCTGGGGCGCCAACTCGGCCGATCTGTTGACCCGCTCGGTCAACTGGAAGCCGGTGATCGCGGCACCGCACGGCTATGCGATGGGGCTCGCCCTCGGCATCGTGCTCGAATGCGATCTGATCGTCGCCGAGTGCGGGACCAAATTCCAGGTGACCGAAACCTCGCGCGGGCTCGGCGGCTCGAAATACTGGGCCTTATTAAATTTTCGCGGGGGTGCGGCCTTTGCCAGCGAGGTTGCGCTGACCGGCCGCTTCTTTACCGCCGAGGAGGCGCTGGCGGCCGGCATCGTCAACCGGGTGGCGCCAGCGGGCAGCCATCTCCAAGCCGCGCGCGAGCTCGCCCTCGAGATTGCGAAGAACCCGCCGCTTTCGGTGCGCGCGACGGTGCGCACCCGGCGCTGGTATTTGGAGCAGCTCGAGCGCGAAGTGGCGATGCAGACAGCACCCTTGAAGCTCTATCTCTCGGAGGATTTTCACGAGGCGGCGCGCGCCTTTGCCGAAAAGCGCCGGCCGGGGCCGTTCAAGGGCCGCTGAGGCGCGCCGGTTCGAGGGAGGGTTTGCGATGATTACTCCGGCTTATGTCCGCACCATGGCCGCCTACAATGCCGAGATGAACCGGCGCCTCTACGGCGCGGCGGCCGAGTTGTCGGAGGCCGAGCGTCGGGCGCCGCGCGGCGCGTTCTGGGGCTCGGTCCACGGCACCTTGACCCATGTCCTGTGGGGCGACCGGCAGTGGATGTCGCGCTTCGACGATTGGGAGAAGCCGGCGACCCCGATCAAAGAGAGCGCGCAGATGATCGGCGACTTCGCCGAGCTCGCCGCGGCGCGCGCGACGGCCGATGCCGGGATCTCCCGCTGGGCGCACAAGGTCGACGACGCCTGGCTCGGCGAAGACCTGGTCTGGTTCAGCGGCGCGGCCAACCGCGAGATCCGCGCGCCAAAGCGGCTGCTGGTTACCCACTTCTTCAACCACCAGACCCATCATCGCGGCCAGGCACACGCGCTCTTGACCGCCGCCGGGCAGGAAACCGGCGACACCGATCTGTTTTTGCTGATCCCTGAGATCGTCGGCTGAGCCGCCTTGGCGGCGGTGGCGGCGGAGTTTGCGCCGATTCGCCTTCAGGATTATTCTGCCCGAAAGCAAAAAGCCGGCCCCGATCTGCGGAGGATGGCGAGCCGGCTCGCGAATTTCGGGGAGAAAAGCCATGGGAGCGATCCGTTCACGAGCAATCCGTTCAAGAGTGGTCGCGGCAGGAGTGGCCGGGGCCGCATTGCTGCTGGTCGCGCTGGCGCCGGCCGCAAGGGCCGACGGTGGCGGCAACAGCAACAGCGTGCGCTGGCAGACGATCATCGGCATAATCCAGGCGGGCAATGTCGTCGGCGGCATCGGCGGCGGCATGGCGCCCTGGTCGACGCTCGGCGGCCACGCCTATGTCGATCTTTCCCAAGGCGTGGTCGACTTCGAGGTCAGGGGCCTCGTTCTCGCCGGCGGCAACAGCATCAGCACCCCCGCCACGGTCACCCAGGTCAAGGGGACCTTGGTCTGCGCGCCCGCATCGGCGTCGCCGGTGGCGATCGACACCCCGCTGGTGACGTTGAGCCCGCAGGGCAACGCCGAATTCGACGGCTCATTCAACTCCTCGGCCGCCGGCTGCAGCGCCACCGACGTCGCCTTTCTGATCCGAATCTCGGCCAATCGCTGGATCGCCAACGGCGCGGTCCGATCACCCTGAGCGACGGACTTCCGCGGCGGGGTGAGGCCAGGCGGCGGGAAGCTCCGGGCGCAAAGCCGATTGCGGTCTTTGCCGGGGCCGGCGCTTGCGCTATCCTTGCTCGGCTGGGGCGGGGGGCGGCAGCAATGGCTTATCACGACATCGTCTGCGGCGAGCCGGACCGGACCGCCGCGATCGTGAGCGTCCGAGACCGGGCTGAGAACTTTGCGGGCGACAGCACGGCCGGAGTGCCGGCGCTCCGCTGATCGGCCAAATGACGGCCTTCCTTTTCCCGCCCGGCCGATCCATGGCGCACCGCTTTGCCCGACTGCTGCTGGCAGCCGGGGCGCTGATCGCGCTGCTGGGGCCGGCGCGAGCCGCCGATGCCGACCGCCGGGTCATTCATGTCCTGAATCGGTTGGCTTTTGGCCCGACCGTCGACGATTTCAATTATGTGAAGGCGATCGGGGTCGAGCGCTACATCGCCGAACAGCTCGATCCGGCGGCGATCGACGAGCCGATCGCACTGCGCTTTGCCTTGGCCCAGCTCGACACAAGGGGGCTCGACGCGGTGGCGCTGCGCCAGCTCTACGGGCCATTGCGAACGGTCGACGGGGTCCGCCCGACTTCGGCCGAGATCCGCGCGCGGCAGGTCCGGGCGCAGCGGGTGGTTCGCCAGGCCGAGGCGGCGCGCGTGCTCGAGGCGGTGCTGAGCCGGCGCCAGCTGCAGCAGGTGATGGTCAATTTCTGGTTCAACCATTTCAACGTCTTTGCCGGCGATGGGCTCGACCGGGTGTGGGTCGGCGATTACGAGGAACAGGCGATCCGTCCCTACGCGCTCGGCCGGTTCCGCGACCTGCTGTTTGCTGTGGCCAAGCACCCGGCGATGCTGATCTATCTCGACAACACCCAGAACGTCGCGCGCGGGCTCAACGAGAATTATGCCCGCGAGGTCATGGAGCTGCACACGTTGGGCGTCGATGGCGGCTATACGCAGAACGATGTCACCACGCTGGCTCGGGTGTTTACCGGGTGGCGGGTCAACCCGCCGAACTCGGCGGAATTTCCGGGCGTCGCCGCGGTGTTCGAGGGCTCTCGCCACGATTACGGGCCCAAGGTGTTTCTCGGGCGCCGGCTCGTCGCCCAGGGCAGGGCCGAGGGCGAAGAGGCGCTCGAGATGCTCGCCGAGAGCCCGGCGACGGCTCACCATATCAGCTATGAGCTGGCCCAGTACTTTGTCGCCGACGCCCCGCCGCCGGCGCTGGTCGAGCGTCTCGCCGCCCGCTTTCTCGCCACCGGGGGCGACATTCGCGCGGTCTTGGCGAGCTTGTTCGCCAGCCCCGAATTTTGGGACAGCGCCGGGCAGAAATACAAGACGCCCTACGAATATGTGATCTCGGCGGTGCGCGCGGCCGGGGTCCCGGTCAACAATGTGCGCCCGCTGCTCGGCTGGATGAGCCGCCTCGGCATGCCGCTCTACGGTTGCCAGACGCCGGACGGCTACCAGGACACCGAGGAAGCCTGGCTGAGCCCGGAGGCGACGATGCAGCGGATCAACTTCGCCGTAGCGCTCGCCCGCGGCTTTCTGCCGCTCGGCGCCGAGCCCGAACCTGCTGCCGCCGAGACCGGACGAGAACCCCGTCGGCCGGACCCGGTCGACCCCGCGCGCCTCGACCGGATCTTCGGCGCGACCCTGTCCGGCTCGACCAGCGCGGTGGTCGCGGCTGCGCCGCCGGTGCTGCGGGCCGCGCTGATCCTCGGCAGCCCCGATTTCATGCATCGATGATGTGCGCCGGTGAATAGGAGCTGCGATGACCAGGTCCGAGTTTTCCCGGCGCCTCGTGGTGCGCGCGGCACTCGCCGGGGCGATCGTGCCGCTCGGCCGCGGCGCGTGGGCGGCAACCGCCGAGGCCGGCCCCGGGCGAAGCGGCAGCGGCGGCCCCAAACGCCTGATCGTGATCCTGCTGCGCGGCGCCGTCGACGGTCTCAACGTCGTCGTGCCCTATGCCGATGCGGCCTATTACGAAGCCCGCCCGACGATCGCCATCGCCCGCCCGACCGAGCCCGGCGGGGCGCCAGCGCTCGACGGCCATTTCGGATTGCACCCGGCGCTGGCGGCGCTGCTGCCGCTGTGGCGCGAGCGCGGCCTCGCCTTTATCCACGCCGCCGGGTCGCCCGACCCGAACCGCTCGCATTTCGAGGCGCAGCGCTACATCGAGAACGGCACGCCCGGCTGCAGCACCACCGCGGACGGGTGGATGAACCGGCTGCTGCAGGCGCTGCCCGGCCGGCGCGGCCCGACTGACGCGATCATGGTCGGCCCGACCCTGGCGCGCATCCTCTTCGGCGCCGCACCGGTCGCCAATCTGCCGCTCGGACCCGGCGACGCCCGGTCGATGCCGATCGACCGGCCGCTTCTGGCCGGCGCCTTCGGCCGGCTTTATGCGGCGGACGACGCGCTCGGCGCCGCCTATCGCGAAGGCCGCAGCGCCCGGGCGCGGCTGCTCGGCGATTTGGCGCGCGAACAAGACATTGCCGCTGCCGGGTCGCCGCCCCCGGCGAGCTTTGCCGCCCGGGCGGCGCGGCTCGGCCGCCTGATCGGCGGCGACGAGCGGATCCGGCTCGCTTTCGTCGGTCTCGGCGGCTGGGACACCCATGTCGATCAGGGCGGCGGCAAGGGACAGCTCGCCCGACACCTCGGCGCGCTCGGCGACGGCTTGGCCCTGCTCGCCCGCGGGCTCGGCGCTGCCTGGCGCGACACGGTGGTCGTCGTTCTCTCCGAATTCGGCCGCACCGTGCGCGAGAACGGCGACCGCGGCACCGATCACGGCCACGGCAATGTGATCTGGGTCGCCGGCGGCGCCGTCAACGGCGGCCAGGTCTATGGCGAGTGGCCGGGCCTCGCGGCGGGTCAGCTCTACCAGCGCCGCGACCTCGAGGTCACCACCGATTTCCGCGCCGCGCTGGCAGCGATCCTCGGGCCGCATATGGGCCTCGCCGACCGCCAGCTCGATCTGGTCTTTCCCGGCGCGCCCCCGGCTGGCGCGGGGCTGGCGCAGCTGCTGGCGGTCTGAGCGATGGTCCGACAGCCGCTCCGGTGGGCGCTTTCATCCTTTGTTCACTGGGAATGAGCGATCATCGAGCGCCGTTGTGGACCAGCCGCTACCCTGGCGGCGGCTACAAAGTTCGGAGATATGAAGCCCAAACCTTGCATACCGGGCGTCGCTGCCGCGCCGCTGCCGCCGGCCAGCCGCCCTTGCCGTCGCCCGCACGGGTCATGGCGGGCGTCGCCACGCCGCCGGCGCCGTGCGCAACCGCAATTGTTGCGGCGTCGAGTACGCTTATGCTGTCTCATTTGTCGGCGGGCAAGGCGAATGGTAAACGACAACTTCGTTGCGCACCGGGCGGGCTGGTGCTATAGCTGCGCGGCTGCTGCAAGTACCTTGCCGCGACGCGCGGGAACCGGGGGTGCGGTATTTCGCCACCGGCATTTGTGGGATGCCGCCTTTCACCGCTGGTCGGAATGCTGAACAGGAGCGCAGAGGTGCACCGCACGTTGCTTCGCGCCGCAGGGATGCTGATTGCGCTCGTCATTGTCGGGTGCCACGGCGGGCCGCCGCTGCCGCCGGCCCCGCCGGCGTCGGCATTGCCGTCGAGCGAGTACGTGATCGGCCCCGGCGACAAGCTGAACATCTTTGTGTGGCGCAATCCGGAGTTGAGCGTCACGGTCGCAGTCCGGCCGGACGGGCGCCTGTCGATTCCGTTGGTCAACGACGTGGTCGCGATCGGCAAGACGCCGACCCAGCTCGGCCAGGAGCTCGAGCAGCGTCTGGCGAAATACATCAAGGAGCCGGTGGTCACGGTCATCGCCGAAGGGTTCGTCGGCCCGTTCAACGAACAGGTGCGGGTGATCGGCGAGGCCTCTAGGCCCGAAGCGCTGCCGTACCGGACCGACATGACCGTGCTCGACGCGATGATCGAAGTCGGCGGTCTGACCCGCTATGCGGCCGGCAACGATGCAGTGCTGGTGCGTACCGCCGGCGGCAGGCAGCAAACCTATTCGGTCCATCTCGACGACTTGATCCAGGACGGCGACGTGGCGAGCAACGTCGCGCTCCAGCCGGGCGACATTCTGATCATTCCGCAGCGCCTGTTCTGACCATGGCCGAATTTGCCGCAAGCGGCGCCACGGCCGTCGATCGAGAGAAGATGGTCGAAGTGCCACCCGTCTACATGAATCCCGTCGATATGCCGGGGATTGTCGGATCCCGCTTACCCGAGTGGAGCCGTCGATGAATTCGGTCAAGTCGCAAGCCATGCCGGTCGTGCTGGCGCTGTGGCGGCAGAAGTGGCTCGCCATCGGCATCGCCTGGCTGGTGTGCACGGTCGGCTGGGTCGCAGTCGCCTTTATCCCGACCAAATACGAATCGACCTCGCGCGTCTATCTCGACGTCGATCCGCTGCTGACCCCGTTGCTGCACGGCTTGGCGGCCGATACCGACCCGACGCGTCATCTCGATTTTCTGCAGCGCACCTTGCTCAGCCGGCCCAATCTCGAGCAGCTCGTCAACCTGACCGATCTCGACGCGAAGCTGACCACTCCCGAGCAGAAGGACGCGCTCTACAAGCGGCTGGCCGAGGGCATCGAGGTACGGCCAATCACCGCGAACCTGATGACCATCTCCTACCGGGATAGCGATCCGCAGGTGGCCAAGAACGTGGTGCAGTCGCTGTTGACGATCTTCGCCGAAAAAACCGCCGGCAGTAGCCGCAACGAGATGGACAGCGCGCAGCACTTTCTCGACGAGGAGATCGCCTCCTATCGCGATCAGCTGCGCGCCGCCGAAAAGCGCCGGGCGGATTTGGCCCGGCAATATCCGGACATCATTTCGGACCGCTCGCCGGACGCCCCGGCCAGCGCGGGAGACACCGACACCCGGCTCGATCAGGCCCGCACCGCGGTGGTCAAGGCCAGGAACGATCTCGCCGATGCCGTCACCAAGCGCGATTCGTTGCGCAAGCAGCTAGCCTCGATACCGCCGATGCTGACCGTCGAACGCAGCCCCCAGGTGATCGTTACCGATGGGCGGTCCTTGAGCCCGGACGCGGCGAGGCTGGCGCAGCTGCGCGGCCAGCTCGACTCGCTGCGGCTGAAATACACCGACCAGCATCCCGACGTCGTCGCCGCCAAAGCCGAGATCGCCGAGCTCGAGGCGCAATCGAAGCACTCCGGCTCTGGCTCGGGAGGTGTCGGCGCCCCGGGCAAGACGCAGATTCCCAATACCGTATACGACCAGCTCAAAATCAGCCTGGTCGAAGCCGAGGGCAGCGTCGCCTCGGCGCAGCGTACCCTGACGGCCGCCCAGAACGAGGAAAGCCGCCTCGAACGGATCGTGCAGTCGGCGCCGAACGTGTTGGCCCAGGTGCAGGATCTCGACCGCGACTACGGCGTGCTAAAAAAGAATTACCAGGAGCTGGTGGCGCGCCGCGAGGCGGCGCAGATCGCCGACAATGCCGACACCCGAACCCAAAAGATCCAGTTCCGCATTGTCGATCCGCCCCGGCTGCCGCTGTTTCCGGCGGAACCCAACCGGCCGATGCTGGTATCGGTGGTGCTGCTGTTCGGGATTGGCGCCGGGTTTGCCGCGCCGCTGTTGATGATGCAACTCGACCGGTCGTTCGCGACGATCGCTCAATTGCGCGGTCTCGGGGTTCCGATCCTGGGCAGCGTGACCCGGTTGTCGCTGGGCGCGGCCCGGCGGCGTGAGGCGATCCAGCTGGTCGGGGTCGCCGCCAGCGCGTTCGTGTTGATCGCGGTTTATGGCACCTTGCTGGCGCTGAGCATCGGCCTCCACTCGGTGGGCGTGACGTAATGGCAGAGTCGATTGGACTGATTGAGCGGGCGGCGGCGCTGCTGCGCCAGCGCGAAGCGGCCGAGATCGGCCTGCCGGCAGCGCGCCTGGCGCCGGCGCCGGAACCGGACCGGGTCGCCGATGACGCCGCGCCGGAGCTGGTGCTCGACCGTGGCCGGCTCGCCAGTTTCGGCATTCCGCTGCCATCCTCGGAACGCTCGCGCACGGTCGAGGAATTCCGCCTGATCAAGCGCAACCTGATGACCGAATGGTCGGCCGGCAGGGTCGGTGATCAGCGGCCGGGCCGGATCATCATGGTGACCAGCGCGCGGCCGGGCGAAGGCAAGACCTTTACCGCGATCAACCTGGCGCTGGCTTTCGCCTCCGAGCGAGACGTGAAGGCGCTGCTGGTCGATCTCGATACTCAGCACTCGGCCCTGAAATCGATCCTCGGCATCTATAGCGAAAAGGGCATCGTCGACGTGCTCGCGGGCGATCGCGACCTGTCCGACGCTCTGGTCCGCACCAACATCGCCAATCTCCTGGTCCTGCCGGCGGGGCAAGGCGGTCCGCAGGTGCCGGAGCTGTTTTCGAGCAACCGGATGGCCGCCTTGATGAATGAGGCGACGCGGCGTTATCCCGATCGCTTCATCATCCTCGACACTCCGCCCTGCATGGTGAGCAGCGATGCCGCCACCTTGGCGCCGCTGGTCGGCCAGATCGTCTTTGTCGTCGAAGCCCACCGCACCCAGCAGGATGAGATTGAAGCCGGGCTCAGCATGCTCAGCTCCTGCCCCCGGATCAGCCTCTTGCTGAACAAGAGCGAGATGGCGAGCGCACATTTCGGCTCCTACGGTTATGGTTATAATTATCCCGGCGGCGAGGGCCATGGACTGCGCTCGGACAAGACGGCGCCGGCCTAAAGGCCTTGCAGGCACGGTACCGGCCAGAGCGCGTTCGCGGCTGGGGCTTTGCTTTCTCCTGATCGCCGGCCTGACCCGCGCGCTTCCAAGCGAGGCGCAGCCAGTGAGCGGCACTGCCTCGGGCGGCGCGTCCGCGTCCGGGGTTGGGCCGGGTGGGGTCGGGCCGAGTGGGGTCGGGCCTGTCGGGGTGGGGGCCGGCGGGATCGCGCCCGACATTCTGCCGCCGACGCCATCCGGCCCGTTCGGCCTGCCCAACCCGCTGACGCCGCCCAACGCGCTGCCCAACGGGATCACCCTGCCACAACCGCAGCAGCCTCCCTACTCGCTGGCGCTGCCGATCCCCGGGGCCGGGATCAGCACGCTTCAGCAGTACAATCCCGATACGCCGGCTGTGCTGATCCAGCCCTATGCCACGGTCGGCGAGCGGTTCACCGACAATGCCCTCTATGCCTCCTCCAACCGGACCGCGGCCGCCGAAACCCTGCTGATCCCCGGGGTCAGCGTATCGGCCGACACGCCGCGGCTGAAGGGGGTGTTCAGCGGCTCGGTCGAGGGCGACGTCTATACCCCGACCAGCGAGCTGGATCAGATATTCGCCAATCTCTATGCCAGCGGCACCGGCACCATTGTTCCCGACCGGTTGTTCGTCGACGCCAACAGCGTGATCACCCAGGCCTCGCCATTGGCCGGGCTCGGCTTTGTCAATCCGACCCTGCTGCCGCGGACCCAGCAGACTCAGGTTTACGCCAACACGGTGTCCCCCTATCTGCGCGAGTCGATCGACGGCCTGGTCGACACCGAACTGCGCTACCGTTTCGGCGCGACCAACTACGGCGGCAACACCACGGCCGCGGCGCCGACCCTGTCGCCGGCCTCGACCCTGCTCGCCAGCGGAATCTTGAACGAGGGCACGTTCACCGCGGCAACCGGCCAGGATTTCGTGCGCGGCCTGTCGCGATTGACCGTCGACGCCTCGAATTTCAACTCGAGCTCGACCAGCCGCAATTCGGAGTTCAGCAGCTACGACGATCTCGAATATCGCTTTACCCCGAGCCTTTCCGCGCTTGGCCGGATCGGCTACCAGAACCTGCAATACCCGTTTGTCCCGGCGGCTACCTTTGCCGGCCTCACTTGGCTCGCCGGCGGAAAAGTCGGGCTCAACGGCTATAATAAAGGGTTTCTCAGCCTGGAATACGGCCGCCAAGAGGGCGTCTACGGCTTCACCGGGGCGGCCTCGTTCAACGTCACGCCGACCTTGAACGTTAACGCCAACCTGGTGCAGGGGATCAGCAACCCGTCGCAATACCTGCAATCCTCGCTGGCAACCTCGACCCTCAATCCTTATGGCTCGATCGTCGACCAGTATACGAACCTGCCGACTGCGTTCTATAACCCGGGCCTGGGGTTCACCAACGGCGTCTACCGCCAGCATCTGTTCAATCTCGGGATCAACGACGCGATCGGCATCAACAACTACTCATTGTACGGTTTTTACGACACCGAGACCGGGCTGACGCCGCCGATCAACACCACCACCAAGAGCGTCGGGGCAAATTTTACCTGGGCGCGCGATATCCGGCCCGATCTCAACGGCAGCGCCTCGCTCGGCTACACCAATACCGCCGATCTGGTAACGGTCAACAGCGCCGTTCCGATCAATAATATAAGCACTTGGACCGCCAATCTCGGGTTCAACTATCTGCTCACCCGCAACTTGACCGGGTCGGTCTACTATACGTTTTCCTATCAGCCCAATGGCGGCGCGGTGGTGTCCAGCGGGGGCAGCGGCAGCGTGGTCGTGAACTCGCTGGAGTTTTTGCTGACCAAGGCATTTTGAGCCGATGTATGCCGAATTTTATGGGCTCGCCACCCGGCCGTTTCAGCTGACGCCCGACGCCCGCTTTTTTTTCGAGAGCAGCGTCCATCGCCAAGCCATGGCCTATCTGGTCTATGGCCTGCACCACGCCGAAGGCTTCATCATCATTACCGGCGAAGTCGGGGCCGGGAAGACGATCCTGGTCGACAATCTACTGGCGACGATCAGCGAGAACAGCTTTGTCACCGCCAAGATCGTCACCAGCCAGCTCGGCGGCGACGACCTGCTGCACATGGTCGCGGCCGGTTTCGGCATCGCCAAGGAGGGGCTCGCCAAGGGCTCGCTGCTGCAGCGGATCAACGATTTCGTGCTGGCCCAGCATCGCACCGGCAAGCGGGTGTTGCTGATCGTCGACGAGGCGCAGAACCTGTCGTTCGAAGCGCTCGAAGAGTTGCGCATGCTGTCCAACATCGTCGTCGACAAGACCATGGCGTTGCAGAGCTTTCTGCTCGGACAGCCGCAGTTTCGAGCGATCCTCGGCAGCCCGGGGCTCGAGCAGCTGCGCCAGCGGGTAACCGCCGCCTACCATCTCGGACCGTTGAGCGAGGCCGAGACCAGAGCCTATATCGAACACCGCTTGCGGAGAGCCGAGTGGAAAGGCGACCCGCAATTCACCGACTCCTCGTTTCCGGTGATCCACCAGTACACCGAGGGTGTGCCGCGGCGGATCAACACGTTGTGCTCGCGTCTTCTGCTCTACGGGTTTCTCGAGCAGCTTCATACCTTGACGGCGAGTGCCGTCGACAAGGTCGCCACCGATCTGCGCGAGGAAATTGCCGTGGTCAGCACGGCGCCGGCGTCCGGGGTCGATGCCGAAAAGGGCGCTCTGGGCGCAGCGCTTCCGGCGGTCGTCGAACGCCTCGCAGGGCTCGAAAAAAGCGTCGACCGGCACGAGCGCCTGATCCGCCGGGCGATCGAAATCGCAGCCCATTATTTTCAGGGTGAACGGCCATGAGCTCAGCGGCAAAGCAGCTCCGATCGCTTGGCGGTGAGGGGCTGCGCCTCGACCCGGCGCACGTTTCGGGCGGCCCGCGGTCCGCGCGGCGCAATGCCGGCGCGGGCGCGGGCGCCATGACCATCGATGTCGAGGATTACTTCCAGGTCGAGGCCTTTGCCGCGACGATCGACCGACAGGATTGGGACCGTCTGCCGGGACGGGTCGAGCGCAACACCTGCCTTCTGCTCGATATCCTGGGCGAGGCCGGCGTTCAGGCGACATTTTTCACGTTGGGCTGCATTGCCCGGCAGCATCCGGCGCTGGCGCGGCGCATCGTCGCCGAGGGCCACGAGCTGGCCAGCCACGGCACCGACCACGGCCGCGTCGATCGCCAATCGCCGGCGGCCTTTCGCGCGGATGTGCGCAACAGCAAACGCATTCTCGAGGATGCCGGCGGCGTCGCCGTTTACGGCTATCGCGCCCCGACCTTCTCGATCGGCCGCGCCACGGCCTGGGCGCATCCGATCCTGGCAGAGGAGGGCTACCGCTACAGTTCGAGCGTCTACCCGGTGCGGCACGACATCTACGGCACTCCCGGCGCGCCGCATTTCCCGTTCGCCCCCTGTCCCCAGATGATCGAAATCCCGCTGACCACCGTGCGCGTGCTGGGCAAGGACCTCCACGCCTCGGGTGGCGGCTATTTCCGCTTGTTTCCCTACCAGCTCAGCCGCCTGCTGCTGGCGCGTGCGGGTGCTGCCGGTCCTGCCCCGCCGGTCTTTTATCTGCATCCTTGGGAGGTCGATCCCGAGCAGCCGCGGCAATACGAGGCGCCGCTGCGCTCGCGGGTGCGGCATTACCTGAACCTCGGCCGCACCGAGCCTCGGCTGCGCCGTCTGTTGCGCGATTTCGCCTGGACGCGCATGGACCGGTTGTATCTGAGTGAGGCCTCGGGCCCGTTTCCACTGATCCCCGCATGGATGGACTACCGCCGCTCGCGGTAAGATCGTTCCAGCCGCAGGATGCCCTGCGTTGGGACAATTTCGTCCGCGCTTGCCCCGGCGGAACGTTCTTTCACTTGTCGCCGTGGCGGCGGGTGATCGAGCGCGCCTTTGGCCACCGCACCCACTATCTGCTGGCCGAGTGCGCCGGCACGGTGACCGGGGTGCTGCCGCTGACCCATGTCAGATCGGCCCTGTTCGGCTCGTCCTTGATCGCCAACGCGTTCGCGGTCGAGGGCGGACCGATCGCCGCCGACCCGGCCAGCCTCGCCGCGCTCGAAGAGAGCGCGATGCGCCTGATGGATACGCTCGGGGCGCCGGTGCTCGAAATCCGCGGCTTTTCCGAAAGCCGCGCCGGCTGGCCGAATAAATCGGGCCTTTACGCGATTTTCCGCAAGCCGATCGCCCCCGCCGTCGAGGCCAATCTGAAATCGGTGCCGCGCAAGCAGCGCGCGATGATTCGCAAGGGCACAGAGAACCGGCTGCGGTCGGAGACCGACGACGATGTCGACCGGCTGCATAGGATTTATGCCGAAAGCGTGCATAACCTGGGGACGCCGGTATTTGCCAAATCTTATTTCCGGATCCTGCGGGAAGAATTCTCCGACGCGTCCGATATCGTCACCGTGACCCGCGATCGAAAGGCGGTGGCGGCGGTGCTCAATTTCTATTTTCGCGATACGGTTCTGCCGTTCTACGGCGGCGGGACCGCAGCGGCGCGGACGCTCGCCGCCAACGATTTCATGTATTGGGAGGTGATGCGGCGAGCCTGCGAGCGCGGCTGCCGCCATTTCGATTTCGGCCGCAGCAAGATCGGCACCGGGGCATACGCGTTCAAACGCAATTGGGGGTTCGAGCCGATGCCGCTGGTCTATCAGTTCCGCCTGGCAAAGAACGAGGACGTGCCCGATTTGAACCCGCTCAATCCCAAATACGCGCGGTTGGCCGCGGCCTGGAAACGATTGCCGCTGGCGCTCGCCACCCGGCTCGGGCCATTGATCGTCAGGGGGATCGGCTGACCATGGATATCTTGCCCAGGCCGGGTTCGCCGGACGATCGGGCCAACCCGGCAAAGACCTTGCCGATGGGACCGCCGGCGGTTGCCCCGGGCTTCGAGATCAGCGCGCGCCTCGCCGTCGCCGCGGCGCCCGCTCGCGGGTGGCCGGCGGCGGCGGTGCCGATCGGTTTGTCGGCCGTCGTCTTTGGCCTGGTTTTTCGCAGCGATATCGCGGCGGCGGTTCGCGTATGGATCGCTTCGACTGCCTACAATCATTGCTTTCTGATCCTGCCGCTGATCGGGTTTCTGCTGTGGGAGAGGCGGGCGACGATCGCCTCGATGTCGCCGGCGCCGGCCTTTTGGCCGTTGCTCGCCATGCCGCTCTTATCCGCGATCTGGCTGGTCGCGGCGATTTTCGACGTCAACGAGGGCCGGCAATTGGCGGTCGTCGGCATGTTCGAGGTGGTATTGCTGGTGGCGTTGGGGCCGCAGGTGTTCCGGCGGCTGCTGGCGCCGTTGTTGTTTCTGTTCTTTTTGGTGCCGAGCGGCGCCTTTCTGGTCCCGTCCTTGCAAACGATCACCGCAAAGATAGTCGTCGCCGGGCTGCACGCTTTGCACATCCCGGTTTTTTCCGACGGCTATTTGATCGAAATCCCCGAGGGCAGTTTTGAAATTGCCGAAGCCTGCGCCGGTCTGCGGTTTTTGATCGCCTCGACCGTGTTCGGGTGTTTTTTCGCCGTGGTCATGTACCGCAGCTTTTGGCGCCGCGCGGCGTTCATCGCGCTGTCGCTGGTGGTGCCGATCGGCGCCAACGGCGTGCGCGCCCTGGGGATCATCCTGTTGGCGCACCTCGAAGGCAGCGCCACCGCGGTCGAAGCGGACCACATCCTCTATGGCTGGCTGTTCTTTTCGCTGGTGATCCTGCTGCTGATCGCGATCGGGATGGCGTTCGTCGACCAGGCGGAGCGGCGGCCGCCGGCGTCACCGATACGGCCACCGCCGCCGGCCCGGAGCCCGCCGGCCTGGCGGTTCGCGGTCGCGGTCGCCGCCGCCATTGTGCTCGCGGTCGCGGGTCCGGCCTACGCCGCCAGGCTGGACGGCGAGTTCCCGGTTTCGAGCTTGCCGCGAGCCGCGAGCCCGCGGGTCGGCGCGCCATGGCACGTGGTCGCGGATTTCGGCGTCGGCTGGCGGCCGCTGGTATACGGCGCCGATCGTCAATTCCTGCAAGCCTTCGCCGCGCCCGGCTCCGGCCTCGTCGTCCGCTATGTGGCGCTCTATCGCTTGCGCGCGGTCGGCAACGCGCTGACCAACACCGACAACCGTATCGCCGACGATAAGTTGTGGCGAGAGGCCGAACAGGCGCCGGCGGAGCTGTCGCTCGGCGGCGAGCCGGTCCGGGTGAGCGCCACTCAGATCGTCAGCGGTCCACGCCGCCGGCTGGTTTGGTCGTTCTATCTGGTCGACGGTAAAATCGTCCGCGGCTTGCTCGAGGCCAAGCTGCTGCAGGCCCGCGCCGTGCTGCTCCAGCGCGCCCGGCTCGCCGCCTTCGTCGCGGTTTCAGCGAGCATGGACGATCCCGATCATCCCGCCGCCGGCCAGCTCGAAAGCTTTCTGCGCGCGGCGCAACCGCTGCCGCAATATCTCGATGCACTGCTCCGCGCCGACCAGGCGGGGGCTACCCGAAGCGGCACCGTCAAATAGCCGGCAGCGGCGGCGCGAAATAGCCCGAGTTCCTGCCGCGACGAGGTTGCGTGGGCGTAATTCATTCGCCGCTGCCGGATGGAGGCGGGCTGCTGGGTGTGGCGCCGCCGGCTAGGCGGTTGCCGACGGGAATTCGGGCTGCGCGGGTCCTGGGGCGCCCGCGGCGCCGCATTGCCGCGGCGTCCATTGCTCAGCCAGCGCTTTGATCTCGAAGGGGGTTGCCGCCCGGCCGCCGAGTTCGCCCATGAAGAATTCGAGATACTGCTCGATGCGCTGCAAAAAAGCGCGCAGATCGGCCTCGCTGCGCACATATGGCGTATTGCCGGGGGCGAGCGAGGGGCTGTGATAGGTAAAGCTGAAAACGCGGTGACCGTTGCGCAGCAAGGCGCGGGTCAATCGGCGCTGTTCGGCGAAAGAGATGCCCTCCGGGGTCAAGGTGATGCGCTCGATCAGCCCGAGCCGGGCGAGGATGCCCGGCACGTGCAGCGCCTTCAGCCGCTCGTTCATGGTCAGCACATAGGCCATCGGGCCGCCCGGCGCCAACAATCCGGTATAGCCGATCGAAAGCGGGATCTCGAGCAAGGCCGGGCCGGCGCCGAACCAATAGGGGCGGGCGCCGCAATGCGAGAAATCGGGGCCGAATTTGTGGCTCAGATTGGTGCCGGGAACGACGCTGACATCGATCTCGTAGCCGAGCTCGGCGAGAATCTGCGCGGTGGCGCGGCCGACCCCGTAGCGGCCCGCCTTGTAGATGCGCGGCCGCACCCCGAAATTCTCGCCAATGACCTGGGTCAACTGGGAGAGCTTTTCGCGCTCGAGCTCGATCGGCAGGTTGCCCGGATACGAGTTCTCGTCCGTTGCCTGCTCGACAAAGGGCGGCGTGTCCCAGGGTTGCAGGTGTGCGCCGATCTCGCAGGCCCCCGAGCGGTGCAGGTCGCGGATGAACTCGTATCCCTCCGGCGTGCTGCTGACCGGGTAGTCGAGCACAAAAGTCGGGCGCACCCCGTGGCGTTCGAAGATCGGCTGGGTCTGCGCCTGGCGCTTGACCGAGGTGACGCCCATGGCCCGGCGCGGTTGCTCGCGAGCCCAGTCGAATTCGGCCTCGGTGTCGACCACGACGACGATCAACGGAGGGTGGTCGGCCGGCCAGTCGATCACTCTCCAGGTTCGGGGATCGAGCATGCCTCAGCGACGGCGGCCGACGATTTGCGCGTGCCGCGCCGGCGACCGGATCGCGCCAGGCCGCAGTGAGCAGCGAGGAATCGCCGAATCGTGTTGCAACGCGCAGCCGATCATCTTGTAACATACCGTAACACAGAGGGTATCGATATGCGAGCGGTCAGGGTACGCTCCCGAACTTGCGACGGCATATCGCGAAGAGGTACAGATTTCCTCAACGCAGCCGAGCCGGGGGGTTGGCCCAGACTGATCGCTGGCCAACCTATAGCGGATTTGGGGACGCGGCGCCTGCGCCGATGACGGTCCTTGCCGATAGCGCCGAGAGCGGCCGTCGGCGCCCGCATTTCCTCCATGTGTTCCCGAGCTTCGGGATCGGCGGGATCCCGCTGCGGATGGTCCGCGTGATCAACCATTTTGGCGGGGCGCTGCGCCATACGGTGGTGGCGCTCGACGATAATTTCGCGGCGGCGCAGCACCTCGCCGCCAATCTGGAGGTGAGCTTGCTGGCGCGCGGGCGAGCCCGGCGCGGGCTCCTCGCTGCTCTGCTCGACGGCAGCGCCGTGCTGCGGCGGGTGCGGCCCGATCTCTTGATCACCTATAATTGGGGGGCGATCGAATGGGCGATGGCCGATCGCCTGTGGGGGGGCGCGCGCCAGATGCATTTCGAGGCCGGCTTTGGCGAGGAAGAGGCCGACCGCCAGATCCCGCGCCGGGTATGGTTTCGTCGCTGGGCCCTCAGCCGCTGCGTCAAGGTCGTGGTGCCGTCGCGCCGGCTAGAGGATTTGGCCCGTCGGGTATGGAAATTGCCGGCGCCGCAGGTCGCCTATATTCCCAACGGCGTCGATGTCGAGCGCTTTGCCGATCCGCGCGACGCGATACCGGGCTTTACCCGCCAGCCGGGCGAATTGGTGATCGGCACGGTGGCGCCGTTGCGGCGGGAAAAGAATATCGGGCGGCTGCTGCGCGTCTTCGCCCGCCTCGACCCGTCGCTATCGGCGCGGCTGGTGATCGCCGGCGAGGGCTCCGAGCGGCCGGCGCTGAGCGGCCTCGCCGGCGAGTTGGGGCTCGGCGGGCGGGTGATCTTTACCGGCCAGGTCGCACCCGAGGCGGTGCTGGGCGGCTTCGACGTCTTCGTGCTGTCCTCGGATACCGAGCAGATGCCCAATGCCTTGCTCGAAGCGATGGCCGCCGGTCGCGCCGTCGCCGCGGTCGACGTCGGTGATGTCAAAAGCATGCTGTGCGAAAACAACCGCGAGTTTGTCGTCGCGCGCGACGACGAGGCTGGCTTTGCCGCGGCGCTGGCCCACTTGCTGCGCGATCCGGCTAAGCGCATGGCACTCGGGCGGCAGAACCGCGAACGGGTCGCGGCTTCGTTTTCGCAGTCTCGCATGTTCACTGCTTATTCGCATATTTTCGGCCTGAATGATGGTCGATGATCCGGGCCGAGACGCCGCCTCCCCGCAAGCCAGAGTCCACCGCGGCGATCATCCGCGCGCCGGCGGTGAGCTGGCGCTGACCGGGTTGGCGCGATCGTGATCCGGTTTGTCGTTTCCGGAGCATTGCCGCGCCTGTCGGTAATGCGGTCGCGCTGCCTTGCCGATCCCGACAGCCTGTTGGCGATCGCCGGATGCCCCGAGGCGGCGAATGTTCCAAACGCTCCCCGGTCCGATCGCTTCAGCCTGATCCTGCACGATTTGAGAATGGGCGGCGCATGGAAACGCACCAATCGCGGCAGGTTGCGGCAGACCGAAGAGATGCTTTGCGACTACATCCATGCCGAGCCGCGCCAAGGGCTCACCCTGCTCGACATCGGCGCCTCCGACGGGATTACGACCGTCGAAGCGGTGCGCGCGTTGCGCCGGGCGTTTGGCGACCAGGTTCAGGCCATCGTCGCCGACCGCAATTTGTGGCTGCTGCGCTACCGGCGCGGCCCGGTCGTCGAATACCGCGCCGCCGATGGCGAGCCGATCATGGCGCGCCTCGGCCGCCTTGGCATCCGCCTCGCCCGGCCGCGGCAGGGGGCGCCATCCGACGCCAATCCGTTGGCCCGGCTCTATCTGAGATGCGCCGGGTTCCGCTCCGCGATGCGCCATGAGGCGCAGATTCCGTTGGTGCATCCGGCCGCGCGCCGCGAGCCCGGCGTTGCCGTCATGGAACTCGATTGCCTGGTCAGCAAGGAATGCTTAAAAGACCGTATTGCGGCGATCCGAGCGAGCAACGTATTGAACCTCGGTTATTTCGGGCTGCCCCAAATTCGCCTGGCGGTCGGGCATCTGCATGGGTATTTGCGGGACGGCGGATGCTTGGTCGTCTCGCGAAATCACGACCAGCCGGATGGCGAGCGCGAGAACGGCTCGGTCTGGCTCAAGGACGGGGCCCGATTCCGCTGGGTCAGAGATTTCGGCGCTGGCTCCGAGATCAGACAAATTGTCGATGATTGGCCGTTCGGCTGACGCTTCGGCTTCCCTCGCTGCGCAGAGCCGGTAACGAGCGGGCGACGGGCCAGCGTTGATGGGCGGCTTTTTCCTATTGTGCAGGGGGCCGAACCGCGATCGGCCGGCGGCACTGCCGGGGTTGCGGCGGGCCTTCGCCGAGCTCGGCTTTGGCGCTCCGCAACTCATCGAGGCTACGGATTACATCTTTGCCGCATATCCCACGTTTGAGAACGGGTCGGTCCAGCTGCAGCGATATCCGAACGGCGACTTCGTCTTTGTCGGCGGCACCTGTGTCGACGAGGACGGGTTTGGCGCCGCCGCGGCCGCCCGCTTGCCCGATTGCGCGGCCTCGGCGCCGGCCGCGGACGACGCGATCATGGGTCATTACGCGGCAGTTCTCGGCCGCAACGGCTGCACCGAGATCAGGCTCGACCGGTTCGGCGGCTACCATCTCTTCTACAACCTCGCCGCGGGCGTGGTGTCTTCGTCGTTCTACGCGCTTGCTTCTGTTCTCGACAGCTTGAGCCTGTCGCAGCAGAGTGCCTGCGAATACGTGTTCAACGGCGTCGTTTCCGGCAACCGGACTTTGTTCGGGGAGGTCGCGCTGGCGCCGATCGGCGCCACCATCCGGGTCGGCCCGCGCGGATTGGACGTGGTGCGCCCGGCCCTGCGGGTGACGCGCGAATTTACCGGCGAAAACCGCGAGGCCTCGCTCGACCGCAGCATGGCGCTGCTCGACCGCTATTTCGCGGCGATCGCCCGCAGCTTTGGCGATCGTGTCGGGTGCGCCCTTTCGGGCGGCTATGATTCACGCCTGATGCTGGCCTGCCTGCGCCGTCACGGCGCCCGGCCGCGCGTCTACGTCTATGGCAGCGCGCCCGAGCGCGATGTCCGGCTGGCCAGCGAAATCGCCCGAGAGGAAGGCTTTCCACTCGCGGTCATCGACAAGAACGACCAGCCGATGATCCCGCCCGGCCAGTTTGCCGAGGTCGCGCATCGCAATTTTCTGGCCGCCGATGGTTATGGCTATGGCGGCATCTTTCAGAACGACGCCGAGATCGCCGAGTCGGCGCGTCGGGTGCGCGGCAACGCCATCGCCTTCAACGGCGGCGGCGGCGAAATTTTCCGCAACTTCTTTTATCTCCCCGATCGCCGGTACACGATTCGTGAATTCTTATGGAGCTTCTATAGCCAGTTCGATCCAGCCGTCTGTACCCCGGTGTTCGATGCTGCGCGATATTACGATGGGCTCGAAAGAAAGATCATGGATCTGCTCGGCACCGACGAGCCGTTGCTGGCCCGACCGACCGTCGAATGGCTCTACCACAGCTTTCGCTGCCGGGCCTGGGACGGCAAGGTCGACAGCATCGCCGCCCGGTACGGGTTCACCGCCATGCCCTATCTCGAGCGCTCGATTACCGAGCATGCGAGCACGCTGCGCCTGTCATGGAAAAATCATGGCGCCTACGAGGCCGAGCTGATCTGCCGCGCCGATCGCCGGCTGGCGCGCTATCGGTCGACCTACGGTCATGATTTCGCTGCACCACCGCCGCTGTCGCGGCGGATCGCCGACTACGCCACCTATGTCCGCCCGCCCTGGTTGCGACGCTACACCTATCGCCTCAGATATGTTCGCCGCCCGCCCGGCGATTGGCCGGGCTATCTGGCCAAGCCGTACCGGGAGACGGTGCTGCCCGGCGGGGCGCATATCCTGAGCCGATTGTTTCGGCTCGGGCGCATCGGCGACGAAGCCCAATTTGCCAGAATCCTGTCGCTCGAATACGCGCTGCGCCGCTTTGGCTCGCGTGTTAGGGTCGAGTTTTGAGGGCGCTCTATGTGCGGGATAGCCGGCATCTTCGATTGCCGCGGGCGCGGCGAGACCGACCGCGGCCTGCTGTGCCGCATGACCGGCCTGCTCGCCCACCGCGGTCCGGACGGTGACGGGTTTTATCATGCGCCGGGGGTCGGGCTCGGGCATCGCCGCCTCGCGATCATCGATCTGGCCGGCGGCGCCCAGCCGATCTTCAACGAGGACCGCACGGTGTGCGTCGTCTTTGGCGGCGAGATCTACAATTTCCAGCCGCTGATGGCCGAGCTTGCCGCGCTGGGGCATGTCTTTCGCACCCGGTGCGACACCGAGGTCATCGTCCATGCCTGGGAGGAATGGGGCGAGGCATGTCTCGAGCGCTTCAACGGGATGTTCGCCTTTGCCCTCTACGACGAGCGGCGCGAGACCCTGTTCCTGGCGCGCGACCGGCTCGGCGAAAAGCCGCTCTATTATAGCTTTCTCGCCGACGGAAGAGTGCTGTTCGCCTCCGAGTTGAAGGCAATCGCGTGCGTCGCCGCGGTCGACCGCAGCCTCGACCCGCAGGCGATCGAGGAGTTCTTCGCCTTCGGCTATATTCCGGACCCGCGCTCGATTTATCGCGGCGTCAAAAAACTGCCGCCGGCGCATTCTCTGCTGGTGCGGCGCGGCGAGACGCCGCCCGAACCGCGGGCCTATTGGGATCTGCGTTTCGTCGACGGCATGGCGATCGATCGCGAGGAAGCTGCCGAAGAGCTGATCGCCCGTTTGCGGCGCGCGGTCGACATGCGCATGATCGCCGACGTTCCGCTCGGCGCGTTTCTGTCGGGCGGGGTCGATTCGAGCGGCGTCGTTGCGACGATGGCCGGATTGCGGCCGCAGCCGGTGCGCACCTTTACGATCTCATTCGGGGCCAGCGGCTTTGACGAATCCGCCCACGCTGCGGTGGTCGCCCGGCGCTACGCCACCGATCATCGGGTCAGGGCCGTGGACCCCGATTGCTTCGACCTGATCGACGGTTTGGCACAGGTCTACGACGAGCCGTTCGGCGACAGCTCGGCGCTGCCCACCCTGCAGGTCTGCGCCATGGCACGCGAGAACGTCACGGTTGCGTTGTCGGGAGATGGCGGCGACGAGGTGTTTGGCGGCTATCGGCGCTATCGGTGGCATCGTTTCGAGGAGCGCTGGCGCCGGGCATTGCCGCAAGGCCTGCGCGGCCCGCTGTTCGGGCTGCTTGGCGCGGCCTATCCAAAGCTCGATTGGGCGCCCCGCCCGCTGCGCGCCAAGGCGACCTTGCAGGAGCTGGCGCAGAGCGCCGGCGAGGCCTACGTCGCCTCGGTCTCGGTCTCGTCCGCGGCGCTGCGCCGGCGGTTGTTCAGTGCCGGCCTAGCCCGCGAGCTGCAGGGTTATGCCGCGGCTGAGGTGCTGACCGCACACATGGCGCGCTGCCACAGCGCCGACCCGTTGTCGCAAGTCCAATACGCCGATTTCAAGACCTATCTGCCCGGCGACATTCTGACCAAGGTCGACCGCGCCAGCATGGCGTCCTCGCTCGAGGTGCGGGTGCCGCTACTCGATCATACCCTGGTCGAATGGGCCGCGACATTGCCCTCGGATTTGAAGCTGCGCGGCGGCCGGGGCAAACGCATCTTCAAGGCGGCGCTCGAACCCTATCTCCCGAACGAGATTCTGTACCGCCCCAAGCAGGGCTTCGTCGTTCCGCTCGCCCGCTGGTTTCGTGGGCCGTTGCGCGCCCAGCTGCGCGAGCGGCTGACCGGCGCCAATCTGCGGCAGTGTGGCTTGTTCGATCCGGCGGCGGTGGACACGCTGTTGGACGAGCATCAGTCCGGCAGGCGCGACCATAGCCCCGCCCTGTGGTCGTTGGTGATGTTCGAGGGATTTTTGCGGCAGCTGCACCCGCAATCGGCGGCGGCCCACACCCCGTCCGACGCCGTGGTCGGGGTCGGCGCCTGACTGTGTCGCACGTGTTGCCGCGGCCCCACGCGTTCGATCGCGACGCTCCAACCTCGGGCTTCGGTGCGATGCATTGCCGATAGCCGGGCGGCTTTTCCAGGGTATCGAGCAACCGATGCGCGGATTGCCACCGATCGGATTGATGGCGTGACCGGCCAGGCCCCCGCGCCGGCGCGGGACGAAGCATCTGTCGGCAACGATCGGCGAGAGTGCTCGGCCGCATATCGCCGCGGCCGGTTCAAGGTATTGCTGGTTTCCCACGCATTTCCGCCGGTCAATGTGATTGGCGCGCTTCGGGTCGGTAAATTCGCGAAATACTTGCACGAGGCCGGTCACGATGTGCGGGTCATCGCCGGAGTTCCGCGGGACCGCTCGCTCGCCGTGGAAATTCCGGCCGAGCGCGTCGCCTACGCACCCGAATGGGCCGTCGATCAGCTGTTCGATGGGCTGCGCGATTTTTTGCGGCGCTTGCTGTCCGACAGCCGGGGGGGGATCGCCGCCGCGGCGCCGGCCGGGCGCCAAGCCCAGCCGCGAACCGGGTGGTCCGCCGAGCTTGCCAGACATTATTACGCGATGCTGCTCATTCCCGATTTCCGCGCCGGCTGGATTGCCGCCGCCACGGTCTGCGGCTACGAACTGGCGCGCAAGTGGCGGCCCGATATCGTAGTCGCCAGCGCGCCGCCAAATTCCGGCCTGATCGTGGCCTCGCGGATCGCGCGGATCTGCGGCGCGCCGTGGATCGCCGAATTGCGCGATCTGTGGATCGACAATCCCTATTACGAGGATCCGGCCTGGCGTCTCTTGGTCGATCGCCTGCTCGAATGGAAAGTCCTGGGCAGCGCCGCCGGGCTGGTCTCGGTCACCCCGCAATGGGCCGAGAGCTTGCGCCGCCGATATCGCAAGCCCACCACCTGCATCCTCAACGGCTATGTCGAGGAGGATTTCCCGCGAGCTCCGGCAGGGCCGCCACCCGGCGACGTCGTGTCCATTCTCTATACCGGGAATATTTATCTCGGCTATCGCGATCCCGGTCCGCTGTTCCAGGCGATCGGCCGGCTCGGGGCCGAGCGCGAGCGGGTCGCGGTCCATTTTTACGGGCCGCCGCGCGCCGACATCGAGCCGCTGGCGAGCCATTTCGGCGTCGCCGACCGGGTTTTTGTGCACGACCCGGTGCCGTACAAGCAATCCTTGGCATTGCAGACCTCGGCCGATGTGCTGCTGCTGCTGCAGTGGAACAATGCTAAAGACGCCGGCAACATCCCGGCCAAGTTCTACGAGTATCTGGGAGCCAGGCGCCCGATCTTGCTGCTGGGCTACGAAGCGGGCGATCTGGCGGCGATGGTCCGCGAGCGGGCGGCGGGCGTGGTCGCCACCGAGCCGGCGGCGATCGCACAGCAGCTCAAACAGTGGATCGCCGAGCGGCCGGCCGGGATTGCGCCGGTCGGGCCCGGCGCGCGCGCCGGCCTGACGAGGGTCGAGCAGTACCGAAAATTCGAGCAGTTCCTGACCGAGATCCTGCAGATCCCAGCATGAGCCGGCCCCACCGTGAGCCGGCCCCATCCGGTCAGCGCGCCATCAGCACCGGCAGGCTCGCCTCCATGATGATGTGCCGGGTGGCGCCGCCGAAGATCATCTGGCGGATGCGGCTCTGCGTATAGGCGCCCTTGAACAACAGATCCGCGCCGCCGGCGAGCGCCTCCTTCAGAAACGACTCGCCCTGCGGCTTCTGCCGCCCGATCGCGGTGCGCAGGCTGACATCGATCCCGTGCCGTTCGAGCGTGCGGGCGAGCTCCTCGCCTTCTGGGCCCGGCTCGGGCATGTGCTGCGCGCCGACGGCGACGATCACCACATGCCGCGCCTGCTTTAGAAACGGCATGCCGAGGGCTACGGTCAATGCGGTCTCCGTGCTGCCGTTCCAGGCGATGGCGATGACCTCGCCCAGGGTCGAGGGCGCGCGCGGCGGCACCATCAGCACCGGGCGCCCGCTCTCGAACAACGCGTCTTCGATCGTCGCTTCGGCGATCGAGGCCAGCTTTTCCGGCTGCTCGACCAGGATCAGATCGAACACCCGCCCGACCATTCCGACAACGGCGTTCTGCCGGCCATCCTCCTCGCGCCACGAGGCGCTGGGGCCGTTGTACCCCGGCGGCAGCGGGCCGATCGGCACACCGCGTGCATTCATGAATTCGCGAAACAGGCGCCGCGCGTGATCGCGCCGGTCGTGACCCTCGCGCTCGAGGGTACGGTCGACCTCGGACGAGATCGAAAATCCCATCTCGCCGCCGAACACGACGGCGTATTCGGTGGTCAGGCTGTGCAGCCCCACGATATGGCTGTCGAACCGGCGCGCCGTCAGCATCGCTGCTTCGAGAACCGGCGCCGCGTTGCCGTCGCCGACCACGGTCAGTAGGTTCTTCATCATCCGATCCCCGCTCGCGCTCGACCCGATTGGGAACGAGTCCATTGACACAATCTTACATCATCGCCGGGCCGACTGCGACAATCAGCGAGAAGGGTTGAGGCGACGGGCGAAAGGTTCCATCATTCGGCGGTGCCAAACTGATGGGATCGTGTCCGCGGCGGCGAGCGGGAAGAGCGCGCCGCGGCGTTCGACAGGAAGCGGGGGATGTCGAGGGGATCCAAGGTCCACATCGCGCGCGCTCACCTGCTGGCGGCAGTGGCTGCAGCACTGCTGGCGACCCCATTCTGGGCGAAAGGGCAGACAGCAACCGCAGACAAGCTGCCGCGATTCGTCAGCCTGCGCTCCGGCGACGTCAATCTGCGGGTTGGCCCGGGCGAAAACTATCCGATCGAATGGGTCTATAAGCGCAAGGAGCTGCCGGTCGAGATCATCGAGGAATTCGACAACTGGCGCCGAATCGAGGATTGGCAGGGCACCAAGGGCTGGGTTGTCGACCGGATGCTGAGCGACAAGCGCGAGATCATCGTCGACGGTGCAATACGTCAGCTATATCGGCGCCCCGACCCGGCGTCGCCGGTCGTCGCCCGCGCCGAGCCCGGCGTCGTCGCCCGGCTCGTCCAGTGTCAAGGGCCGTGGTGCCGGGTCGAAGCCGCCGGCTACAGCGGGTGGGTTGCGCGCGGCGAGGTGTGGGGCGTCTCCGCCGACGAGACATTCCCGTAACCAAGCGCGACGGGATGGCCGGAGATGAACGCGATCAGTGCCGCCGGCGAGGCGGCCAGCTGGCGCGCCGACTGGGCCTGGAGCGTGCCGTTGATCGTGGCGACCGTGGTGATCCATGTCTTCGGCCTCGGGTTTCTGCACGAGCGGGTGGTGCGCGCCGTGAGCCAGATCATCGAGCGGCGCCACTTCACCCCGCTGTTCGCGGCGGTCATGGGGATCGCGGTGTTGCTCGCAACGATCCTGCACGCGATCGAGGGCGGGCTGTGGGCCGCCGCCTACTGGCTGCTCGGCGCATTGCCCGACTTCCGCTCGTCGGTGCTCTTTTCTTTAGGGGCGATGACCACCTACGGCGGCAGCAGCCTCAATCTGAAAAATCACTGGCTGCTGATGGGCGCGCTGGAAGCGCTGAACGGGATCATCCTGTTCGGCCTGACCACGGCCTTCCTGTTTTCGATGATCCAGGAGGTATGGCTGGCCGGTGGCCGCGAGCGGCGTCGCCGGCATTGATATAAAATCCCCGGCAACGCCTAATAGGACGATCAGCGAGGAGGAAGCCTGGAATGCTGTTCAAATGCCTGCCGCCCGGCATGCCGATTCCCGGGCGGTTTCCCGGCCCGGCGCATGCCCGCGGCAAATGGTTCACCGTCGACATCCACTGTCACGTGCTGACCCCCAAGGCCGCCGAGATGGTCGCCGGCAACCGCGCGGCGACCCGCCATCCGCGCGAGGAGCACGCCAATGAGCGCACCCGCGAGGTCAACCGGCAGCAGGCCGAACGCACCCGCATCCAGTTCACCTCGGTCGAAAAGCGGCTGGCCGACATGGACCGCATGGGGATCGACATCCAGGCGATCTCGCCGTCGCCGAACCAGACCTATTACGGCGCCGACCCCGAGCTCGGCATCGCCACCGCGCGCGTCGTCAACG
This sequence comes from Allostellaceae bacterium, assembly GCA_036008325.1. Lineage (GTDB taxonomy): Bacteria > Pseudomonadota > Alphaproteobacteria > ATCC43930 > CGMCC-115725 > AP-15. The sequence goes on from DASYNW010000039.1 coordinate 33,390, forward strand.
ACAACCTCGCCGACATCGCCGGGCGCCACCCCGACCGCTTCGTGCCGCTCGGCACCGTGCCGTTCCAGGCCCCCGAGCTTGCCGTCGCCGAGCTCGACCGGCTGCACAAATCCTTGGGCTTCCGCGGCATCGAGATCGCCACCAACGTCGGCGGCGAGGATCTGTCGGCGCCGCGCTTCCGCAGGATCTTCGCGCGCATCGAGGAATTGGGGCTCCTCGTCTTCATGCACCCGACCGGGTTCCCCGAGGCGCGGCGCTTTGGCGATCATTACCTGGTCAACGTCATCGGCAACCCGCTCGATACGACGGTGGCGGTGCATCATCTGATCTTTGGCGGGGTGCTCGACGACCATCCCAATCTGAAGCTCGTCTTGTCGCATGGCGGCGGCTTTTTGCCGGCCTATTCGGGCCGCATCGACCACGCCGCCTCGGCCCGCCCCGACGCCTGCGAACAGATCCACCGGATGCCGACCGACTATCTGAAGCGGCTCTATTTCGACACCATCGTCTACACCCGTCATCAGCTCGAGTACCTGGTGCGCCAATACGGCGCCGACCACGTGCTGATGGGCACCGACTACCCGGCCGATATGGGCGAGATTGACCCGCTGGGCTTTGTCGAGAGCGCCAGGGGGCTCGACGATCCCGAGCGCCGCGCCATCCTCGGCGGCAACGCCGCGCGGCTTCTCAACATCGAAGTCCCGGCCGCGCAGGGCTGACCTAATAAGGCGCGCAAGTCTGATTTCAGGAGGAAACAAGAAATGCTGTTCAAATGCCTGCCGCAGGGCGCGCCGATCCCGGGCCGGTTCCCGGGGCCGATGCACGCCCGCGGCAAATGGTTCACCATCGACATCCACTGCCACGTGCGCAGCGCCAAGGCGACCGAGCTGGTCGAGGGTCACCAGGAGGTCTCGCGCTGGTTTCTCGAAACCCAGGCGAGCCCGCAGAGCCGGGCGATCAATCGGGCCAACGGCGAGCGCACCGATGCTCAGAGCGTCTCGCCGGAAACGCGCATCGCCGACATGGACCGGATGGGGATCGACATCCAGGCGATCTCGCCGGCGCCGCGCCAAACCTATTACGGCGCCGACCCCGATCTCGGGCTCGCCACCGCGCGCGCGATCAACGATTTCATCGCCGAGATCTGCGGCAAATATCCCGACCGCTTCGTCGGGCTCGGCACGGTGCCGTTCCAGGCCCCGGAGCTTGCCGTCGCCGAGCTCGACCGCCTGCACAAATCATTGGGTTTCCGCGGCGTCGAGATCTTGACCCATGTCGCCGGCGAGGATCTGTCGGCCGAGCGCTTCCGCCCGATCTTCGCCCGCTGCGAGGAATTGGGTCTCTTGGTGTTCATGCACTCCGACGGGTTTACCGAGGCCGGGCGCTTCGCCGACCATTATTTCGCCAATGTGATCGGCAACCCGCTCGATACGACGGTGGCGCTGCATCACCTGATCTTTGGCGGGGTGCTGCAGGATTATCCGAATCTGAAGCTGGTCGCCTCGCATGGCGGCGGCTACTTGCCGGCCTATTCTGGGCGCATCGACCATGTCGCCTCGGCCCGGCCCGACGCCGGCGACGTGATCCGGCGGATGCCGACGACCTATCTGAAGCGGTGCTATTTCGATGCGCTCGTCTACACCCATCATCAGCTCGAATACCTGGTCGAGGAATATGGCGCCGACCACATCCTGATGGGCACCGACTACCCCGCGGATATGGGCGAGATCGACCCGGTCGGCATGATCGAAAGCTGTGCCGGGCTCGACGACAACGAGCGCCGGGCGATCTTCGGCGGCAACGCCGCGCGCCTCCTTAACCTTGAAGTGCCGGCGCGTCCGCGCTAGAGGCATGCCGCATGGCGATCATGCTGGGAAAGACTTACCACGCCCTCAAGGCTGCTGGTGCGCCTGAAGAAGACGCCATCGCCGCCGCCGAGGAATTGGCCGGTTACGAAAACCGCCTCACCTCGATCGACAACAGGCTGTCGATTATCGAGACCCGGCTGGCAGATCTGGAAAATGGGCTCACGCAATTCCGCGCGGAGGTCAACGCCCGCTTCTCGGATGTCGGTTCCCGTTTTTCAGATGTCGGCTCTCGCTTCACGATGTTGACCTGGGCGGTCGGGATCAATGCAGCGGCGACGATCGCAATCCTGGGCGTCTTGTTGAAGGGTCACTGACCGCCGCCATAAGCCGCGGGCCTGAGGGAGGAAATCGTGAAATTCCTGACTGACGAACAATTGGCCGAATTGCTGCCGGCTGAGACCGCCTCGTTCGCCTCGCCGGTGCCGACCCAGATCGTGTCGAGCGACGAATACCTGCCAGTGCCGCAGACGGAGAAGCAGCGGGAGGTCGAGGCAAGGCTCAAGGAGCTGAGCGACCGGCTCGCCGGCAATCAGGGGCTGTCACGCCGCCGCTTCTTCCAGACCGCTTCCGGCATGGCGGCGTCGTTCGTGGTGATGAACCAGGTCTTCGGCCATCTCTTCGAGGCCAGCATCGCCGAGGCGGCCACACCCGACATGGCGGCCGAGCGGGCGCACAAATTGTCGGGTCAGTACATCATCGACGGCCACACCCATTTCCTGCGCGACGACACCCGGCTCGCCGGCTTCGCCAAGATGCGCAACGCCTTCGGCAAGCTCGGCTGGAACCAGGAGCTGAGCGGCCCGCAGACCTTGGACGATCTCAAATACGCGAACTACTTCAAAGAGATCTACATGGACAGCGACACCAAGGTGGCGTTGCTGTCAAACTCCCCCTCGGATCTGCCGCAGGACTGGTTCATCCCGCAGGCCCAGGTGTTCGCGACCCGCGCCAAAGTCAACGAGGCGGCCGGCTCGCGCCGGATGATGGCCCATTTCACGATCACCCCGGGCCAGCCCGGCTGGCTCGATCAGGTCGACCAGGCGATCGAGGTCTACAAGCCCGATTCTTGGAAGGGCTACACGGTCGGCGACAACACCCACAAGGAGCTCGCCCACTGGCCGTGGCATGCCGATGATGAAAAGCTGATGTATCCGTTCTATGAAAAGGCCGCCAAATCCGGCATCAAGAATGTGTGCATCCACAAGGGCCTGTTCGCCCCCGGCGTCGAGCAGCAGTTCCCGCGGCTGCGCCCCTATGCCGACGTCCGCGATATCGGCAAGGCGGCCAAGGACTGGCCGCAATTGAATTTCCTCGTATATCATTCGGCCTACCGGTGGGTCGGCGGCAGCCCGGCCGACGGCATGGCCGAGTTCGACCGGACCGGGCGCAGCTCGTGGACCAGCGACCTCGCCGAGATCCCGCAGAAATACGGCGTCACCAACGTCTATGGCGATCTCGGCCAGATCTTTGCCTGGACCGCGGTGGCCGAGCCGCGTCTGGCCGCCGCGCTGATGGGCACCCTGATCAAGGGGCTCGGCGCCGACCATGTGGTGTGGGGCACCGACGCGGTGTGGACGGGTGCCCCGCAATGGCAGATCGAAGGGCTGCGCCGTCTCGAAATCCCCGACGACATGCGAAAGAAATACGCCCTGGCGCCGCTGGGTCCGGCCGACGGCCCGGTCAAGAACGCGATCTTCGCCGGCAATACCGCCCGGCTCTATAATCTCGACCGGCACGCCGAGCTCGCCCGGCCCGACCATTTCGCCCAGCTCAAGGCCGATTACCTCGAAAACGGCCCGGGCCGCAGCAATTTGCGTTACGGCTGGGTCCGCAATCGCAGCTGAGCGCGCCCGGCCGCACCGCCCTGCGGCCTGCTCAAGCAGCGGTTGCGGCGACTTTTTTGCCGACGGCGCGGTCGTAGTCTTCCCACATCAGCCGGCAGATATTGCCCGGGGTGAAACGGTAATGGCCGTGCTCGCCGATGATCTCGCCGACCGGGGTCACCTCGGCGGCCGAGCCGGTCAGGAACATTTCGTCGGCCTTGGCCAGCTCCTCGGGCAAGATGGCGCGCTCGACCACCTTGATGCCGCGCTTTTTGGCCAGCCCGATCACGGTCTGGCGGGTGATCCCGTTCAAAAAGCAATCCGGTGTTGGGGTGTGCAACTCGCCGTTGATCGCCAGAAAGAGGTTGGCGCCAGTACCCTCGGCGAGCTGGCCGCGCCAGTCGAGCATCAGCGCATCGTCGCAGCCATTGGCCTCGGCGTCGTGCTTCGACATCGTGCAGATCATGTAGAGCCCGGCGGCCTTGGCCTGGGTGGGTGCGGTGTGCGGCGCGGGGCGGGCCCACGGCGCCCATTTCATGCGGATGCCTTTGGCCCGCGCCTCGGGCGAGAAATATGCTGGCCAATCCCAGCAGGCGAGCGCCAGATGGATTTTGGTCGCTTGCGCCGACACGCCCATCTGCTCGGCGCCGCGCCACGCGATCGGGCGAACATAGCCGTCGGCGATGTGGTTCGCGGCGACGACCTCGCGGGTCGCGCGGGTCAGATCGTCCATGCTGGCCGGCACCTCGAACCCCAAAATCCTGGCCGAATTGATCAGCCTCGCATTGTGATCGTCGAGGTGAAAAACCTCGCCGTTATAGACCCGCTCGCCTTCGAACACGCAGCTTGCATAATGCAGCCCGTGGCTCAGCACATGCAGCTTGGCGTCGCGCCAGGGAACCAGGCGGCCGTCATACCAGATGAAGCCGTCGCGGTCGTCGAAAGGGATCATGTCCATCAGCGTCTTCCTTGCACCCAAGCGATCGGAGCCGGTTGCGCAGCGAACCTGGCCGGCCCGGCCGCGATCGAGCTTTATATCCAAGTGGACGCCCAAACGGTATGCAAGGGTGCGAGATAAGTCAACATGTCTGACATAAAGCCACACGATGAACCGCGATTCCCGGCCGAGGACGCCGTCCGGGACGGGATCGAGCTGTTGTTTTTCGCCTATCGCGACTTCACCGCGGAGCCCGATGCGATCCTGGCGCGCTATGGCTTCGGCCGGGCGCATCATCGCGTGATCCATTTCGTCGGCCGCCATCCGCAGATCAACGTCAGCGAGTTGCTCGGCATCCTGCGCATCACCAAGCAGAGCTTGAGCCGGGTCCTGGGCGAACTCGTCGGGCAGGGGTTGATCCGCCAGCGCCCCGGCGCGCATGACCGCCGCCAGCGGCTGCTCGAGCTCACCGCCGAGGGAAGCGCGCTGGAGCGAGAAGTCTCGGCGCCGCAGCGCGCCCGCGTCGCGCTTGCTTATCGCCAAGCCGGCGCGACGGCGGTGGCAGGCTTCCGCGAGGTCTTGCTGGGGGTCATCGCCGAGGCCGAAGACCGGCGCCGGTTCGCGCCGGTAACGGCGATGAAGCCCTGAGCGCCGCCGCACGGTATAATGCCGGCGGCATGGGCGAACTCGAACCTCACCTCCTCGTCGTCGACGACGATTCGCGGTTGCGCGAGCTGTTGCGGCGCTATCTCGCGGATAACGGGTTCCGGGTTACGGTTGCCGCCGACGCCGTCGAGGCGCGCGCCAGTCTGGCGAGCTTCGCCTTCGATCTCGTCGTGCTCGACGTGATGATGCCGGGTGAGAGCGGGCTCGATCTGACCCGCGCCTTGCGCGGCGAGGGCCGGGTTCCGGTGTTGCTGCTGACCGCGATGGCCGAGCCCGAGGATCGCGTCAACGGGCTCGAACAGGGCGCCGACGACTATCTTTCCAAGCCGTTCGAGCCGCGCGAGCTGGTCCTGCGCATCCGCAATCTGCTGCAACGACGCCCGGCGGCGGATGCTGATCGCCGCGAGATCCGCTTTGGCGGCTGCCGTTTCGATGTCGCCCGCGGCGAGCTGTTCCGCGGCGGCGATCCGATCCGCCTGACCGCGGCCGAGGCCGGGCTGCTGGCGAGCCTGGCGCAGAAGGCGGGCGAGGCCGTCTCGCGCGAGGAGCTCGCATTATCGGCCCAATTCATCGGCAATGTGCGCAATGTCGATGTTCAGATGACCCGGCTGCGCCGCAAGATCGAGCGCGATCCGCGCTTTCCGCGCTATCTGCAGACCGTTCGCGGCACCGGGTATGTCCTCAAGCCTGATTGACGATCTGCCGATCGGCGGGTCCGGGACGACGGCCGGCGACGGAGAGGCCGAAGGCGAATTTTTCGGCGAGCCCGATATCCGGCCGCGCGGCTGGATCAAGCGCCTGCTGCCCCGCACGATGTTCGGCCGCTCGCTGCTGATCGTGGTCATGCCGCTCATTCTATTGCAGGCGATCGCCACCTGGATTTTTTATGATCGACACTGGACCGCGATCTCGTGGCGGCTGTCGACCGGGGTTGCCGGAGACATCGGGCTGATGATCGAGGCGATCAAACTCACCGGCTCCGACAGCGCCGCCGCCCGGCTGCTGAAGCACGGCGGGCTGGTGACCGACCTCGAATTCACTCTCGATCGCGGCGCGCACCTGCCGCCGCCGCTGCCGCCCGGAGGCACCCTGATCGAGGCGCAGTTGAACAAGGCGATGCGAGGCCGGGTCGACCCGCCGTGGCGGATCGACCAGGTCGATTCGCGACAGGGGGTGCGCATCGAGGTGCAGCTGGCGCAGGGCATGCTGAGCACCCGGGTTCCGTGGGACCGGCTGTACAGCCCGACTACTTACATCTTCATCATGTGGATGGTCGGCTCCTCGCTGGTCTTGCTGGCGGTGGCGAGCTTGTTTCTGCGCAACCAGGTCAGGTCGTTGCGCCGGCTGGCGGCGGCGGCCGACGGTTTCGGCAAGGGCCGCCCGGTGCCGTTTTTCAAGATCGAAGGGGCGGTCGAAATCCGTCAGGCGGCGGTTGCTTTCATCACCATGCGCAATCGCATCCAGCGCCAGGTCCGCCAGCGTACGCAAATGCTGGCCGGGGTATCGCACGATCTGCGCACGCCGCTGACCCGGATGAAGCTGGCGCTGGCAATCCTCGGCGACGACCCGGCGGTCGAGGAGCTGAAGGCCGATGTCGCCGAGATGGAGCACATGGTGCACGGCTATCTCGACTTTGCCCGGGGCGAGGGCGCCGAGACCCCGGTCGAGACCGACATCGCGCTGCTGCTCGAAGACATTGCTGCGGCGCACCGCCGCGACGGGACCGTGCTGTCCTTGACCACCCCCGCCGAATACGTGATGCCGGTGCGTCCGAATGCGCTCAGGCGCTGCCTTGCCAATCTGATCGGCAACGCCCGCCGTCACGGCAGCCGCGTCTGGCTGACGGCCCGGCCGGTCGCCGACGGCATCGACGTTCTGGTCGACGATGACGGGCCCGGGATCCCGGTGGCCGACCGCGGCCGGGCGTTTCGCGCCTTCGTGCGCCTCGATCCCTCGCGCAACCCATCGACCGGCGGGGTCGGGCTCGGCCTGACGATCGCCCGCGACGTGGCCCGCGGCCATGGCGGCGATGTCCGCCTCGAAACCTCGCCGCACGGCGGTCTGCGCGCCCGCCTGCACCTGCCCCGATGATCGGCTACCTATTTTGTTGATTCATCTCGACGCCAAAGGCCCAACCGCGAGCGATCGTAAAAAAGGCCGCCCCGCGGTGCGGCACGGCCTCCAGCGAAAGGCGGGTCGCGATCAGCGAGCGGCTTGCAGCTTGGCCATGTCGCGCAGCTCGTCGAGGCTCTCGCTCGCGCGCTTGCGCAGAACATCGGCTGCCTCGGCGCCGGCTTTGGTGGCCAGCATGGTGATCTCGCGACCGTGACTGGCACTCTTTTCGAGCATCTGCTTGGCGTATTCGGTGTTCTTGGTGAGGCGGTCTTCGGCTGAGGTCGGCTGGGTCAGCTCGCGGAACAGCACCGAGACGTCTTCGAGCGCTTGGCGGGCAACCTCGATCTGGCGCCGGGCAACGGCCTGGACTCCCTCGACGGCAAGCTGGTTGGCCTGGCTCAGCGCCTCGATGTTGCGGCGCTGACAAGCCATCAGCGCGTCGACGTCGAACGGACGAAAGCGGAAATCGGTCATCATCTTGGTTACATCGAAATCGAAAAAGCTGGGGCGAGCATCCATGGTTGGGTTCCGTTCAGGGCGTGGGATTGTTGTGCGGTGCACAACGCCCAAAATATCGGCGATCGCCCGGCCGTCGTCAAGGAAAGTTTTTGCAGTGCAACAAAACTAGGCGATCGCCCGTTCGCTAATGCCGCCCGGCGTTCGGGCCGGCGTCAACCATCGCTCGATGCGGCGCAATCGCGCATCGAGCGCCGCCATGGTCTGCCCCAGATCCGGCGCGTCGTCGCGCTGCCATACCCGCATCGTCGCCAGATAAGCGGCCCCGGTCAGCTTGACGGTGACGGCGCCGCGCATCCCGCCGGTGGTGATGTCGGCGGCTTCGAGCATCCACCGCATCGAGCGCAACAGCGACGCGGCAACGCACAACGCCGACGCCGGGTCGACGGGCAATTCACGACGAAGCACGGCGAGCGCCGGCTTGTACGGCCGGAGCGCGTCGAATCGTCGCATCAGCAAATCGAACAGACGGTCGCGCGGCCGCTCGTCGCCCTCGGCCGGCGGCGGCTCGGCCAGCACCGTCTCGTCGATCCGCCGCATAAACCCGGCGAGGATCGCCTGCTTCGATCGGAAATTTCGATAGACGCGCAGGATCGGCAGCCCGGCCTCCTCGGCAACCGCTGCCAGCGACAGCCGCCGCCAGCCGTCCTGTGCAAGACGCGCGAGCGCCGCCTCGACGATGCGGCGGGCCTCGTCCGGCGGCTCGACGCCGCCATTGGGCCCAAGGTCCCGTCGGCCGCGCGCCGCGCCGCCCGCCCGTTGCGCCCCCTTGGCCATGTCCCCTCCCGCGCCCGGCTAGCTCGCCAGCTCGCGCGAGCGCGCGGCGGCAGCGGCCACCGCCCGAGCAATCAGCGGCGCCAACCCGTCCCCGGCCATCAGCACGTCGAGTGCTGCGCGGGTCGTCCCGCCGGGGCTCGTCACGTTTTCGCGCAGCCGCGCCGGGCTCTCGGCAGAGAGCCGCGCCAGCTCGCCCGATCCGGCGACGGTGCTGCGCGCCAGGCGCAGGGCGAGATCGGACGGCAGGCCCGCCGCCTCTGCCGCCTGCGCCAGCGCCTCGATCAGCAGAAAGACATAGGCCGGGCCGCTGCCCGAAACCGCGGTCACCGCGTCGAGCAATGCCTCGTCCTCGACCCAGGCGCTTTCGCCGGCGGCGGCAAGCAGCTCATCGCACAGCTGCCGCTGCGCCCTGGTCACCCGCTCGTTGGCGCAGGCGACCGTGATCCCGCGCCCGATCGCCGCCGGGGTGTTCGGCATGGTGCGAATGAGCGCCGCCGGGCCGAGATGCCGGGTCATGCCGGCGATGGTCTTGCCGGCGACGATCGAGACAAAGAGCGTTTCGGATGCCGCCCAGCGGCGATAGTCGGGCAGCAAATCGTCGATCGCCTGCGGCTTGACCGCGAACACGACGGCGTCCGGGGCGGGCGCGGTCGGCAGCTCTGCGGGGGCGTAGTGCCACGAAACGCCGTCGGCACCGGCGAGCTCGGGCGGTGGCCCTGCCGGCTCGACGACGCGAAAGCGTGATGCCGCCCGGCCCGCGACCCAGCCGCGCAGCAGCGCCGACCCCATCTTGCCGCAACCGACGAGAACCAGGGTACGGCCAGCGCTCTCGCGTCTGGGCAAGGTTGCGCCGCCCATCGCGGCCCCGCCCGCCTCAGGCTTCTCCGACCGGATCGATCATTGCCGCGGCCATCGCCTCGGCCGGCTTTTTGCCGCCCCACAGCACCAGCTGAAACGCCGGGTAGAATCGCTCGCATTCGGACAGGGCGATGTCGACCAGATCCTCGACCTGCTCGGCGCTCGCCGCCATGACGCCGCGCAGCAGCACCGCATGCCGGAACGCCGGCGAATTGTCCTCCGCCGACAGGTCGAAATGGCCGAGCCACAGCTTTTCATTGGCCAATGCCAGCAGCTCGTAAACCGCGCCGCGCCGGTTTTTGGGAACCTTCATGTCGAAGCCGCAGGAGAAATGCATCGCGCAGATTTCCTCCTGCCACACGAAATAGAGGCGGTAGTCGCACCACCGGCCGGAAATCTCGACGACCAGTTCCTCGTCGCTGGCCCGGTCGTGCGCCCACTCGTTGGCGCTGACGATCTCTTCGACCAGATCGATCGGATTGCCGGAATACGGGGTCGGTTCGGATAGGGCAACGGAGGTCATCGGGCGCTCCTTCGGGCGGCTCGACATAGCGGTCTCAAAGCCGGAACACAACTAGAGGGGCCGGGACACCATCAGCCGGAACACAATTAGAGGGAGGTGAGCGGATCGGCGGCGGGATCGGGCGGCGCATCGCGGCCGCGGCCGGCCGCCGACAGGCGCTGTTCCAGCTCGGCCAGGCGCCTTGCCAGATCCTCCTGCTCGGCGCGGGCCGCCCCGGCCATCGCCTTGACCGCCTCGAACTCGTCGCGGCTGACCAGGTCCATGCCGGCGAGGATTCGCTCGAGCTGCTCGCGCAGTCGCGTCTCGACCTCGCCCTTGATCCCCGTCAGGGTGCCCATCGCGCCCGAGGCGACGCGGGCGAGGTCGTCGAAAAACCGGTTCTGGCTCTGCATGGTCTAGCTCTCCGCGCGATTTGTCCTCGGGACCGCCGGCCGCGTGCTTACATATGGGCGTGCGCTAGCACAACGGGCATACCGAGGGAAAGGTTTTCCCACCGGCAACGCGCAAGGGGCCATGCGACCTTTCGAGCACTTCCCGGCAGCACGGATCGGCCCCATCCGCTTTGTGTTGACCGATGTCGACGACACCCTGACCGACGGGCCGCGCCTGCCGGCTGCGACTTACGCCGCCATCGAGCGGCTTGAGGATTCGGGCTTTCGGGTGATCCCGGTCACCGCCGCGCCGGCGGGGTGGTGCGACCTGATGTGCCGGATGTGGCCGGTCGCCGCGGTGATCGGCGAGAACGGCGGGTTGTGCTTCCGTCACGACCGGGCGGCGGCGGGCTTGCCAGTGGGAGAGACCGAGCGCCATTTCTGGGAGCCCGAGGCGGAACGGCGACAGCATCGCGACAGACTGGAGATGCTCGGCGTGAGGATCCAGAGCCTGGTTCCGGGCGCGACGCTGGCGGCCGATCAAATCTATCGCCAGACCACGCTCGCCTTTCGCAACCCCGGGCCGCCGGTATCGGAGCGAATCGTCGCGGAGCTGGCCGAGGCCGGCGCAAGCACGGTCGCGAATTCGCTATGGGTGCTCGGCTGGTTCGGCGCTTTCGACAAGCTGGCGATGGCCCGACGCATGCTGGCGCAATTGTTCGCGTGCGACATCGAGCGCGAGCGCGACGCGTTCGTCTATGTCGGCGACTCGCTAAACGACGAGCCGATGTTCGGGTTTTTCCCCAATTCGGTCGGCGTCGCCGGCGTGCGCCATTATCTCGACCGCATGACAACGCCGCCGCAATGGGTGACCAGGGGCGGCGGCGGCAGCGGCTTTGTCGAAGTCGCCGACGCGTTGCTGCGCGGGCGAAGGGGTGCAGCCAGCCGAGATTAGGCACGCGCCGGCGAGCGTGGCAATGTCGTGCACGTAACGGCGACGTTTGGCTTAATCCTCGATCGAGGCGGCGAGGATCTGGCTCAACTGGCACAACGGCCGCCCGGTCTCGGCGGCCCAGGTGTTGAAGCACGACTGCACGCCGGCGCGGTCCGTGCGGTTCTTCGGGGGTGCGGCGCAGGCGCCCCAGCGCTGCAGTGCAGTGACGACCGAATGGGTCAGGACAAACGTGTCCTTGCCGACCATACGGAGAAAGCTCGGCCCGGAATTGCCGCCCATCTGGCTGAAACCCTTGGCCAATGCCTCCCACAACCCGACGATGTCGCCGGCCGGCCAGCGCGCGAGCCAGATGCCGAAGCTGCCGTGCTCCTCGGCGATCGCGATCATCGCGGCGGCGTTGTCGCGGACCGCCTTGAGCTTGCCCCAATGGCGGATCAGCCGGCGGTCGGCGAGCAATCCCTCGAGCGCCTCGTCCGGCATCGCCCGCACCCGGCGCAGCGCGAAGCCATGGAACACTTCCTCGAACGCCGGCCACTTGGCATCGACGATGCTGTGCTTGAGCCCGGCGCGAAAGATCCGCAACGACATCTGCGACAGATAGCGATGGTCGCCTGTCGTCTCGATCTCGGCCGGGCTGCGCGGCAGGGCCAGACGCGCCTCGAGCGCGGCGCCGTGGCGGGTTTGCGCGGCTTCGAGGATCGGGAAAAAGGCTGGTGCAGGCATCGGTGTCCGGGCCTCAGATTAGCGTGCGCTGGCCTCGGCCGCGAATCCGGAATCGGCACGCACGATCCAATTGACCTTATCTCGGCTCGGGGCCACGCTGCTTGCTCGAGCGACGCGGAGTTAGCGCGATGAAGCTGATGTGGTTTCACCTGATGCCGTATACCGAGCTGCCGGACGATTTCCGCGACAAGCATCCCTCGGTCTGGGTCGACATTCATTCCTCGCTGTTCGACCCGCGGCGCGCCCATCACATGTACAACGACTTCATGGACGAGCTCGAATTCGCCGCCGAATGCGGGTTCGACGCGATCTGCGTCAACGAGCACCATTCGAACGGCTACGGGCTGATGCCGTCGCCCAATTTGATCGCTTCGGCCTTGGCCCGCCGCACCAGCGACACGGCGCTGTGCGTGATGGGCAATTCGTTGGCGCTCTACAACCCGCCGACCCGGGTCGCCGAGGAATTCGCGATGATCGACGTGATCTCGGGCGGGCGGCTGATCGCCGGCTTCCCGGTCGGCACGCCGATGGACACCTGCTTTGCCTATGGCCAGAACCCGTCGAGCCTGCGCGAGCGCTATCTCGAAGGCCACGATCTGGTGCTGCGCGCCTGGACCGAGCCCGACACCTTCGCCTTCAACGGCCGCTTCAATCAGCAGCGCTACGTCAACATCTGGCCGCGCCCGGTGCAGAAGCCGCACCCGCCGATCTGGATCCCGGGCGGCGGCTCGGTCGAAACCTGGCAGTGGTGCGCCCAGATGGA
>DASYNW010000040.1:0-30506 GCA_036008325.1 Allostellaceae bacterium
CCGTTGCAACGGGTGGGCGGATTGGTCGCGCTGTTCGGCTCCCTCGCGCCGAAAGGCGCCATTTTCAAGCGCTCGGCCGCCGACCCCAAATTGTTCGAGAAGGAGGGCAGGGCGGTCGTCTTCGCCTCGCTCGAGGATCTCTCGGCGCGGATCGACGATCCCGATCTCGACGTGACCCCGGACGATTTCCTGGTGTTGCAGAACGCCGGGCCGCTCTCCGCCTCGGGCATGCCGGAGGCGGGATATCTGCCGATCCCGGCCAAATTGGCGCGCGCCGGGGTCAAGGACATGGTGCGGATCTCCGACGCGCGGATGAGCGGCACCGCCTATGGCTCGATCGTCTTGCACGTGACGCCCGACGCCGCTTCCGGCGGCCCATTGGCCAAGGTCAGGAACGGCGACCATATCCGCCTCTCGATCAAGGAGCGCCGCATCGACCTGATGGTCCCGCCCGACGAATTGGCCCGGCGCCCGATCACCCCGCCGCCGGTCCCCGAGCGCGGCTACGCCCAGCTCTACCGCCGCGAGATCCTGCAAGCCGACCGCGGCTGCGACTTCAACTTCCTGCGCAAACACCCGCTCGCGGATAAGCGAGGGTAGATGACCATCGGGCAACATTGACATTCATCGAAGGCCATGGTCTTCAGCGCGCCGGGCCGGCGATCGCGCGTGGGTCCAACGCTGCATAGTTGAGAGATCGCGATTCTCTATTGTTGAGGGGTCGATGACCAAGAGCTCGCCGAGCGGGTACACATCGCTATTGCAGAGCATCAGGGCTCACGCGCCGGGGGAGCACCAGGGCGCTGATCTGCCGCTGCGGATTTCGCAGGAACGCGCCGAGGCCATGCTGCATGTGGTCCACGATCTCGGCGGCCAGCCCGATGGACCCTTGGACAAATCGCTGCACACGCCGGCGTATTGGGAAAAGTGCACCCACTCCACCGCCGAGTGTCTGGCCTGGCGCGGCGTCTGGGTTGCGGAGGAGCGGCGGCGGCGGGAAAACGATCTTGGCGAGACGATCTATTTCGGCACCCCCTATTATGCGCGCTGGCTGCTCGCCGCGACCAAGATGCTGATCGACAAGGGCCTGATCACCCCGGACGAGCTGCTCGAAAAGATGGAGGAGGTGCGCCACCGGGAGGAGGGGGCGGCATGAGCAAGTTCAATGTCGGCGACCGGGTCACGATCCGCGACCTGCCGCCGCTGTTTCACACCCGGACGCAGGGCTACACCCGCGGCCGCACCGGGGTCGTCGTGGCGCTGCGTCCCGAATGGGTGATCCCCGAGGACGAGGCCTGGGGCCGCTACGAGGGGCGCCGCGAACCGTTTTACATGGTTCGTTTCAACCAGCGCGATTTGTGGCCCGACTATGGCGGGGTCGCGATCGACACCTTGGAGACCGAGTTCTCGGAGCGCTGGCTCGAACCGGCGGCGAACGCGAGCCCCGCGGCCGGCAACGGCTGACCCGGATCAGGAGACAAACCCAGATGAACACGTCACAGGACCACGGGCACGATCATTCGCATGCTGCGATCGAAGAGCGCGACGAAGCGATCGAGTTCACCGTTCTCGAAACCGCGATCCGCGAGCTCTCGATCGCCAAGGGATTGTTTTCGGCCGAGGATCACCGCCGGTTTATGGAATGGTACGACCAGGTCGGCCACACCGGGGGTGCGCGCGTCGTCGCCCGCGCCTGGGTCGACCCGGCGTTCAAGCAGCGGCTCCTGGCCGACGGGGTCGCCGCGTGCAAGGAATTGGGCATCGACTGGCTGCAGCCGACCGGGGTGGGCACACCGAGCGACTACACCTATCTGATCGTCTGCGAGAACACCCCGCAAATTCACAATGTGATCGTGTGCACCTTGTGCTCGTGCTATCCGCGGCCCCTGCTCGGCATGTCGCCGGCCTGGTACGAGCGGTCGAACTACCGCCGCCGGGTGGTCCGCTGGCCACGCCAGGTGTTGGCCGAGTTCGGCACCATCATCCCGGGCGACGTCGAGGTTCGGGTCCACGATTCGAACCAGAAGACGCGCTACATGGTGCTGCCGATGCGCCCGGCCGGCACCGAGGGCTGGAGCGAGGAGCGGCTGATGTCGATCATCACCCGCGACACAATGATCGGCGTCGCCCTCCCCGACATCGACTGGACCACCTCGTCAACACCCTCGGGGACCGGCCAACCGGCCTGACCCGGTCTGGCCGCTCCCGATCCGAACAGCGGATGTTGCCATGACCGATTATATTTTGCGCGGCGGCGAGGTGATCGACGGCAGCGGAGGGCCGCGGTTTCGCGCCGATGTCGCGATTGCCGGCGACCGTATCGCCGAAATCGGCGCCGTCGGTAGAGCGGCGGGCGCGCGCGAGATCGACGTCACGGGCCGCATCGTGGCGCCCGGTTTTATCGACGTGCACACCCATGACGACCGCGCGCTGTTCGCGACGCCGCAGATGGCGGCCAAGGCGAGCCAGGGGGTCACCACCGTCGTCACCGGGAATTGCGGGATCAGCCTGGCGCCATTGACGATCGACTATGCCCCGCCGCCGCCGCTCGACCTGATCGGCGAGGCCGCCGACTATCGCTACGGCCGGTTCGCCGACTATCTCGCCGCGCTCGACCGCAGCCCGGCGGCGCTCAACGCCGCGTGCCTCGTCGGCCATTCGACCCTGCGCGTCGGCGCGATGAGCGCGCTCGACCGGCCGGCCGAGCCGCACGAGTTGACCCGGATGGGCGAGTTCTTGCAGGAGGCGCTCGACGCCGGCGCGGTAGGAATGTCGAGCGGGCTCGCCTATGCCCCGGCCGAGCACGCGCCGCCCGCCGAGATCGAGGCTTTGGCGGCATTGCTGCGCCCGGCCGCCGCGCTCTATACGACGCATATGCGCAACGAGGGCTCGGGCGTGCTCGACAGCCTCGCCGAGAGCTTCGCGGTCGGCCGCGCCGCCGGGGTGCCGGTGGTGATCTCGCACCACAAGACGATCGGCCGCGACAATTTCGGCCGCACCGGCGAGACCCTGCCGGTGATCGCCGCGGCGATCGCGAAGCAAGAGGTCGGGCTCGACGCCTATCCCTACATCGCCTCCTCGACGGTGCTCAGCGCCGGGCAGGCCGAGCGTGCCTCCAAGGTGCTGGTCACCTGGTCGAAGAGCGCGCCGGAGCAGGCCGGGCGCGAGCTTGCCGCAATTGCCGCCGCCTGGGGTGTCAGCGTCAAGGATGCGGTCGACCGCTTGCAGCCGGCCGGTGCGATTTATTGGATGATGGACGAGCCCGACGTGCAGCGGGTGCTGCGCTTCCCGCACACGATGATCGGCTCGGACGGGCTGCCGCATGATTTCCACCCGCATCCGCGGCTGTGGGGCACGTTTCCGCGGGTGCTCGGCCATTATTGCCGCGATCTCGGGCTCTTCGGGCTCGAAGAGGCGGTGCGCAAGATGACCGGGCTGCCGGCCGCGCGCTTCGGCCTGAGCGGGCGCGGCGCCATTGTCGCCGGCGCCTGGGCCGATTTGACCGTGTTCGACCCGGCGACGGTCATCGATCGCGCCACGTTCGAGGTGCCGACCACACCGGCCGCCGGCATTGAGCACGTCTTCGTCAACGGCCGCCCGGTCTGGGCCGCGGGCAAACCCTCGGGCGAGCGCCCCGGCCGCGTCTTGCGCCGCCAGCAAATGCAGGCGCAGCACGTAGAATAGGCGGCCGCGAGCAGTAACTGTCCGCACCCGCCGATTCGCTCGCCGTCCCGACAAAGGGGCGTGGGAAGACATACCAAACCTCTGTCATTCCGGGGCGCGGGCGCAGCCCACGAACCCGGAACCCATGCACACCGGACCGCAAACATGCTGGAAATGCCGGTGTTCGTGGGTTCCGGGTTCGGCCCTTCGGCCGCCCCGGAATGACCGGTCTCGGCAGAAACTATTCTTCCCACGCTTGATGGCTGGACAACGATAAGTCCTACTCCGCGCCGAGCTCCAGGATCGTCAGCGCCAGGGCCTGGGCGCGCGGCACCATCGTATCGATCCGGCACCATTCGTCGTCGGTATGGGCGTTGCCGCCAATAGGGCCGGTGCCGCACAGGGTGGGCGTGCCGAGAGCCGCGGTAAAGCCGCTGTCGGCCGAGCCGCCGGTGGCCTCGCCGGCGACGCCTTGAATGCCGAGATCCGCGGCGGCGCGGGCATAATGGTCGAGCAATCGCCGGCTCGCCTCGTCTTGCTCGAGCGGCAGAAAATTGCCCTCGCGCAGGATTCGGCTTTCGCTGCCCGGCAATTCGCAGCAATTGCAGATCTCGCGCACCTCGCCGAGGATCTTTTCCATGATGTTGAGGGTCGGAAAGCGAACGTCGATCCCGGCGGTGGCGCGCGGAGCGACGGTGTTGACCGACTGGCCGCCCGCGACCAGCCCGACATTGACCGTGGTGCCGAGATCGTAATCGGTCAATTTGTGCAGGCGCTGGATCTTGCGGGCCATCGCCTCGATGGCGCTGACCCCATCGGCATGGGCCGCGCCCGAATGGGCGGCGCGCCCGATCACCTCCAATTCGATAAAGGCCGCACCCTTGCGCCGCGAGACGAGGTTGCCCGAGGGCCGGCCTGGCTCGGCGTTGAAGACGGCGCGCGCGTCCTTTGCTTCGGCCTCGATGACCGGGCGCGAGGAGGGCGAGGCGATCTCCTCATCGGCCGTGTAGAGGCCGACGAGCGGACCCGGCGCGCCAAACCGGCGCAGCGCATCGAGCACAAAGCTGTTCATCACCAGGCCGGCCTTCATGTCGGTGACCCCCGGCCCAAAGGCCCGGTTGCCGTCGATGCGAAACGGCCGCTGGGCGACGGTGCCCTCGGGAAATACCGTGTCGCAATGCCCCATCAGCACGATCGGCCGATTGCCGCCGCCGCCCCCATTGCCGCCGCCATTCCCAGGCAGCCGCGCCGCCATGCAGCCGCCGAACCGGTCATGGGGGAACATCTCGCAGGTGATCCCCCTCGCTTCGAGCCAGCGGCGCAAGCGGTCTTCGACCAGATCGACCCCACGCCTGTTGTAGCTGCCGGAATCGATGCCGACGAGCTCGCCGAGCATGGCGACCATCGCGTCGTGCTGACCGCCGAGATGCTCGAGAATAGCGGTCTTCGAATCGCCGCTCATGATCATGCTCCGAACCATTGAAACCGCCGATGGGGCCTCTGCGACGCGCCCCGGCAGCGCACATTAATCGGTCCGGCGGTGGCAAGCGAGTGAGCGCGATGCACAATTCGGCCGGTTTTGGCGTTTATCCCCTGGAGCGCGCGCGGCACGGCGCGAAACAGCGGCCGAATCGAAGGAGATTTGATGGCAGCGATCTTGTTGTTCATACCGCGCTGGCTGCTCGGCGTCATCGTCATGCTGGTGGCGGCGGTCGTCACCCTTGCCGTCTATCGCTGGTTCACCCGGCGGCTGATCCGGCTGGCCGGTCGGTTCAGCCCGTTTCTGCAAACCCTGCTCCAGCGCGGACAGGGGCCGGCGAGCGCCTTCGTCTTGATTTTCGCGCTCGGCGCGGCGCTGCCCGCGGCCCGATTCTCCTACCCGACGACGATCGCCGTCGGACGGGGGCTGCTGGTGGCCTTTATCCTGGTTGTCGGCTGGACCGCGGCGATCGCGCTCGACATCGCGGTGACGATCTACCTGCGGCGGTTCCGCACCGATGTCGATGACAATTTGCTGGCGCGCAAGCACGTCACCCAGATGCGCATCCTGCAGCGGGTGGGCAAAACCCTGCTGGCGATCGTCACGATCGCCGCCGCCTTGATGACCTTTGCCGCGGTCCGCCAATACGGGGTGAGCCTGCTGGCCTCGGCGGGCGCCGCGGGCATCATTCTCGGCCTCTCGGCGCGCCCGGTGCTGGGCAATTTGCTGGCCGGCATCCAGATCGCCATAACCCAGCCGATTCGGGTCGAGGACCAGGTCGTGGTCGAAGGCGAAACCGGTTGGATCGAGACCATCACCAGCACCTATGTCGTGGTCCGCATCTGGGATCTGCGGCGGATGATCGTGCCGCTGACCAGTTTCATCGAGAAGCCGTTCCAGAACTGGACCTATGAGAGCGCCGAGCAGATCGGCCCGATTCTGCTTCATGTCGATCGCCGGGTGCCGGTCGACCGGGTGCGGCAGAAGCTCAAGGAAATTCTGCACGAGAGCAAGTTGTGGGACGGCAAGGTGTCGGGTCTGCAAGTGACCGACATTCTCGACGACAAGATCGAGCTGCGCGCCCTTGTCAGCGCCCGCACTCCCGGCCAGACCTGGGATTTGCGCTGCGAGGTCAGGGAAAAGCTGCTCGGCTTTATGCAGACCGAGTTCCTCGACGCACCGCCGCCTGCGCCTGGCGAGATCGCTGGGCCTGCCGGGCCGAGCCTCGGCGCCGAGCAACCCGCCGGCAACGAGCGAATGGCGCTGGCGGATGGCCGCAGCAATCCGGCGCCGCGGCATTAGTCACGCTCTTCCTCGATGCCCTGCTGCGCGCGCGACCTTTGGCGGCGCGGAAAAGCCGCCGACGGCAGATCGCGGATATGCAGGTCGCGCTGCGGGAACGGGAGCTCGATCCCGCGTTCGAGGAACGCGTCCCATAGCCCGAGCAGAACATCGCCCTTGACGTTGGTCACGCCGTTTGCCGGGTCGGCGATCCAGAACCGCAAGATCAGGTTGACCGCGCTGTCGCCAAACCCGGTGACATGGCACACCGGCCGCGGCGTTTCGAGCACCCGCGCGGTCGCCCGGGCAACCTCGACCGAAAGGTCGCGCACCGCGTGCAGATCGCTGGCATAGGCGACGCCGAATTCCGCGTCGAGCCGGACCAGCGAGTTCGAATACGACCAGTTGACCACCTCGTTGGTGATCAGGTTTTCGTTCGGGATCAGATATTCCTTGCCGTCGCGGCCGCGCACCGAGGCGTAGCGCGCACCCAGAAAGATGATCGAGCCGAAGGTGCTGCCGACTTCGATCACGTCGCCGGGCTTTACCGAACGCTCGAGCAAGAGGATGATGCCGCTGACGAAGTTCGAGACGATCTTTTGCAGGCCAAAGCCGAGGCCGACCCCGACCGCGCCGCTGAACACGGTAAAAGCGGTCAGATCGATGCCGACGGTGTTGAGGCCGATCAGCAACGCCACGCAAACCAGCGCGATCTTGATCAGATTGCCGGTCAGGACCTGGATCGACGGGCTGAAGGCGGTGACCCGCTGGAGCCGCACGCTGATCAGCCGGGCGAGCGCCAGCGCCGCCCACAGCAGGATCGCGATCATCAGCCCGGCCTTGATCACCAGCAGGATCGAGAGCCGCAAGGTGCCGACGGTCACCGCCAGGCTGTCGAGCGCCGCCGCGGTCGGTCCGAGCAGGCCGAGGATGTCGAGCGCCGCGACGACCCAGGCGAATGTGGCGACGACCCGGGCGAGAAAGGCGTCGCGCATCAGCCGCGCCGACGCTCTGAGCACGATCCACAGCGCCGTCAGGCTCGCGGCGATGCCGACCAGGCGAACGTCGCTGCCGAGCCGATCGCCGACATTCTCGACGATGACGAGGAGCGGCCATGCGTAGCAGAGGGTCAGCAGGCGCTGCAGCTCGCCGGCGATGCGGGGCACCCGGAACAGGGTCGTGGCGCGCGCGACCAGGCGATCGGTCCAGGCTCGCGTCGCGGCTCGGATGCCCCAGGCCAGCAGAAACATCGCGGCAATCGCCACGACTTGCGGAATGAGCGCGTCGAGCACCTGCCGCGAGGCGGCGAATGCGCCGAGCCGCCGCAGCCAACCCGATAAACGCGCGGAATCGAGTGGATTCACCCCAAGGCCCCTTTCGCCCGACATATGAGCCGGACACCCGAGCTAACGACTGGCAGCGGGATTTATGGTCGGTCCCGACAACGAGATGATAGTCAGGGCCCGCGGCAACGGCCTGCGCCCGGCTATTGCACCGTCATCTCGCCCAGATAGGCTTCGCGGATCATCGGGTTTTGGCGCAATTCGCCGGCCGGGCCGCTCAGCACCACTTGCCCCGTTTGCAGGACATAGGCGCGGTTGGCGATCTGCAGCGCCATGTTGGCGTTCTGCTCGACCATGAAGATCGTGGTGCCCTGCCGATTGATCTCGCCGATGATGTCGAAGACCTGCTCGACAAAGGCGGGCGACAGGCCCATCGACGGCTCGTCCATGCATAAAAGCTTGGGCCGCGCCATCAACGCCCGGCCGATCGCGACCATCTGCTGCTCGCCGCCGGAGAGGGTCCCGGCGATCTGATAGAGCCGCTCCTCGACCCGCGGGAAGAGGGTGAAGACGCGGGCGAGGTCCTGGTTGAATTCGGGTCCGCGGCGG
Organism: Allostellaceae bacterium; assembly: GCA_036008325.1. GTDB lineage: Bacteria > Pseudomonadota > Alphaproteobacteria > ATCC43930 > CGMCC-115725 > AP-15. The sequence continues at coordinate 8,317 of DASYNW010000040.1, forward strand.
CGGGTATAGGCGCCCATCTCCAGGTTCTCGTAGACCGTCATGCGCGGAAACAACCGGCGCGCCTCCAACACCGGGGCGATGCCGCGGCGCACCCGCTCGGCGGTGCTGACATTGCTCAAGGATTGCGCCTCGAACAGGATCTCGCCGCGGGTCGGCGACACGGTTCCCATGATCGCCTTCATCGTCGTCGACTTGCCCGAGGCGTTGCCGCCGAGGAGGCAGACGATCTCGCCGGCCTCGATCCGGTAATCGACCGATTTCAAAACGTGAAGATCGCCGTAATGGGTATCGACCGCCTTGAATTCGAGCATCGGGGGTTCGCGCCCCGGAAGTTCGTCAATCGGCGCGCTCATGCGGCGACCGCGCTGCGGCCGAGATAGGCGCGGATCACTTCCTCGTCTTGGCGCACCGCATCGGGCGCGCCCTCGGCGATCTTTTCGCCGTGATCGAGCACGATCACCTGGTCGGCGAGGCTGACCACGACATCGAGCTTGTGCTCGATCAACAGGATGGCCAGCCCGTGCTGATGCAGGCTCTTGATCTGTTCGGCGAGCTCGATGGTTTCGGCCGGGTTCATCCCCGCGGTCGGCTCGTCGAGCAGCAACAGCTTCGGCTGCGAGGCGAGTGCCCTGGCGATCTCGGTCCGCCGACGGTTGGCATAGGACAGGCTCGACGCGAGATGCCCGGCGCGCGGCAGAAGCCGGTTGCCGAACAGCGCCAGGATCGCGGCGGCCTGCTCGCGCGCGGCTTCCTCCTCGCGGCGGGTGCGCGGCAGCCGCAGCAATGCGCCGACGGCACCGGTGCCGAGGCGGGCATGCATGCCGATCATGACGTTTTCGAGGACGGTCAGGTTCGGGAACAGGCGGATGTTCTGAAAGGTGCGGGCGATGCCGCGGTCGAGCACCTGATGCGGCCGCCGCCCGCCGATCTCTTTGCCAGCGAAGCGGATCGTCCCGCCATCGGGGGTAATCAGGCCGGTGACCGCGTTGAACAAGGTCGATTTGCCCGAGCCGTTCGGCCCGATCACGGCCACGACCGAATGCGCCGGGACCGTGAGCTCGACCGAGCGCAGGGCGACGAGGCCGCCGAACCGCACGGTCAGCCCGGACACTTCGAGCAGCGGGCCGCTCGCGGCGCGCTCGACCGCGCCCAAGCCCGGCAGCCGGTCGAACCCGCCGCGTCCGACTTGGGCCGCCTGCTCGGCCAGGGTCAGCGCCTGCACCGGCCGCGACGCCGGGATCAGGCCCTGGCGGCGATAGAGCATCATGAAGACGAGGATCAGCCCGAAGATCAGCTCGATCGAGGACGCGAGCTCGACATGCCGCAGCCAGCCGACGTGCATCAGCCGGCCGAGCGCCTGCAGCCAGCCCGAGAGATCCTCGAGCACCCAGGATTGCAGGATCTGGAGGATCAGCGCGCCGACCACCACGCCCCATACGCTGCCGATGCCGCCGAAAACGACCATGACCAGGATCATGACCGACACCGGAAACATGAACATGTCCGGGGTCGCGGTCTGCAATTTGGCGATGTAGAGGGTGCCGGTGGCGCCGGCAAAGGCGGCGCCGGTGGCAAAGGCCAAGAGCTTCAGTCGAACCAGGTTCACCCCCATCGCCGCGGCGGCGACCTCGTCCTCGCGGATCGCCATCCACGCCCGGCCGATCCGCGAATCCTTGAGCCTGAGGCTGGTCACGATCAACAGCGCCACCAGCGCCACCCCGACATAATAATAGGGAGTGGCGCCGACCCCGAAACGGAAGCCGAAGAATTGCGGCGGGGCGACCCCGTTCAAACCCATCGCACCGTTGGTCAAGGACGGCCAATTGCGCACGACGATCGGCACGATCTCGCCAAAGCCCAAGGTGACGATCGCCAGATAGTCGCCTTTGAGGCGCAGGGTCGGGGCGCCGAACAACACCCCGCAAAACGCGGCGAGCGCCGCCGATCCCGGCAGCATCAACCAGAACGACACCTGAAAATGGACCAGATCGCCGGCCGTCGTATGGTTGCGGGCGACCAGGCCCAGCCACTGGAACGGCTCCCAGAAGCTCGACCATTCCGGCTGCAGCTGGAAGGAGCTGAGGATGCCGTAGGCATAGGCGCCGATGGCAAAGAACGCGGCATAGCCAAGGTCGAGCAGCCCGGCAAAGCCGACGACGATGTTGAGCCCCAATGCCAGCGCCGCGAAGGCCAGCGCATTGGCCATCGAATCGACGTCGGCGTCGTTGCGGTGCACCAGCGGAAAGAGCAGCGCCGCGGCGGTCGCCAGCATGATCGCGAGGCGCGCCCGATGGCGCGGCGCGATGCGGCCGACGAATGGCAGCGGCAGCGCCGGCGCCCGCGCGCGAACGCCGCGGTGCGCCGATGCGCTATCGCTCGGTGCTTGCCCCCATCCTCCCGCCGATGCGGGTTCCTCGCTCTCCGGTGGCCACGGGGGAGGGGTGGGGTGGGGGCCGGCTTGCGTCGTCTTCACCAGCGCTCAGGATTTATTGGGCGCGGCCCGGCCGAACAGGCCATTCGGCGCGAACACCAGAACCAGGATCAGGATCGAAAAGATGATCACGTCGGTCCAGCGCACCGCGATCAGCTGCCCGCCCAGGCTCTCGATCAACCCGATCAGGATGCCGCCGACCATCGCCCCGCCGACATTGCCGATGCCGCCCAGGACGGCGGCGGTAAAGGCCCGCAGCCCGGCGGTGTAGCCGATGATGAAGCTGGTAAAGTTGTAATAGAGGCCGAAGATCAACGCCGCGGCGCCAGCCAAGGCCGAACCGAGGAAAAACGCGGTCAGTATCACCCGGTCGACCTCGACTCCCATCATCCGCGCCGCTTCGGCGTCCTGCGCGGTCGCCCGCATCGCCTTGCCGAGGCGAGTGCGGCTGACGAACAGGTGGAGCCCCACCATCAGGATGGCGGTGACCCCCCAGATCAGCACCTCGCGCAATTCGAGCGTCACCTGGCCGAACTGCCAGCGGACCACCGGCATCGGATTCGGGTAATTCTGCGACTCGGCGCCGACAGTCAGCAGGATCACATTGAACAGAATGTAGGAGACGCCGATCGTCGTGATCATCGCCGCCGGGCCGCGCACCCCGCGCAACGGCCGCAAGGAGATGCGCTCGATCGCCACCCCGAGCCCGCCTGCCGCCAGCATCGTCACCGCGAAGGCAAAGGCGAGCGCCCCGGCCAGCGCGAAGCCGGTCAGCACATGGCTCTGGCCCGAGATCCCGAGCAGTTCGAGCGCCCACATGCCGATAAACGAGCTGACCATGAACACGTTGAAATGGGCAAAATTGATCAGCTCGAGAATGCCGTAGACCAGGGTGAAGCCGAGCGCCAGCAGGGAATACATCGCGCCCAGGCTCAACCCGTTGATCACCTGCTGCAGCAGCACCCCGGTCTCGGTCATGGCGCCAACCGGCCGCGGGCTTACGAGCTCGCCGGCGCCACCCCCATATACTTATATTGATGCAGCACGTCGTCGAGCGGATACTTGTCGTTTCGGGTGATCTGAAAGACGCTGACGATCCGGTTTTCGATATCGCCATTGGCGTCGAAGCTGACCGTGCCTTGCAATGTCTTGACGTGCGAGCTTTGGATGGCGTCGCGCACCGCGCCGCGGGTCACGTCCTTGCCCGAAGCGGCGACGCTTTGGATCGCGGCGAGGATCACCAGGGCCGCATCGTAGGCGGTGATTGAATAGTTGTCGGGCTGCTTGCCGTATTTCTTGGCGAACTGCTCGATAAACGGCGCCGCGTCGGGATTTTCGAGCACATTCGGCGCGGCGATGGTGGCGTACCAGCCCTGCGCCGCGGGGAAGCCGGCGCCGGTCAGGATCTCGGCCCCATAGACGCCGTCGCCGCCGGACTTGATGATTGTGGGCACGATGTCGTAGGACTGCTTGACCAGCTTGACTCCGGCCTGGCCGACGCCGCCATAGTAAAGCGCGTCGGGGCTGAGAGATTTCATCTTGGTCAGGGTGGTGGTGTAGTCGGCCTCCTTGGGATCGAGCCGGTCGCGGCCGAGCACATTGATCCCGCGCTTTTTCGCCTGCGCCTGGAACGCGTCGGCGAGACCCACGCCATAGGCGCCGCTGTCGTCGAGCACATAGACCGATTTCACCTTCAGGGTGTCGGCGAAATAGTTCGCCATGTTCGGCCCCTGAAAGGCGTCGGTGGTCACCGTGCGAAAATAGATCGCCTTGCCTCCCGGCATGTACTGCGCGGCGAATTTCGGGTCGGTGATGTCGGGGTTGGTCGAGCTCGGGGTTATCGTCGCCAGATCGCCCTGGCTCAGGATCGGCGCCATCGCCTTGCCCGAGCCGCTCATCTGCGGCCCGATCGCGGCCACCACCGCATCGTCCGACACCATCTTGCGCGCGTTGGTCGCCGCCTGCGCCGGGTCGTACTGCCCGGCGGTCGCGGTGCCGTCGTCGAGCTGCATGACATCGAGCTTGTAGCCGGCGATGCCGCCCTTGGCGTTGGCGTTGTCGATCGCCAGCATCGCGCCGTCCTTGATCAGCTCGGCGTCATGCGCGTCAGCCCCGGTAAAGGGCAGATTGATGCCGATTTTGACGGTCTTGTCGGCGGCCAAGCCCAACCGCGACCGCAGGCCAAGGGTGCCGACGAGCGCGGTGGTCGACAAGCTGATCAGCAGAAGGCGGCGCGACAGCATGGTGGACCTCCCCGGTTTCGAGTCTTCTACGATTGCCCCAGCAAATGTCGTGCCGAGGGCAAATGTCGTGCCGAGACCCGGCGCGACGATCAAGATCACAGATTACCCGATCTTGCGCCGCTTCGGCCATCCCGCTTTGCGACAGCCCCACCGTCCGCGGATTTGCCGACGGTAGAATTCGCTCCGGTCTTCTCGCGATCCTCCGTCAGCCGGTCAGTTCCGGCGCAGCGCCGGAAGCGGATCACCCGGTCCGGTCGGCGGTCCGGTCGGCGCGCGGCTTGAGCAGGCCGGAGATCAGTGTGCTGAGCGAGGGCGCCTCGCCGCTGCGGAAGGCGACCGGGCGGCACAACGCCATCGTGATCAGGCCAAGGCGCGCCATTTTCTGCCCGGCATAGGCGCTCTCGGCGGCGTTGGCGCTGATCCGTTCGAGGACGGCGCCACCCAATTGCTGGACCAGCACCCCGCCGACGACATCGACCGCGCCGACCAGCCCGGCGCCGCCGATGAGCTGACGGAGCAGGTAAACCGTGCCCGCAAGCCCCGGCCGCTGACCATAGATCTCGGCAATCTCGCGAACCAGTCGCATGGCACGCACGGCAAAGAACAGGGTATCGGTCAGCACCGTCGGACTGACGGCATTGATCAAAAAGGCCTGAGACGCAGCCCGGCGAATGGCCCCCTGGGCCAGGCGGTCGGCCGGAGCCAGCACGAATCGGGCGAACAGCTCGAGCGCATCGCCGCCGCTGTGGTGTGGCTCGAGCCCGGCGCGATAGCTCGCGACCGGTCCGGCCAGCAACGGGTCGCGCGCCAGGATCGCCGCCGCCGTGTCGAGCTCGCGCTTCAGCTCGCCGGCCAGAGCCGACGGGATCAGCCGGCGCAGATCCTCGGCCGAGCGCAGGCGCATCAGCCCGCGCAGCTCGCAACCGAGCCAATAGAGCGCGCCGCCCGCGCCGGCCGCGACTGCCGCCGCGGCGACCGCCCCGAGCGCCGGGCCGCGGGCAAAGGCGCCGCCGATGAACTCGACGAGGTCGATCGCGGCGACGCCGAGCGCGAGAAGGCCGACCCCACCCGCGGCGACGGCGACGGGCGACGGAAACCGGCGGCGCGCGGCGGGCGGCGCGAGCATCGGTTCCGGTTCCGGCGGCAGCGAAAGCTCGAGGCGGCCGGTCACCTCGGTTTCGAGGATGCGCGGCCGCAGCCGCTCGGTCCTCAGCTCGGTTTCGCTGGTCATGCGCGGAAATCCTCTGTCGGACCACGGTTGCCTAGGTGCCGCTGATGGCAACATGGGGCCGCGCGCCGGCTCACAGGCCGATTGCCTCGGCGCCAGTTCGAAATGATCGTCGACACGCTGTCGCCTTGGTGAGCTGTATCGCCGTTGCTGCCGGCCCATATCTTGGATCGGCCTCGCCCCGTTGCCAGGCGCGGAGTAAGGTGGGGAAGGGTGGCTCATGCGGGAGAGGATCGCAATGCCCGACGCCAACACCGAAACGAGTGCGGCACCGCCGCGTTTCCAGGAGCTGCTGGCGCGCGCCGAGGCGCTGATCCCGGTCTTGCGCGAGCGCGCCGAGCGGGCCGAGGAGCTGCGCCGCCTGCCCGACGAAACCATCGCCGACCTGCATTCGAGCGGCCTCTTCCGGATGCTGCAGCCGGCCCGGGTCGGCGGCAGCGAATTGCCCTACCGCGCCCTGTTCGAGCTCTCGGCGGTGATCGGCCGCGGCTGCGGCTCGACCGCCTGGGTGCTGGCCAATCTTGCCGCCCATCACTGGATGCTCGGCATGTGGCATCCCGAGGCGCAGGACGAGATCTGGGGCGAATCGCCGGATAATCTGATCGGCTCGGCCCTGATCTTTCCACGCGGCCGGGCGCGGCGAGTGCCGGGCGGTTATCGGCTGACCGGCCGCTGGCCGTTTTCGAGCGGCATCGACGCCGCCCACTGGGCGATGATCGGCGCCTTTGTCATCGACGAGGAGACCGGGCAGAGCGAGCCGCGCGTCTTCCTGCTGCCGGCCAGCGACTACACAATCATCGACACCTGGCAGGTGATCGGGCTCAGCGCCACCGGCAGCAAGGATGTCGAGGTCTCCGACGTCTTCGTTCCGGCCTACCGCACCTTAGCCGCCGAGCGGATGACGGGCGGCCCCAATCGGGGCAGCGGCGTCAACCCCGGGACACTCTATCAACTGCCGGCGATCAGCCTCTTTGGTTTTGCCATCGCTGGCGTGTCGCTCGGCATCGCCCGCAGCGCCATCCAGCACTTCGCCGAGACGACCCGGACCCGGCTCAGCGTCTATACCGGGAGGAATCTCGCCGATTTCAGAAACTTGCAGGTCCATCTCGCCGAGGCGGCGGCATCGGCCGATGCGGCCGAGGCGATCGCATTGCGCGATTGCGACGAGGCGACGCGGATCACCGAGGCCGGGGTGGTGCCGAGCCTCGAGCACAAGGCGCGCTATCGCCGCGACGGCGCTTTTGCCGCGACCTTGTGCACCCGCGCAGTCGATATTTTGTTCAGTGCGAGCGGCGGCAGCGCGATCTATGCGCAAAACCCGATCCAGCGCGCTTTCCGCGATGTCCATGCGGCCAACGCCCATTACACGCTGACCTGGGACGTGAATGGCGCGATCTATGGCCGGGTGGCGCTGGGGTTGCCGCCCGAAGTGTCGCTCTGAGCTTGAGCGGGGTATCGACCGTGCAGAACAAGAACCAGCAATCCGCGACCGCTGAGCCCGCGAATGCCGCACCCGAGCACCCGGGCAGCCATGCCGCACCGGTCAAGGCGACCTCGGGCGAAGGCTTCGAATCGCGCGATTTCCGCAGCGCGCTCGGCGCCTTTGCCACCGGCGTCACGATCATCACCGCGCGCGGCAAGGATGGCGGGCTTTATGGGCTGACCGCCAATTCGTTCACCTCGGTGTCGTTGGCGCCGCCGCTCGTATTGTGGAGCGCCTCGCTCTACGCCCAGAGCCTGCCGGCGTTTCAGGAGGGCTCGCACTTCGTCGTCAATATACTGGCCCACGATCAAATCGAGCTTTCGAACAAGTTCGCCCGCAGCCACGAGAACAAGTTTGCCGAGATCGACCATATGATCCCGGAATGCGGCGCCCCGGTGCTGATCGGTGCCGCCGCTCATTTCGAATGCCGTAACGAATACCGGCATTACGGCGGCGATCACATCATCTTTATCGGCCACGTCGAGCGCTACGCCTACACCGACAAGCCGACCTTGTTGTTCTGCCGCGGTAAATACATGCGTGGCGCGCCGCTGTTGCCGGGCTGACCTCTCGCTCGCCCGGCACCGAACGCGCGGGGGGTAGCCGGACTGCCGCCCTTGCGGTGATGTCCGGGGGCCGGCGCTCCGAATCGCCGTCTTTTTGCCGTAAATGGAGAGTAATGATCTCATAAATCTCGAAATAGACTAAAAATAGGTTATTTAAGTCGTTTTGATTTATTGCGGCGCAAATTCGAATAACCTGAGTCGGAAAGATGGCAAATGCGCAAATCCCGAGTGAAATTTGTTGACTTGATGTCCAGAAATGGATGACGTTCGCAAATCGGGCCGGCCCTGCTCGATATCAGATGCTGCTCGATACCAATTTGTAACGGGACTGTAACGGGAGGAAATCTATGCTTCGATGCAAAGGATTTTTTGGTGGTTTGCCGCGGAGAAATTTATGGCTCGCGGCCCTGATGGCAGCTGCGCCAGCGCTGCTCGCCGGGAGCGCATGGGCGCAGACGACGACGAGCGAGGGTCCAGTCAGCCTGCTCTTCACCATTCCGGTCCCGGTGGCGTCCACCAACACCACCGGCGGGATGTACGGCTTTGACATCAGCTGGGTCGATCCGGTGACCCAGACCTATTACCTCGGCGACCGCTCGAATGCCGCGGTCGACGCTGTCAACGCCAGTACCGGCACGTTTATCAGGCAGATCAAGGCGTCGCCTGCGTTTTCGGGGGTCGTGCTCAACTCGGCCCACACCGCCGTCAACAACAACCTCTCCGGCCCCAACGGGGTCACCACCGGTGTCCGGTCCGGGCAAGACTGCCTGTTCGCCGGCGATGGCGACAGCCGCGTGGTCTCGTTCGCGCTTCCTGCCGGAACCCAGGTCGGCAGCCTCTCGACCGGCGGGAGCTTCCGCGCCGATGAAATGGCCTTCGACTCAAAGGACGGGGTGCTGATCGTCGCCAACAATGCCGATTCGCCACCGTTCGCCACGTTGATCGGGGTCGGCGCTAAATGCGGCATGGTTATCAACAAGAAGATCGTCTTCAGCTTTGCCACTAACGGCGCCGAGCAGCCGGTGTGGGACCCGACAACCGACCTGTTCTACCAGTCGATCCCATCGACTTCCGGCACCACCGCGGTGCCGGGCCCGACCGGAGCGATCGCGGCGATCAATCCGACATCGGGGGCAATTACGCAAATGTTCCCGGTCAATTACTGCCAGCCAGCCGGCCTCGCTCTGGGTCCGAACCAGACGTTTCTCGCCGGCTGCAGCGTCGTCTACGATACCGTGGGCAATGTGTGGTCCGGCTCCGACACCAACACCGCCGATCCGCTGCAGGTGATCATCGACACCACCGGCGCCTACTCTTATGTGCCGGGCATCGGCTCCTCGGATGAGGTGGCCTACAATTCGGGCGACAATCACTGGTATACCGGCTCGCAAAATTCGCCGTATTCGCCGCACCCCATAGCCGGGACCACGGGCGCCCTTTCGTCGACTGATCAGGGCGCCGGCATGCTCGGGGTCATCGACGGCACCAGCCAGAGCCTCGACCAGATCGCGCCGACCTTTGACGTGCCTGGAAAGCTGCCGCTGCTGGGGCCGCCGCCGGGACATCCCTCGGGGAGCTCGCACTCGGTCGCGGTCAATTCCGCGAACAATTGGGTGTTCGTGCCGATGCCGGGGAACAATGCGATTCCCGGCTGCTCGACCGGCTGCATCGCCGTCTATGGTCGGCAGGATACGGACAAGACCGGGGCCAACGACTAACGCAACGCCTCAACTCCCCGCGCGCCACGGCTGCAAGGACGGGACGCACGGGGGTTCGTTCCACGCACCTGACAGAAACGCGGGCTCCGGCCCGCGTTTTGCGCGTGTGAGTTTCGGTTTATTTTTGAGGTTTGCCGGGTGTGGGCGCGGGTCCGGGTGGTACTTTGGCCACCCGCGCCGGCGCTTCCCCGGTTTTGTCGGGGATCTCGGCGATCAGGGCCGTTGTGCCGCGACTGTCGAATTCGATATGAACCCGATAGGTGCCGCCGGCATCCTTACCCCGGTATTCCCAGACAACCGGGCCGGGCTCGTCCGAATCGTCGGCAAAGCTGGTCCGCCACGGCGGCCCGAGCAATGCCTCGATCTGCGCTTTGGTGGTTTGGCCCGGGGTCACCTTGGCCAGTGTCGCCGCGCTGAACTCGCGGGCCCGCCCGGGATCGGCCGCGGCTTCGGCGCAATACCCGGTCGCGGCTGAGTAACAGTAGAGCGCAAACCCCATTGCCGGCAGAAACCGCTTGGCAATCATCGCCCTTCCTCGCGCCCCGGAACCGAGAGCCATCCGTCTGGGTGCCTACCCCGCTGAGACCGCGCCCATGGCTGTCCGGTTCGGCAACCACGACGCTGCAGGCTCGATCATTGTACCGAGGATTCAACTCACAGGACGCTTTGCCCGGACTTGATCCGGGCATCCACGTCTTGGCACCGAGATGGCCCCGCCGCCCCGAAGAAGGCGCGCGGCCACACCGACCCGCGCGCCTGGGACGGGCGCCGGTCGACCAGCGCGGACCCCTGCTCTGTTGCCAATGCCGGTGGTGCGGTTACCTGCCGTCCCCGTCATGCTGTCCGGTCACCGCAGCCAGGGCGTCGCCGGTCAGCTTCAAGACCGTCATGCCGGAGCCGGCGCGGTCGAGATTGTAGATGTAGCCGCGGTCATCGACCTCGCCCAAATCGGAAAAGATCGCATTGCGGCAGTAGTTCGCATTGCCCTGGTACGTCCCGCACGTCGATATCGTGTTTTTGTTCGGCGCCTGGATGAAATAGCCGACGCGTCTCGGGTTATAGGGGTCGCGGATGTCGAAAACCTGCAGCCCGGCGTTGAACATCGCGACCACCAGGATCTTGCCGTAATAGGGGGCATAAATCTCGCGATTGAGCTCGTGGGTTCCGAAGCGCGCTCCCTTGGCGCAGAAATCTCCCGGGAACTGGCCGACCGTCATCGAGGAAATCGGCCAGATCGCCAGATCGTTGGTGATGTCGAGCAGCTGGGCATTCTTCCATGGTTGCCCAAGGCAGTCGTTGGTCGTGTCCTCGGAGGTGACTGCCAACAGATCGTATTTTTGCGGCGTGCCGTCGAGAAAATTTTCCTGCGCTTGCGGGATTGGCACCCCGAAGATCGGGATCGAGGTATGCCCGCCCTGGTTTGGGTTCGTTGTCGTGTAGCTGATCTGCGGATAGAGCAGATCCGCCTGGGACGGGTTGTTCGCGCAATCCGCCGACGCCGCAGAATTAAAACTCGCGTTGCATCCATTAAGGAGCTTTTGCCGGTCGACAATTTGGAAGACGCCGGTGCTGCTGACACCATAGGGGAGGTACACCCGGTTAATCTTTTCGCCCGCCGAATAGACTTGGTGAACCATTTCCGGATCGCCCGGCCCGGCGGGGTTGGTCACACCTTCGTAGCAGGTGGGCCCGGGCGCGTTGTAGCAGCTTTGCGCGGTCGGCGAGGCAGTTGGCTGCTGACCGACCAGCCCCCACTGGCGGATGAACACCGGGTTCGCCGGATTGCTCAAATTATAGATATAGACGTGCTGCCCCGACTTCCATCCATCGGACGCGCTGCCGGCGATCAGGTAGGCGATCCCGGTGTCGCATTCCCACCAGTCATGGTGCGTAAAATTTAGTCCGGTCAGGATCTTTTCCATCAAAACCGGCGCCGAGGGATTGGTGACGTCCCACATCTCCTGATCTATCGAGCCGTCGTGGCGCAGCATGTACCACTTGTTCGGCGGCAGACCGGGCGAGGGCGTCGCCGTGTTCAAGATGTTGCTGCCGCACACCGCCACATGCGACGCACTGCCGGTGGTCGATGCAATGTGATGCAGGAAGACCGGGTTGTTGGGATAGGTGACGTCGATCAGCGAGGTGCCGTTTGGCTCCACTTGGTGGGTCAATGGGTTGTAGGCGCTGCCGCCGCTATCGGTCATATAGAGGATGTAGCGGCCGTTTTCGTTCTCGATCCAGCCGTCGTCCGAGCTCGGGCGGCCCTGGTTGTCGTTGAAGCCGACGACCTTCATGTTCCAGATCGATTGCTGGTTCCAGCCATGGGGTGGGGGCACCGGCAGCGGCGGCAGGCCGGCCGCCCCCTCCGGACCCTCATTGAGGGTAATGACCGGAACGTTTGGCCCATCCGGCAAATAGCCTTGCGCCGAAGCGACCCCGCTCGCTGCGAACACGAGGCCGGACAAACCGGCCAACAACGCCAACCCGAGGCCGCGAGCTGTTCGCGCAAGGTTGTTCATGGCGATCCCCCTAATTTGTCAATATTTTGGCAACCGTACTGCTGCCTGACAACTCCGGTCAAGCAATAGCTCAGCAATGAGGGCGCGGTTCGACCCGCCGGCGTCGGCGATCCAGCGCGCAATGTGCGGCTTAACAGAGGGCCGGGATGCTGCTCTAATGCCGCGGGTTCGGGAAAAACCGCCGAGGGGGATTGGAAATGCCGCGATGGGCCGCCGCTATCGGGCGCGCGCTCGCCGCCGCGCGTCGCTTCGAATGACCCGGCGCTGAGCCGATATGGCAATTACTCTCGAGCTGGCGATCAACGCGATCATCGCCGGCCTATTGCTCGGCGGCTTTTACGCCGCCGTCACGGTCGGGGTGACGATCTCCTTCGGCATGCTCGACATCGTCAACATTGCCCACCCGGCCTTTATCATGCTGGGATCGTTCGTCGCCTACACCCTCAACTCAATGTTCGGGCTCGACCCGGTGCTGATCGGCGTCGCCATGGCCCCGCTGTTCTTTCTGCTGGGGATGGCCGTCTATCAGGTCTACTACTATGCGTTCGAGCGGCGCGGCGAAGAATCGATCCAGGGCCTGGCCTTTTTCTTTGGGCTCCTGTTTGTCGGCGAGGTCGGCCTGATCCTGGTGTTCGGCGTCGATTACCGCTTTGTCGAGGCGCCCTATATCGGCTCAAGCCTGCATTTCGGCTTTGTCGATCTGCCGCTGCGCATGCTGATCCCGTTTGTCGTCTCGCTGCTGATGGTGGCGCTATTGCAGCTGTCCTTTGGCCGCAGCTTTATCGGGCGCGCGATCCTCGCCGTATCGCAGGACCGGCTGGCCTTGCAGCTGATGGCGGCCAATCCGACCCGGATCAAGCGCATCGCTTTTGGCATCTCGATCGCCACCGCCTCGGTCGCCGGCGCCTTGCTGATCATCATCCAGCCGGTCGAGCCGTCGATCGGGCGCGACTATATCGGGCGGATCTTCGCGATCTGCGTCTTGGGCGGGATGACGAGCTTTCCCGGCATGGTCGCCGGCGCCATGCTGATCGGTGTGGTCGAGAGCCTGACCGCCACCTTCTACGGGCCATCCTGGGCGCCGGCGGTGGCGTTCGGCTTTCTGCTCTTGACCCTGGCGGCGCGCCCGGCCGGCATCCTCGGCCGCTGACGACGCGATGAGCACCGGCAAATTCTGGATCGTCTCGTTCGCCGCGGCCGCAGCACTGCTGCTGCTGACGCGCTGGCAGATCCAAAACGAGTATTTCTATTTTGCCGCCTATGTCGTGCTGCAATACGTCGTGCTGGCGACCGCGTGGAACATCCTTGGCGGCTACACCGGCTACACCAATTTTGGCACCGCGGCATTTTTCGCGTTCGGCGCCTACACGGCGGTCGTGCTGCACAAGCTGACTTCGGTTCCGGTCCCGGCGATGATCCTCGCCGCCGGCGCGGTCTCGGGGCTGCTCGGCTTCGGCATGGGCTATCTGACCCTGCGGCTGAAGGGGGTGTTCTTCGCCATCGCCACCCTGGCGCTCGCGATCGTGGCCCAGACCCTGATCGTCAACTGGGACTATGTCGGCGGCTCGCGCGGCATCTACATCATCCGCCCGCAGCAGGCCCCGCTGTTCGGCGGCTACATCGAATACCTCTATTCCCTGATGCTGCTGCTGAGCTGGCTCTCGGTAGCGCTCGCCCGCACTATCGAGCGCTCGCGCCTCGGGCTCGGCCTCGCCGCGATCCGCGACGACGAGCAGGCGGCCGAGGCGAGCGGGGTCCCGACCCTGCGCCTGAAGCTCGTCGCCACCACCTTGAGCGGCGCGCTGATGGGCATGGCGGGGGCGCCGTTACCCTATTACGTGACCTATCTCGACCCGACTTCGAGCTTTAATCTGTCCTACGCGGTCAATGCCGTGGCGATGCCGCTGATCGGCGGCATGACCAGCTGGATCGGCCCGCTGATCGGTGCTGTGCTGCTCGGCACGATCCAGCAGGTGGCGACGGTCACAATCTCCTCGGCGCTGAATTTGCTGATCGTCGGGCTGCTGCTGATCGGCTTCGTCATCGTCGCCCCCAACGGCATCGTCGGGCTGGTCCAAGCCCGCCGCCGCAGCGGGAGGCGCAGATGGCGGAGCCGCTGACCGCCGCGTCGGCCCCGCCATTGCTCGAAGCCAATCGGCTCGCCAAGCATTTCGGCGGGTTTGTGGCGCTCGACAATATCGATCTCGCCGTCGCCGAGGGCGAAAGGCTGGGACTGATCGGCCCCAACGGCTCGGGCAAGAGCACCCTGGTCAATTGCTTGTGCGGCACTCTGCGCCACGATGACGGCACGATCCTATTCGCCGGTCGCCGCCTCGACGGCGTCCCCGCCTACCGGCGCACCCGGCTCGGGCTGGCGCGCAGCTTTCAGCTGCCGCGGCCGTTCCGCACGATGAGCCTCGTCGATAATTTGCGCATCCCGCTGCTCTATTCGGTCAATGCCCGCCCCGGCGCCCGCCTTCACCAGGCGGCGATCGACGAGCGCTGCCTCCAGCTCCTCGACGAGGTCGGGCTCGCCGATAAGGCGCGCCGGCTGCCGCGCGATCTGACCCAGGTCGAGATGCGCAAGCTCGAGCTCGCCCGCGCGGTGGCGAGCGCGCCGCGGCTGCTGTTCGCCGACGAGGCGATGGCCGGGCTGTCGCCCTCCGAGGTCGAGGAGATCTTGGGCGTCCTATTCCGGCTCAACGAAACCGGGATCACGATCGTCCTGATCGAGCACATCATGCGCGCGGTGATGAGCTTCTCGACCCGGCTCGTCGTGCTGGTCGCCGGCCACAAGATCGCCGACGGGGAGCCGCAGGAGGCGATGCGCAACCCCGAGGTCGAAAGGGCCTATCTTGGCGAATAGCCTTTCGATCGCCGGCATCGATGCCGGCTATGGCGCGGTCCGGGTGCTCGACAATGTGTCGATCGAGGTCGGGGCGGGGGAGACCGTGGTGCTGCTCGGCACCAACGGCAACGGCAAGAGCACGGTCATGAAATGCGTGATGGGCATCGTTCGGCCGATGGCCGGGTCGATCACGGCCGAGATCGACGGCGCGCGGCACAACCTTGTCGGCCGCTCGACCGAGGCGATCGTCGATCTGGGGATCAGCCTGGTGCCCGAGGGCAGGCGGCTGTTTCCCAAACTGACGGTCGAGGAGAATCTGCTGCTGGGCGCCTTTCGGCCCAAGGCGCGGGCCCAGATCGCCGGCAACCTCGACGGCTGCTACGCGACCTTTCCGGTATTGCGCGAGCGGCGCCGCCAGCTCGCCGGCAGCATGTCGGGCGGCGAGCAGCAGATGCTGGCCCTGGCCCGCGCCTTGATGTCGGCGCCGAAGATCCTGTTGATCGACGAGCCCTCGGTCGGCCTCGCCCCGGTCCTGGTCAAGCGCACGATCGAAAAGATCGAGGAGCTGAAGGAGCGCTACCAGCTGACCGTGCTGATGGCCGAGCAGAATTTCAACCAGGCGGTGCGCATCGCCGACCGCGGCTATGTCATCGTTCACGGCGCGATCGCCTTCGAGGGCCAATCGGCCGAAGCCCTCAACAACAACGAGCTCGTCCGCAAATTCTACCTCGGACTGTAGCCGGCAGGTGCGAGCGTAAACGAAGGCCGCCGAGCTAGCTCCAGATTCCCGCAATGCCGCCATAAACCCCAAGCGCCGCGACGAGGCTCGACAAGCCGATGACGATCCAGCGATAGGTTCCACGCAGCCGATGCTCCTTCGGCAATGCCCGCATCGCCAACGCGACGAGGAAGCCCAGCACCAGCGGCAGCAGCAGCGCATTCATCACCTCGACCGCGACGTTGAGGCTCACCAGATCGGGAACCTCGGCGACGATGATGGCGCCGCCAACGACCGCGGCGGTATAGACAATATAAAACCATGGCGCCTCGAGCGGGCGGTGCTCGAGCGAATGTTTGTACCCGGCGATCTCGCCGAAACCCCAGGCGCAGGCAAGCGAGACGACGATCGCCGCCACCATTGCAGCGCCGGTCACGCCGAGCCCGAAGATCACGCGGCCCGCCATCGGGCCAAGGAACGGCGTCAAGGCATTGGCCATCTCGCCGACGGAGTCGAGATTGCCAGCTCCCCCAGAACTGCCGCCGCCGGCCTTGCCGATGGTGGCGGCGGTGGCGATCAGCACGGCCGCCATGACCAGCTGCGTGGCCACCGCCCCGAGGCAGGTATCCCAGCGCGCGCTTTTATAGTCCTCGGGCAGAAGCTTCTTATCGGCGACCGCAGATTGCTGATAGAAAATCATCCACGGCATGATGACGGCGCCGATATTGGCGGCCACGAGGTAGAGATAGTCCTTGTTGCCGAGCGGGAACTGCATCAGGCCTCGCACAAGCTCCGCGGCTTGCGGACGGCCGCAATAGGCGATCCAGAAAAACGCGCATTCGAACAATCCGAGAGCGATGGCGACGAGCTCGACCCGGCGATAGGAACCGGTCCACACGACCGCGAGCAGAAAGATCACGACCACCAGCAGGCTGATGCCGCGCGGCACGCCGAAGAGTTCGCCGACCCCCGCTACGCCGGAGAACTCGGTGAGCAAGGCGCCGACCGAGGCGACCCCCAGACCGGTCACCGACAGCCACGCCCACCGCCTGCCGAAAACGTCACGGATCAGTTCGCCATGCCCCTTGCCGGTAAAGATGCCGAGACGCACGGTCAATTCCTGAACCACATAAAGGATCGGCATCAGCGCGATCTGCAGAAGCAACAACCGATAGCCCCACTGGACTCCGCTTTGTCCGGCCGTGATGATGCTGCCGACATCGGTGTCCGCGAGCATGACGACCAGGCCCGGGCCGAGCACGGCAAAGAACCGCCGCGCACCGACGCTGGGCTTTCGGGGAACGGCAACGGCGCTTATGGACATGGGTTACCTGATGCGAGTGAGACTTACTCGCATATAAGCTATCCCATTCGCGACCGTCAACCAGCCATTTGGCAATGCCGAGAGAACGCTGACCCACGAGCCTCACTTCGCCGGACGCGATACGCTAATAGTTTACATAACGCGCGGCAGACACGGCGCGAGTTGGGAGCGGCGACGGTCGCGACATTGCCGACGGCGTCATTGCTCTTTCGCGCGGATAGAGACGGACGGGATGTCACTCCAGGCGGAGCGCAGCCGACGCGGCAAGTCTTAAACTCGCTCGATCGCGGCCTCGCCGAATGCGCTGTTGGGCCAGGTCAATCCATAATGGTCGCGCAAGGTTTCGCCCTCATAGGCGGTCCGGAACAGCCCGCGCCGCTGCAACAGCGGGATCACCTCGGCGCTGAAGATGTCGAGTTGCGCCGGCAGCAAGGGCGGCATGATGTTGAAGCCGTCGGCGGCCCCATCGGTAAACCATTCCTCGATCAGATCGGCAATCTGCTCCGGCGTGCCGGCGGTGACGTAGTGGCCGCGCGCGCCGGCCAGATACCCGAGCAACTGCCGCAAGGTCGGCTGCTCGCGGCGCACCAGGCTCAGAATCACCTCGGTGCGGCTGCGCGCCGCCTCGACCGAGCCGGGGTCGGGGAAGTCCTCGGGCGCCAATGGCCGATCCAACGGCAGATGCGAGAAATCACGCCCGCCGAAGCGGTTGGAGAGCCGCTTGCGTCCGACCTCGGGGTCGGTCAAAACGTTGACCTCGCGCACCATCCGCTGCGCCTCGGCCTCGGTCGACGCGATCATCGGGCTGATCCCGGGCAGGATCAGCACCTGCTCGGCCGAGCGCCCCTCGGCCGTCGCCAGCGCCTTCAGATCGGCATAAAATTCCTGCGCCGTCGCCTTCTCGACATGAGCGGTGAAGACCGCGTCGGCATGCCGCGCCGCGAACCGGCGGCCGGTGTCGGACGAGCCGGCCTGCACCAGCACCGGACGCCCCTGCGGGCAGCGCGGCAGGTTCAACGGGCCGGCCACCTGGTAGAAATCGCCGCGGTGGTCGATCGGCCGGATGCGCTCCGGCCGTGCATACTGCCCGCCGACCCGATCGTCGATGACCGCGTCCTCGGCCCAGCTGTCCCACAGCGCCTTGACCACGGTCATGAACTCCTCGCCGCGGGCATAGCGGTCGGCGTGGCTGACCTGGCCCGAGCCGCCGAAATTGCGCGCCGCCGTCGCCAGCCACGAGGTGACGATGTTCCAGGCGACGCGCCCGTTGCTGATGTGGTCGAGCGAGGCGAATTGGCGGGCGAGGTTGAACGGCTCGCTATAGGTGGTGGACGCGGTGGCGATCATCCCGATCCGGCTGGTCGCGACCGCCACCGCCGCCAGCACCGTCACCGGTTCGAGCCAGGTGCGCGCCGCCTGAGCCACATCTTCGCCGAGCGCCAGCTGGTCGGCGAGAAAGATCGAGTCGAACAGTGCGGCTTCCGCCCGCTGCGCCAAATCCTGGTAATAGCGGATATCGGTCAGCGCCAGCGGCGACGAATCCGGATGCCGCCACGACGCCTCGTGGTGCCCGCGGCTGTGGATGAACAGATTGAGGTGCAACTGTCGCTGCATAACGCCTATTCCTCGGGTTCGCGGCGAGTTTCCGTTCGCCGCTGCCACTGCGCCAGCTCTGCGGGCCGATGACAAGCGCGAAGCAGCCGGGGCGGCCATGCCGTGGCCGGAGCGTGGGGCGCTAGCCCGAGGCGGAGAAGCCGCCATCGACCGGGATCGCGGCCCCGGTGACGAAGTCGGCGGCGGCCGAGGCGAGAAAGACGGCGACGCCCGCCAAGTCTGCGGGTTCGCCCCAGCGGCCGGCCGGGGTGCGGGCCAGCACCCGCTCGTGCAGCCCGGCGATCTCGCGGCGCGCCTCGCGGGTCAGTTCGGTGTCGATCCAGCCCGGCAGTACCGCGTTGACCTGGATGTTGTCGCCGGCCCAGGCGGCGGCGAGCGATTTGGTCATCTGCACGAGTCCGCCCTTGCTCGCGGCATAAGGGACCGCATAGGCCGCGCCGAAGATCGAATACATCGAGCCGATGTTGATGATCTTGCCGCCGCCGCCCTCTTTCATCGCCGGGTGGGCGGCCTGCGCGCAGCGGAAGGCGCCGCTGAGGTTGGTATCGAGCACCGAGTGCCATTCGCCGGCACTGTAGGTCTCGGCCGGCTTGCGGATCGACATGCCGGCGTTGTTGACCAGGATGTCGAGCCGGCCGAACTGGCCGAGGGCAGCCTCGACCATCGCGCGGCACGAGCGCTCGTCGGCGACGTCGAGCGCAACAAAGACGGCATCGCCGCCGAGACCGGCGAGGGCCGCCACCGCCGCCGCGGATTTCGCCGGGTCGCGCGCCGCCACGACGATCCTCGCCCCGGCGCCGGCGAGCCCGCGGGCCATGCCGAGGCCGATCCCGCCATTGCCGCCGGTGACCACCGCGACCCGGCCCGACAGGTCGAACAGGCTCATCCCCACGACCGGCAGCGGGACCGCCGCCGGGGACAGCCGTCGGCGCTCAATAGACTCCTTTCAGCGGGGTCGTCTCGCGCTTTTCGACGGTCGCCCCGGCGGCCCCGGTATCGCCGGCAGTCAGCAATTTGTCCGACAGGCTCTGCGAGCCGACGATCGCGTTCTGGTCCGGCGCCTGCGGATTGGCGCCGAGATCGGGGAGGCCGCCGGTGCCGCGCAGGCGCAGATCGGGGGCCTCGTTGCCTGGCCCGCCCGGTCCGGCCTGGTCGATCGCCTGCTCGGCATCTTGTTGGGCGGTCTTTTCCTGCGGCCGCGGCGCGCCCGGCTCCGGCGGGCGCAGATCGAATTCGGGCGGCACGGTCAGCGGGGCCCGCGATTCGACCGCGAACTCGTCGGGCATCGGCGGATCGAGGCCGATCGCCTGCTTCAGATCGGAGCATCCGGAAAGCAGCGACGCCCCGGCCAACGAGACAACGCAAAGCGAAACCAGACTGCGTCCGGCAACGCGAACCCGGCGATATTGCATCATGGCAGTAGTCCCTCCCGCCGGCTCTTTACCGCGTTTCGCGATGCAGAAGCAAGCCGTCGAGCAGCATTGCGGCGACGCCGACGCAGATTGCGCTGTCGGCGAGGTTGAACGCTGGCCAGTGCCACGATCCTATATGGAAATCGAGAAAGTCGACGACCGCGCCGAGGCGAATCCGGTCGACGACATTGCCGACAGCACCGCCGATGATCAGGCCGATCGCGACCGCAAGCAGCGCGCTCGTCACCCGCCGCAGCCAATAGACGAGCCCGGCGACGATCAGCGCGGCGGCGAGCGAGAAGAGGAGGGCATCGGCCGCGGCACCACTCCCGGCGCCCGCATTGAACAAACCAAAACTCACCCCGCGATTGTAGACCAGGACCAGGTTGAAAAACGAGGTCAGCCGCTCGCCGTCATACGCGTTCGCGACGAAATGGCCGAGAATAGCAGCCTTGCTGAGCTGGTCGAGGATCACCACGACAAGGGCGATGGCGAGCCCGCGCGTCAGCATCACCCCGCGCTCGCCGCCGCCGTGCACCCATCGTGGCGATCCACGACTGCGGCGCAGCGGCGGCAGAGATCGGCGTGGCCTGGCCCCTGCCCGACCTCGGGCAGCACCCGCCAGCAGCGCTCGCAACGCTCGCCCGGCGCCAACGACACCCGCACCCCGATATCGGCCACATCCGGCAGGGTGAAGGCGTCGTCAGGGATCGGGCCGGCGCGCAGCGTTCCGGCAGAGGTGATGCACAGCTCGGCCAGATCGATCCCGCGCACCAGGTCGACCAGGCGCTCGGGCGCGAACACCTCGACCGCGGCCTGCAGACTGGAGCCCAGCCGCTTCGCGCCGCGCTCGACCTCGATGGCACCAGTGACCACCCGGCGCAGATTGCGCCGTTCCGCCCAGCGCTCGCCGAGGGACGGGTCGAGCCAGCTCTGCGGCACATCGGCGAACAATTCGAGATGAATGCTGCGCTCCGGCGCGTCGCCATGGCGCGCGAGCCAGGCTTCCTCGGCGGTAAAGCACAGGATCGGGGCCAGCCAGCGCACCAGGCGATCGAAGGTCAGATCGAGCACGGTGCGCACTGCCCGCCGGCGGATGTCGCCGGGCGCGTCGCAATAAAGCCGGTCCTTGCGCACATCGAAGTAGAATGCCGAAAGATCGAGCGCGCAGAACGAATAGAGTGCCGTAAACATGCCGTGAAAATCGAACGCCTCGACCGAACGCCGCACCACCCCGTCGAGCTCCGCCAGGCGATGCAGCACCCACCGCTCGAGCTCCGGCATCGCCCCGACGCCATCCGCCCCGACGCTGACCCGCTCGCCCGGCGCGAAGCCGTCGAGCGCGCCCAGAAGATAGCGCAGGGTGTTGCGCAGCCGCCGATAGATATCGCTCTGATGCTTGAGGATCTCGGGGCCGATGCGCAGATCGTCAGAATAGTCCGAGCCCACCACCCACAGCCGCAGGATGTCGGCGCCGCTCTGCTTCATGACGTCCTGGGGCGCCACCACGTTGCCGAGCGATTTCGACATCTTGCGGCCCTCTTCGTCGAGCACGAAGCCATGGGTCAGCACCGCGTCGTACGGGGCCCGGCCCCGGGTGCCGCAGGCTTCGATCAACGAAGAATTGAACCAGCCGCGATGCTGGTCCGAGCCTTCGAGATAGAGCGAGGCCGGCCACTGGAGCTCCGGCCGTTGCTCGAGGACAAAGGCGTGGGTCGAGCCCGAATCGAACCACACTTCGATGATGTCGGTGACCTTTTTCCATTCCGCCGGGTCGTAGGCGTTGCCCAGGAACTCCCGCGCATCGGCGCTGAACCAGATGTCCGAGCCATGGCGCTCGACCGCGGCGGCGACCCGCTCGATCACCGCCCCATCGCGCAATGGCAGGCCGGTGTCGCGATGGGTGAAGACCGCGATCGGCACACCCCAGGCTCGCTGGCGCGAGACGCACCAATCGGGCTTGCCGGCGACCATCGCCTCGATCCGGTTGCGCGCCTGCGGCGGGACCCAGCGGGTTTCGGCGATCGCCGCCAGCGCCTTTTCGCGCAGCCCGTTCGCCGCCATGCTGATGAACCATTGCGGCGTG
>DASYNW010000041.1:0-29002 GCA_036008325.1 Allostellaceae bacterium
GAGATCGACCGCCTGGTCGGGGCGATGGCGGCGCTCGATTCGGGGATCTTCCAGATCGGCCCCGACATTTCGGGCGGCGCGGCGCAGCGCGCCTGCCTCGAAGAGTTGCGTCGGATCGCGCTCGACAGCGGCCGACCGATCATGTTCGGCATGCTGGCCACCAAGCAGGGGGTCGATCCCAACCCGTGGGACTACCAGACCCGCTTCATGGACGAGACGGTGGCGCTGGGCGGGCGCATGTACGGGCAGGCGACGACCCGCTCGATCAATGCCGTCTTCTCATTGAAATCCTACCTGCCGTTCGATGTGCTGCCGGGCTGGAAGGCGATCCGCGCGCTGCCATTGGCCGAGCAGAAGCGGCGCCTTGCCGACCCCGAAGTGCGCCGCCGGCTGATCGCCCAGGAGGCAGGGATGAAGCCGCGCGACCGCACCTTGCAGGGCGGCGGGGCGGCGACCACCGATCCGCGCAAGCCCGATTACGACAATCTGTTCCCGATGCTCGATGTCGAGTGGGACGACCCGAGTGTCGGCGAATTGTCGCGCCGGAGCAACAAGCACCCGGTTGAGGTCATCCTCGATCTGGCGCTCGAAAACGACAACCGGGTGTTCGTCCAGCCGATCGTCAATGAGCAGCCGGCCGATGTGCTGGGCCTGCTCAAGCACCCGCGCACCTTGGCGACGTTCTCCGATTCGGGCGCGCATGTGTGCCAGGAGATGGGCTCGTCGCTGCAGACCCATCTGTTGAGCTATTGGGTGCGAAACAAGCAGCAATTCACCCTTGAAGAAGCGGTGCGAATGCTGACCTTCGACAACGCCTCGGCCTGGGAACTGCCCGATCGCGGGCTCATCCGCGCCGGCTATGCCGCCGACCTCGTCGTCTTCGACGAGGCAGGGATCAAGCCGCAATTGCCGACGGTCGAGCAGGATCTGCCGGGGGGCGCGCGCCGGCTGGTGCAAAAGGCCGACGGCATCGCCGCGACCATCGTCAACGGCGCGATCGCGATCGAGAACGGCCGGGCCACCGGCCACAGCGCCGGGCAGGTGCTCAAGGGACGGCTCGCCGGGTAAGCAGACAGCAACCGGCGAGATTGCTTCGCTCCACTCGCAATGACGGCTGAGAATTATCGTTGCGAGGAGCCGTCAGGCGACGAAGCAATCCCGATCGCGAAAAGCGCCAGCAGCGCTAAGCCGGCCTCACCATTTGTTGCGCAGCTCGCGCAGCTTCAGGAACACGGTGCGCTGGTCGGGATTGTCCGGCAGGTCGGGAAAGGCCTCGCGCAGGCGGCGGATCACCGACGGGCTTGACAGCCGGAAAAAGGTATTGATCTCGCGCTCCAACGCCAAGGTGGTGACCAAGGCGCGGTTTGTGTCCTGCTTCTCGGCCTGCGGCAGCATCGCCTTGGCTTTGCCGTTGTCGGGCTCGCGGTCGAGGGTAAAGGCGAGGTTGCGCGCGATATAGTCGTGGCCCGGATAGATCAGGGTTTCTTCCGGCAGTTTGGCCAGCTGGCCGACAAACGTGTTGTAGAGCTCGTTCGGATGCCCGCCATTGTGGCAATTGCCGGCGCCGGCGTTGAACAGCGTGTCGCCGCAGAACAGGGCCGGAGTGTCGCCGTGCGCGGTGATGCAGATGTGCGACATCGTGTGGCCCGGCGTGTCGAGGCATTCGAGCTCGACCGTCTTACCGACCTTGATCACGTCGCCGGCGCGCAGCCCCTGGTCCATCTCCGCGATCTTGTCCTTGGCGTTGACGTGAGCGAGCACCTTGGCGCCGGTCGCCGCGACCATCTGCGGGTTGCCGCCGGTGTGGTCGCGATGCTCGTGGGTGTTCAGGATCTGGGTGATGCTCCAGCCCTTGGCCTTGGCCGCGGCCAGGCACTTTGTGTGATCGAGCGGGTCGACCGCCAGCGCCTCGCCGGTTTCCGGGCAGGCGATCAGATAGTTGAAGTTGCGACCGGCATTTGCGGTCCAGATCTGTTCGACGATCATTGCTCGTCCCTTTCGCGGGTGATGCCGATCGGAATGAAAAACCGGCGCGCGGCGTCGCCTCTCTCGCTTCTATTGCGCGGCGCCGGTCTTGTCCATCGCCGAGCGCCGGCCGGTTGGGTCGGGCTGGCCCGCGGCCGTGATGAAGTGCCGCAGCCCCGCTGTGCGGACTTTGCGCCGACCGCCATCTAGTCTGCCGCCTGACGCACGAGGCTAGGCATCCTCGGCAACCGGTCGGATCGAACCAATTGCGATCCGAAATCTGGTCGGGGCCGAAATCTCGTCGGGGGATGCGCGCGCTCTGTCGCGCCGTACAGCATATTCCACGTTCTGACGTTTCTGGATATTCCAGGCTTTGACGTTTCCGGGACGGCGGCTTCCTAGTCTAATAGGCATGCGTTCAGCGTTTCCTGTCGTCGTCATAACCGGTGCTTCGAGCGGGCTCGGCGCCGCCTTGGCCCAAGCCTATGCCGGGCCGGGCGCGGTGATCGGGCTGCTCGGCCGCGACCGGGGACGGCTGGCGGCGTCCGCCGAGGCCTGCGAGGCCAAGGGGGCCCGCACCAAAACGGCGGCGATCGACGTCGCCGACGCGTCGGCGATGGCCGCCTGGCTCGACCACTTCGACCGCGAGCACCCGGTCGACCTGGTGGTCGCCAATGCCGGGATTTCGGCGGGGCCCGACCCCGACAGCCCGTCCGAAGGGGTCGAGACCGCGGCGCGCCAGATCCGCGTCAACCTCTTGGGTGCGATCAACACGGTCGAGCCGTTGCTGCCGGCCTTGTGTGCGCGCGGCCGCGGGCGGGTGGCGGTCGTGGCCTCGATCGCCGCCTATCGCGGGCTGCCTTACAGCCCCGGCTATTGCGCGAGCAAGGCCGGGGTGCGCGCCTATGCCGAAGCGCTGCGGCCGCGCCTGGCGCCGCGCGGGGTCGGGGTGACGATCGTGTGCCCGGGCTTTTTCGATTCGCCGATGACCGACCGCTTCGACGGGCCGACCCCGTTCCTCGCCAGCGGCGAGGCCGCCGCCCGCATCGTCAAGCGCGGCATCGATCGCGGCCGGCGCCGGGTCGCCTTCCCATGGCCGCTGGTGCTCGGCCTGCAATTCTGCGACGTCGCGCCGGCCTTCATCGGCGACGCGATCCTGCGGCGCTTCCGCTTTCATATCCAACCGGCCTGGGCGCCCGATGAGTGAGCCGCTGCAAGCTGCGGCCGGCGCGATCTTGGCCCTGCTGGCATGGCTGATCCCGCGCCGAGTCGCCAAGGCCCGGTTGCGCTGCCTGCCGGCGGTTCTCCTCGATCTATTTCCGGTGCTGCTCGCCGCCGGCCTGCTGCTGGTCGCGACCGGTCGGCCGATATTTGCCGGGCTCGTGGCGCTGTCGCTCGGCGCCGGCCTGGCGCTCGCCGACCACACCAAGCGCGAGGCGGTGCGCGAGCCGGTGGTCTTTTCCGACATGTCCGAGCTGCCGCACGTCTTTACCCATCCGCAGCTCTATTTGCCGTTCGCCGGGCCGGGGCTGGTCATCGGCGGGACGCTGGCGGCGATCGGCCTCGGCATCGGGCTGCTCGTGCTCGAGCCGGCCTTGTGGCGGCCGGGCGCGCCCTCGGTGCTGCTCGCGACCGCGGGCGTGTGGGCTGCCGGGGCGGTGCTGGCCCGCGAGCCGGCGCTGGGCCGGGCGGCGAAGCTCCTGCGGCGCCTCGAACCGACCGGCGAGCCGTTCGGCGATGCGGCGCGGCTCGGGCCGTTCGCGATCCTGCTCGTCTACGGGATTATCGCGCGGGCCGAACGCGAGGCGCGGCGTCGCCGCCACGCGCCGCCCGACGCGGCGGCCGGGCCTGCGACCACTGCGGCCAGCGTGCGGTCGATCGGCGCTGCGGCGATCGGGCGGGCGGGCGCCGCGGCCGATGCGCCGCTGGTCCTGGTGCAGTGCGAATCGTTCTTTGACGCGCGCCGGGCCTCGCCGCGAATCCCCGAAGACCTGCTGCCGGGCTTCGACGCCTGCGTGGATGAGGGCGCCACCTCCGGACGGCTCGATGTCGCCGGGTGGGGCGCCAATACGATGCGCGCCGAGTTTGCGGTGTTGACCGGCATCACCGATCAGGATCTCGGCTACGATCGCTTCAACCCCTATCACGCCTTTGCCCGGGCACCGATCGCCTCGCTCGCCTGGCGGCTGCGGGCCGAGGGCTATCGCACCCTTTGCCTGCATCCGTTCGACCGCGGCTTTTTTCACCGCGATCTCGCCATGCCGGCGCTCGGCTTCGATGCGTTTCTCGGCCGCGAAAGCCTGGGCGGGCCCCGCCGGCCGCCCTATTTCGCCGATCCCGAACTCGCCCGCCGGGTATTGGCGATCCTCGACGAGGCCGGGCCGCGGACCTTTATTTTCGTCATCACCATGGGCAATCACGGCCCCTGGCTCGAATCCGGAGCGCCGATCGATCCTGCTCTGCGGCGGCGCTTCGATCCGCATGGCATACCCCAGGGCGGCCAATTGCTGCGCTATCTCGACGGCCTGACCCGGTCGGACGAGATGCTGGAGATTTTGTCGGAGGGCCTCGGGCCGCGCCGGCGCGATGGCGTTTTCGGCTTTTACGGCGACCACCTGCCGAGCCTGCCGCACGCCTTTGCGCATTTCGGCTTCGACGAGTGGGCGAGCGACTATGTCGTGCTCGACGGCGCCGTGACGCACCCTCGCCGGCTCGATCTGCCGGCGCATCTCTTGCCGCAACTCCTGCTCGACCGGCTGCGGCGCCGGGACGCGATCGAAACCCGCCGCGCCGAAGCACTCGGCGCCGCTTGACGCAAAGAGGCGCTGACCTGCGCCATTCCCGTTCCGCCGGATAGCACGGCCGATCGAGATCGCCCAGGCGGTTCTGTTTTTCTTGAGCGCCCGATCGGATTACATTACCGGCCAGGTGCCGAGCGTCGGCGGTGGGCTGACCATGGTCGGACTGATGGAGATGGACCCGATGTCGAGATTTCTTCCGGCGACATTTGCCGCCTTGCTGATCGCCGCCACCGCGGGAGCGGCGGCGGCCCAGCCGATGCCGACCAACAACCCGCCGGCGCAGGCCAACGTGCGCCAGAGCGAACGCTATTCGCAGGTGCTGCGCAGCAACCCGTCGTTTCGCGCCAAGCGCATGGCCGAGGAATGCGGGCCGATCACCGATCCGC
The DNA here is from genome assembly GCA_036008325.1 of Allostellaceae bacterium. GTDB lineage: Bacteria > Pseudomonadota > Alphaproteobacteria > ATCC43930 > CGMCC-115725 > AP-15. The sequence goes on from DASYNW010000041.1 coordinate 5,153, forward strand.
AGCTGCACGCCCAATGCGTCGCCTCGTTCAACGGCGGCAGCGCGCCGCAGCATTAAGGCTTTCGACCGGAGGAACCACGATGCCGAACCCCGCCCCCGGCTTTGCCAGCCGCCCCGAGCACCGCGTCGACCTGGTGCCGGATCATCGGCGCCTCAAGGTCGTCTTCGCCGGCACCACGGTGGCCGACAGCGCCGCGACCTTGCGGGTCGAGGAGACCGGCCATGGCCCGGTCCACTACTTTCCGGAAAAGGATGTCCGGCTCGACCTGATGTCGCCGACCCCTCACCATACGACCTGCCCATTCAAGGGCGAGGCGTCGTATTGGACAATCGAGGCGACGGGCGAAGCGCCGGGCAGCGGTGACGTCCGCCGCTCGGAGAACGCGGTCTGGGGCTACCCGACCCCGTATGACGAGGTGGCCGGGCTCGCCGGCTACTACGCCTTTTATCCGAGCCGGGTCGACGCGATCACCGCCGATTGAGCACCCCGGCGCCATGCACCTGACCCAGAACTGGGAGATCGGCAAGCCGGGCGCGTCCTCGCAGGGCGGCATCGTCGCCGCGCAGAGCCGCGCCGCCGCCACGGTCGGCGCCGAGGTGCTGGCCGCGGGCGGCACCGCCGTCGATGCCGCGGTCGCCACGGCGCTCGCGTTGGCGGCGCTCGAGCCGTGGAACAGCGGGCTCGGCGGCATCGGCTTTATGGTCGTACACCGCGCCGGCGCCGAGCGTGCCGAGGCCATCGATTTCGGCCCGATCGCCCCCCACGGGCTCGACCCGGCCGCTTATCCGCTGACCGGCGCCACCAAGACCGAGCTGTTCACCTGGCCGCAGGTCGCGGGCGACCGCAACATCCACGGCCCGCTCGCCTTTGCGATCCCGAGCGCGGTGCGTGGTTATGCGATGGCGGTCGAGCGTTTTGGCCGCATGCCGTGGCGCGAGCTGGCGGCGCCGGCCGCGGCATTGGCGCGCCAGGGCCTGCCGGTCGACTGGTTCACCACGGTCAAGGTCGCCAATGCGGCGGCGGAATTGCGTCTCTATGACGAGAGCCGGCGAATCTGGCTGCCCGACGGCCTGCCACCGGTCTGCCCGCCCGAACGCGACACGATGAACCTGCCGCTCGGCCGTCTCGCCGACACCCTGGAGCGCCTCGCAGCAGCCGGCCCCGACGATTTTTACACCGGCGACATCGCGCATTCGATCGCCGCCGATGTGCACGCCGCCGGCGGCGTGCTGTCGGCCGAAGATCTCGCGCGCTGCCGGGCGCGGGCGATGCCGGCGCTGGCGATCCCCTATCGCGGCACGATCCTCCAAGGGGCGCCGGGGATGACCGCCGGCCCGACCTTGGCCTTCGCCCTCGAACGGCTCGGTCGGCAGCATTTTTCCGCGGCCCCCGACCTCGCCTATTTCACCGCACTGGTCGAGACTTTGCGCGCGGCCTATGCCGACCGGCTCGACCACGCCGGCGATGTCGAAGCCGGCATGCCGACCTCGACCACCCACATCACCGCGATCGACCGGGACGGCACGATCGCGGCGCTGACGACGACCCTGCTGTCGAGCTTTGGCAGCCGCTATGTGCTGCCCGGCACTGGCATCCTGATGAACAACGGCGTCATGTGGTTCGACCCGCGTCCGGGCCGTCCGAATTCGATGAGGCCCGGCAAGCGCGCGCTGACCAATATGTGCCCGGTCGTAGCCATGCGCGACGGGCGGCCGTGGTTCGGGGTCGGCGCCTCCGGCGGCCGGCGCATCCTCGCCGCGGTGTTGCAGATAGCGAGCTTTGTCGTCGATTTCGGCATGGACCCGCTTGCGGCGGCGCACCACCCGCGGATCGACGTCAGCGGTGGCGACCATCTCGGCATCGACCGCCGCTTCCCGGCCGCGATCGCCGGCCCGCTCTGCGCGCTCCCCGGCGCGAGCCTCGTCGAGCACGGCGTCTTCCCGACCCGGTTCGCCTGCCCGAACCTCGTGCTGCGCGACGCCGCTGGGCTCAATCACGGCGTCTCCGACGTGATGTCGCCGTGGTCGGCCGCCATCGCCGAACCCGGCTGACCGTCATTCCGGAGCGCGCGCTGCGGCGAGCACGACCCACGCACACCCGCATCGACCGCCGTTGCTTGCTGGCGCAGGTCTGTGTTCATAGGTTCCGGGCTCACGGGCTGCGCCCGAGCCCCGGAATGACCAGGAAAGCGCAGAAATGGCATTCTATGTCTATCTGCTCGCCAGCCGCAGGCACGGAACTCTCTCTCGGGATCACCGCTGATCTCGCTGGCCGAGTGCACCAGCACAAAACCAAAGCCCGTGCCCAGCTTCACCGCGCAATACGGTATCGACCGTTTGGTGTGGTTCGAAACGCATGACGATCCGGCCGGCACGATCACCCGCGAAAAGGCTCTCAAAAAATGGCGAAGGGACTGGAAGATCCGCTTGATCGAGGAACAGAATCCTGAATGGTACGATTTGTTTCCGACGCTGACCGGCTGATGATCTCGGTCATTCCGGGGCGCCGCGTTGCGGCGAGCCCGGAACCCAGGCACACCGTAATGGGACGATCTGGGGTCGTCAGCCGCGCGCAATCCCTGGTCGGTGTTCGTCGGTTCCGGGCTCCGGTTGCGCCGGCCCAGGAATGACCAGAGGTAAGGCCGCAGAATTGAATACCGCCCTCGACCCTCCCCCCGTCGGCCCTCACGCCGCGTCGTGGAAGATGATGCCGAGGGTGTAGCGCTCGCCGCTGCGGATGCGGCTGACCCCGTGGCGCATGGTCACCCGATAGGGGCCGCGCGTGCCGTCGGCCGGGCGATGATGCACCGGGAAGATCACCGCCTCGCCTTGGCGCAACGGCACGACCTCGCCGCGCGACTGCAGCCGCGGCCGCTGCTCGACCAACAGGAACTCGCCGCCGGTGAAGTCCTCGGCCGGGTCGCTGAGCAGCACCGTCAGCTGCAATGGAAAGACCAGCGCGCCGTAAAGGTCCTGGTGCAGGCAGTTGTAATCGCCGGCGCCGTATTTGAGGATCAGCGGCGTCGGCCGCTGCTGCCCCGCGCGGTGGCACAGGGCCAGATAGGCGTCGAGCGCCGCCGGAAACTGCCCCTCCTCGCGCAGCCGCTCGCGCCAGCGGTTGGCGATCGCCGCCAAGTGCGGGTAGATCGCCCGGCGCAGCGCCTCGACCGCCGCCGGCAGCGGGTAGCGGAAATATTTGTACTCGCCGCGCCCATAGCCATGGCGCTGCATGACGACCCGGCTACGAAACGCGTCGTCATCGGCGTAGCGCCCGGCGAGGTCGCGACATTCCGCGGCGCCGAGCAATGCCGGGGCGGTGGCGTAGCCGCGCTCGTCGAGCGCGGCCGCCGCCGCCGGCCAATCGATTGCGGCGACGCGCCCGGCCGCCGCCTCAGGCGGCTTCATCGGCCGCCGCTGCTGCCCGCTCGCGTTCGAGCAAGGCGCGCTTGCGCTCCACCCCCCAGCGATAGCCGGCGAGATCGCCATCCTCGCGGATCACGCGGTGGCACGGCACGATCAGCGCCAGGTTGTTCGCGGCGCAGGCCTGCGCCACCGCGCGCACCGCCCTCGGCTGGCCGAGCGCCCGCGCGACCTCGCTGTATGTCGCGGTGCGGCCGAGCGGGATCTTTTGCAATGCCCGCCACACCCGCGCCTGGAACGCGGTGCCGCGGATGTCGAGCGGCAGATCGGGCGCCTGGCCGGGTGCCGTGATGAAGCGCACAACCTGGTCGGCCCAGTCTTTGAGGCCAGGGTCCTCGTCGATCACCGCTGCCGCCGGAAAGCGCTGCCGGACCATCGCCGCGAGATGCTCGCGATCGTCGCCCAATGCGGTCAGGCACACGCCGCGCGCCGTGGCGGCGACCAAGGCCCAGCCGAGCGGGGTCGCCACCGTCACATAGCGAACCGTCTCGCCGCCGCCGCCGCGCCGCCGCGCCGCCGGGGTCATGCCGAGTGCGGCCGGCGCCGCGTCGTAGGCGCGCGAGCTCGACCCGAACCCCGCGCCATAGATCGCCTCGGTCACCTTCTCGCCGTTGTCGAGCCGTCGGGCGAAGTCACCGAGCCGGTGGGTGCGGGCATAATCGCGCGGTGTGGCGCCGGTGATCTGCTTGAACACCCGGTGAAAATGAAAGCGGCTGACCGCGGCCGCATCGGCGAGCTCGGCGAGGCTCGGCATCGTCTCGCTCGAGCGCAGCAGCGCGCACGCCTTCTCGATCGCCGCGACATGCCGCGAGGCGGTCGAGGCATCGGTCGGGCGGCAGCGCTTGCACGCCCGCAGCCCAGCCGCCTCGGCCGCGGCGATCGTCTCGAAAAACACGGTGTTGGCGCGCAATGGCCGGCGCGACGGGCAGCCCGGCCGGCAATAGACGCCGGTCGTGCGCACCCCATAGAAAAAGCCGCTATCGGCCCCGGCATCGCGGCTTTCCACCGCCGCCCAGCATTTGTCGAAATCGAGCATCGTCATCTCCCGCGCATCATCCATGTGTAGAAGATGGCGCAGCTTCCGGGCCGCCTCTATCCGCCGATTGCTTTCTAATTCCCAGGGCCATCCGTCTATAAGCACGACATACCGATAGAAGCCCGCGACGCCTCGGCCGCCCAGGTATCGAGATGCAAGAATGCCGGGACCAGCCCAGGCCGCCACAATCTCGGCCCCAGCTGCGCCCGCTGGCATCCTTGAGCGAGGGTCGAGCCGTGATCGGTGTGGGGCGCGCTACTCTCTTAAATCTTCGAAGAATTCCTTGACCCGGGCGAAAAATCCTTCGCTCTCGGGGTGGGTCTGACCGTTTTCGCCTTCCTTTTCGAATTCGCGCAGCAGCTCCTGCTGGCGCTTGGTCAGGTTGACCGGGGTCTCGACCGTCGCTTCGATCAACATGTCGCCGCGCGCGGCCGAGCGCAGCACCGTCATCCCCTTCGCCTTGAGCCGGAAGCGGTGGCCCGATTGCGTGCCGGCCGGCACCGTAACCCGCGCCCGGCTGCCGTCGACGGTCGGCACCTCGATGTTGCCGCCGAGCGCCGCTGTGGTGATCGGGATCGGCACCCGGCAATGGATGTGGGCGCCGTCGCGCTGGAAGATCCGGTGCGGCGCCACCGTGACAAAGATGTAGAGGTCGCCCGGCGCCGAGCCGCGCACCCCGCTCTCGCCCTCGCCGGCGAGCCGGATGCGGGTGCCGTCTTCGACCCCCGGCGGAATATTGACCGAGAGCGTCTTCTCGCGCCGCACCCGGCCTTGGCCGCCGCAGCTCTTGCACGGCTTTTCGATGACCCGGCCGGCGCCCTGGCAGCTGGGGCAGGTGCGCTCGATCGAAAAGAAGCCCTGTTGCGTCCTAACCCGGCCCCGCCCGTGACAGGTCGGGCACTGCACCGGCTTGGAGCCGGGCTCGGCCCCGCTGCCGCTGCACTGGTCGCAGGCAACGAGGTTCGGCACCCGGATCGTCGTCTGCTTGCCGCGAAAGCTCTCCTCGAGCGAGATTTCGAGATTGTAGCGCAGATCGTTGCCGCGGCTCGGGCCCCCCTGGCCGCGGCGGCCGCCGCCCATGAACTCGCCGAACATCTCGTCGAAGATGTCGGCAAATCCACCCGAAAAGCCGAAATCCCCGGGGCCGCGCCCGCCGCTCTGCTCAAAGGCGGCATGGCCGAACCGGTCATAGGCGGCGCGCTTCTGATCGTCCTTCAGAATGTCATAGGCTTCGCTGATGGCCTTGAATTTTTGTTCGGCCGTCTTGTCGCCCGGGTTGCGGTCCGGGTGACATTGCATCGCCAGCTTGCGATAGGCTTTTTTCAAGTCGTCGGCGCCGGCGGATTTGTCGACGCCGAGAACCTCGTAAAAATCTTGCTTGGCCATGATCGAGGGGCGTTCGCTACTGGAGAAGGTGGGGCTGGAAGAAGATTGGATCGCAGCGTCTCACCCCGGCCAAAGCCGCCGGGGTGAACCGCGTTCCGATCGTCGCGCCGCGACGCCGTTACGCCGAGCCGCGCTTCTTCTGATCGTCGACCTCCTCGAAATCAGCATCGACCACCTTGTCGCTGCCGCCGCCATCGCCGGAGCCGCCCTGCCCAGGGCCACCCGCGCCGCCCGAGCCCGGGCCGCCTTCGCCGGGGCCGGCCTGCTGGGCCTTGTAGAGCGCCTCGCCGAGCTTCATCGAAAGCTGGCCCAGAGCCTCGGTCTTAGCCTTGATCTGCCCGGCATCCTCGCTGCCGAGCGTGTCCTTCAGCGCTTGGATCGCCTGCTGCGCCGCGTCGCGGTCGGCTTGCGGGATCTTGTCGCCGTTCTCGCCGATGGTCCGCTCGGTGGTATGGATCAGCGCATCGGCGTTGTTCTTGGCCTCGACCAGTTCGCGCTTGCGCTTGTCTTCCTCGGCATGGGCTTCGGCGTCCTTGACCATCTTGTCGATGTCGGTTTCGCTCAGTCCGCCCGAGGCCTGGATGCGGATCTGCTGCTCCTTGCCGGTCGCCTTGTCCTTGGCCGAGACCTGAACGATGCCGTTGGCGTCGATGTCGAAGGTGACCTCGACCTGCGGCATGCCGCGCGGCGCCGACGGAATGCCGACCAGATCGAACTGGCCGAGCAGCTTGTTGTCGGCCGCCATCTCGCGCTCGCCCTGGAACACGCGGATGGTGACCGCGGTCTGGTTGTCCTCGGCGGTCGAAAAGGTCTGGCTCTTCTTGGTCGGGATCGTCGTGTTGCGGTCGATGAGGCGGGTGAAGACGCCGCCCAGGGTCTCGATGCCGAGCGACAAGGGCGTCACGTCGAGCAGCAGGACATCCTTGACCTCGCCCTGCAGCACCCCGGCCTGGATCGCGGCACCGATGGCCACGACCTCGTCGGGGTTGACGCTGCGGTTCGGCTCCCGGCCGAAGAACTGCTTGACCGTCTCGATCACCTTGGGCATCCGGGTCATGCCGCCGACCAGGATCACCTCGTTGATCTCGGAGGCCTTGAGCCCGGCGTCCTTCAGCGCATTGCGGCACGGCCCGATGGTGCGCTGGATCAGATCGTCGACCAGGGCTTCGAGCTTGGCGCGGGTCAATTTGATATTGAGGTGCTTGGGCCCGTGCTGGTCGGCGGTGATGAACGGCAGATTGACGTCGGTCTGCATCGACGACGACAGCTCGATCTTGGCTTTCTCCGCCGCCTCCTTCAGCCGCTGCAAGGCAAGGCGGTCGGTGCGCAGGTCGATCCCCTGCTCCTTCTTAAACTCGTCGGCCAGATAATCGATGATGTTCTTGTCGAAATCTTCGCCGCCGAGAAAAGTGTCGCCGTTGGTCGACTTGACCTCGAAGACGCCATCGCCGATTTCGAGCACCGAGATGTCGAAGGTGCCGCCGCCCAGATCATAGACCGAGATCGTGCCGCTGCCCTTGCGCTCCATGCCGTAGGCGAGTGCCGCCGCGGTAGGCTCGTTGATGATGCGCAACACTTCGAGCCCGGCAATCTTGCCGGCGTCCTTGGTCGCCTGGCGCTGGCTGTCGTTGAAATAGGCCGGCACGGTGATGACCGCCTGGGTCACCGTCTCGCCGAGATAGGACTCGGCGGTTTCCTTCATCTTTTGCAGGATGAAAGCGCTGATCTGCGAGGGCGCGTATTTCTTGCCGCGGCTCTCGACCCAGGCGTCGCCGTTGTCCCCCGGAATGATCTTGTAGGGGACGAGATCGACGTCCTTCTTAACCATCGGGTCGGTAAAGCGCCGGCCGATCAGCCGTTTGATCGCAAAGAACGTGTTTTCGGGGTTGGTCACCGCCTGGCGTTTCGCCGCCTGGCCGACGAGGCGCTCGCCCGATTCGGTGAATGCCACCATCGAGGGCGTGGTGCGCATGCCCTCGCTGTTCTCGATGACCTTGGCGTTCTTGCCTTCCATCACGGCGACGCAGGAATTGGTCGTGCCGAGATCGATTCCGATGACCTTGCTCATAGACACCTCATTTCAAAAGCAGGACCGGGCGGCCTAGGGAAGCACCGTCCCGATCCCCCGGAATTGGTCGTTCAGTCATCCCCTGACTTCGCTGGTTTATATATGGGCGGGCGCAGGGCGCTACAACGCCTCCGCCGGGTTCGCCGGCGGTTTGGCGACGCCGACCATGGCCGGTCGCAGCAGCCGGTCGTGCAGCACATATCCGGGCTGCAGCACCTCGACGATCGAGCCGGGCGGCCGGTCGGCGCGCTCGACCTCGAAGATCGCCTGATGGAGGTTGTGGTCGAACGGCTCGCCCTGCGGGTCGATGCGGCGGATGCCGTGCCGCTCGAATACCGAGAGCAGCTCGCGCTCGGTCGCCGCGACCCCGGCGAGCAGGCTGCGGGTGCGCGCGTCGCCGGCCTCGGCCTCGGGCAGGCTGTCGAGCGCGCGGCGCAGATTGTCCGCCGCCGATAAGAGATCCCTGGCAAAGCCGCTGATCGCATATTTGGCGGCGTCGTCGCGCTCGCGCTGGGTGCGGCGGCGGGTGTTCTCAGCTTCGGCGAGGGCGCGCAGCAGGCGGTCCTTGTGCTCGGCGAGCTCGGCCTCGAGCGCCGCCACCCGCGCCTGCGGCTCGAGCTCGGGGACATCCTGCTCGAAATTGCTGTTGGCGGCCGAAGCCGCATCGGCCGCCGGCTGCTGATCGTTCCTGTTGTCGTCCATCATCATTCCTATCCGATGAGCCGCCCGATGACCTTGGCGGTGTAATCCACCATCGGGATGATCCGGGCGTAGTTGATCCGGGTGGGGCCGATGACCCCGATCGCGCCGACGATCTGCTCGCGGCTGTTGTGATAGGGGGCGATCACCATCGAGCAGCCGGCGACCCCGAACAGATGGCTCTCGGCCCCGATAAAGATCTGCACCCCCTCGCCCTGCTTGCTGGCGTCGAGCAGCCGCAGGATGGTCTCGCGGGTCTCCAGCATCTCGAACAGGCTGCGCAGCCGTTCAAGGTCGGCGAGCGCGGTCACGTCGTCGAGCAGGTTCGCCTGGCCGCGAACGATCAGGGCGCTGCCCTTGTCTCCGCCGGCCCAGCTCGCCAGCCCCGCGGCGACGAGCTTCGAGGTCAGCGCATCGAGCTGGACCTGGTGCGACTCGATCTCCTGCTCGATCTCGCTGCGGGCCTCCTCGATGGTGCGGCCGATCAATCGGGCGTTCAGATAATTGCCGGCCGAGATCAATGCCGCGGGCGGCAGGCCGAGCGGCACCTCGATGACCCGGTTCTCGACGAGCCCATCCTCGGTGACCAGCACAACGAGCGCGCGGCCGGGCCCCAGATGGACGAATTCGAGGTGCTTCAGCGGCCGGTCCTGCTTTGGCGCCACGACGACGCCGGCGCAATGGGCCAGGCCCGAGAGCGCGCTGATCGCTTCATCGAGCGCCTGCGGCAGACTTTTGCCGCGGGCGAGGCAAAGGCTTTCGAGGCTGCGGCGCTCGTCTTCGGCCAGGCGCCCGACTTCGAGCAGGCCATGCACGAACAGCCGCAGCCCGGCTTCGGTCGGCAACCGCCCGGCCGAGGTATGCGGCGCATAGAGCAGGCCCGCCGCTTCGAGATCGGCCATGACGTTGCGGATCGTCGCCGGCGACAAATTCTGGCCCAAGAGCCGCGACAAGGTGCGCGAGCCGATCGGCTCGCCGGTGGCGACATAGCCGTCGACGATCAGGCGAAAGATCTCGCGGCTGCGCTCGTTCAGCTCGTTGATCGGCGAAGGGGCGCTAGGTCGAGGCATTGTCGGTGGCGAGGCTCACATCTAATGATCGGTTTGCCGCCGGGCAGACCCGCGCGAGGCGACGGCCGACCCGACCGGCGCTCGCCCCCGGCGTTGGCGAGATTTGGTAACGCCGAGGGCCAAGATCAACTCGTCGCCCCCCGCCCGTCGCTACGGCGTCTGCTTGAAGGTCGCCGCGAAACTCTCGCCTCGCGGGTTGATCAGATGGCCGGTCATGTCGACGATCCCGGGCTGAAAGGCGAATTGGCTGCCGTCGGAATTCTGGAACCTGAGCGCGCCGCCGCGGATCACCCCGGTGCCATGCAGCACCCCGCCCGGTCCCGGCGAACCCGACCCCTGCGGCCCGAACACATAGATGATCGACGCGGCCCCGTCCGGCTTGATGCGCTCAACGATCAGCGCCGCGCAGGTATGCGCGTCCCATGCCGCATCGCTCCAGATGCCGAGAAAGCGGCGGTAGGGTTCGGGAACGGTGGCCGGATCGGCGAGCTCGACATCGACATTCTGCTCGCAGAACACCCGGCCGGCTTGCGGCGCCTCGCCGGCCTGCGGGGACACCGGACTTTGCGGCCCGGTGGGCTGCGACAAGGGCGGTTGAGTTCCCGGTGCTGGCGGCATCGAGGATTCCGGCGCGGAGGATTCCGGCGCGGCGGTCGGTGGGGCCAGCGGCTGAGGCGCCCCGGTAGATGGTGGCATCTGCGCCATTGCCGCGACGCTGGTCAGCAGCATCAAGAACAACGATGCGATGGCGCGACGACACATGACGGGCTCCGAGCGGCGAGCGAAGCACAGGCTTGTAAGGCGAATGCCGGGGCGGCGCCAGACCGCGGCTCGCCGCAACGGGCATCGGCTTGCGGTAGTCGCCACCGGGCTGCGATAAGAATGTGAGACTACCCGCGTAGGATCGGCGATGTCCCGCAACTCGGTCGATTACGAGAAAGATTTCTACGCCTGGACGGTCGAGCAGGCCCGCCTGCTGCGCTCGGGCGAGCTTTCCGCCGTCGACATCGAGAACATTGCCGAGGAGATCGAGAGCATGGGGCGGAGCGACCGGCGCGCCATCGAAAGCCGGCTCACGGTTTTACTGACCTATCTGCTGAAGTGGCAGATGCAGCCGCAAATGCGCTCGCCGAGCTGGTCGGCGACGATCCGCGAGCAGCGCAGGCGAATCGAGAAGCTGCTCCGCGAATCACCCAGTCCGCAGCCATTTTTCGCGGCGGCCCTCGCGGAAGCCTTTGCGGAGGCGCGCGAGGACGCGGCGGATGAGACCGGGCTTGCCGAGGCCGCGTTTCCCGAGGCTTGTCCCTTCAGTGCGGAGCAGGTCCTGTCGCGGGAGTTTCTGCCGGAGCCGTGAGGGCATAGGGTGGCCGGTGCAGCCCGGCCGGCGAGATCGTGAAGATCTCGTGGCCGGTTGCGGTCACCCCGACCGTGTGCTCGAACTGGGCCGACAGCGAGCGGTCCTTGGTCACCGCGGTCCACCCGTCGCTCAGGATCTTCACCTCCCAGCGGCCGGCGTTGATCATCGGCTCGATCGTGAAGATCATGCCCTCGCGCATCGCCGGCCCCTCGTCGGGATGGCCGTAATGCAGGATCGACGGCGCGTCGTGAAAGATGCGGCCGACGCCGTGGCCGCAAAAATCGCGCACCACCGAAAAGCGGTGGCTTTCGGCATGGCGCTGGATCGCGTCGCCGATGGCGCCGAGGCGGACGCCGGGGCGGACGACGGCGATGCCGTGCATCATCGCCTCATAGGTCACCTCGACGAGCCGGCGCGCCTTGACCGCGATGCGCTCGCCGACAAAAAACATGCGGCTCGAATCGCCGTGCCAGCCGTCGAGGATCGGGGTCACGTCGATATTGACGATGTCGCCCTCATCGAGCCGCCGCTCACCCGGGATGCCGTGACAGACGACATGGTTGACCGAGGTGCAGATCGATTTCGGAAAGCCGCGGTAATTGAGCGGCGCCGAAACGGCGCCATGATCGGCGACGAAGTCGTGGCACAGCCGGTCGAGCTCGCCGGTGGCGACCCCCGGCCGCACATAGGGGGTGATGAAATCGAGCGTCTGGGCGGCCAGCGCACCGGCCCGCCGCATCGCGGCAAAGGCCTCGGCGCCGTGCAGCTTGATCCTGCCATCACGGGTCTCGGGGTTAGGGGCAGCCGGGCTCGCCGCCCCCTCCTGCTGCAATCCGGCTATGCTACGCATCGTCAATCCGCGCCGCGCTCCTGGTGAGGCATATTCAAAGTAAGAACTTGCACGCCGCGGGGCAACCTCGCTGCCTGCCGCGCGATTGTGCCGGTCGGCGCATTTCCTTATGAAGGTGGCTCCGAAGAGCCGACGAGGCCGACACGCGAATGACCGACAGCAACCCCGACCCCGGCGCCGCTCCGAGCCAGCCGCGGATCGTCACCGCCTGCGTCCTGATCATCGGCAACGAGATCCTGTCCGGCCGCACCCAGGACGAGAATTTGGGCTTCCTCGCCCGCGGGCTCAACGAGGCCGGCATCCGGCTGCGCGAGGCGCGGGTCATCCCCGACATCGCCGAAGTGATCGTCGCCACGGTCAACGATGTGCGGCGTCGGTTCGATTATGTCTTCACCACCGGCGGGATCGGGCCGACCCATGACGACATCACCGCGCAATGCATCGCCGACGCCTTTGGCGTGCCCTTGATCCTGCATGCCGATGCGAAGCGGCTGCTCGAAACCCATTACCCGGCCGGCCATCTGAACGAGGCGCGGATGCGCATGGCGATGGTGCCCGAGGGGGCCGCGCTGCTGCCCAACCCGATCTCGCGCGCACCGGGCTTCCGCATCGGCAATGTCTTTGTCCTGCCCGGGGTCCCGAGCATCATGCAGGGGATCTTCGAGCAGCTGCGCTACCGCCTCGTCGGCGGCGACAAGGTGCTGAGCCGCAGCGTCAGCTGCGGTCTCGGCGAGGGCGTTTTGGCGCATGATCTCTCGGCGCTGCAGGACCGCTTTGCCGATGTCGAGATCGGCTCCTACCCCTATTTCCGCCGCGGCGATTTCGGGGTGACCCTGGTGCTGCGCGGCACCCACCGCACCCGGCTCGCCGCCGCCACCGAGGAGCTCAAGGCGCTGATCGAGCGCCTGGGCGGCGAGCCCCAAGAAGGGCTCAGCGAGGGTTAGGGTCGTCATCCTCGAAGGAAAGCCGGGCGCCCGACCAAGGTTGGCGTTTGTCGCGGCCGCATGCTATCGAGGGATCGGGGCCCTATGGCGGAATTGGTAGACGCACGCGACTTGAAGAGAATTGAGTGCCGCGGCGGAAACGCTGCGCGTAGAACCGCCCAAAGTCGGGGAAGGCTTTGCTGCTGATCCCGAGCCAAGCCCGAAAAATCGGGAAGGTGTAGAGACTGGACGGGCGGCGCCTAATGCGGCCATCGGCCGTGATGGCGAAGGGACAGTCCAGACCACGAACCCTGATGGGGCGGCGAAAGCCGAAGTGGTACGAAAATCGCGAGCCGCAAGGCGTCCCGGTTCGAGTCCGGGTAGGGCCACCAGCCTTCGCTCGCGGCGGCGAGTGAAGGCTGCCGCGCCGCAGCCCGAAGGCGGGACCATTGCGTCCGAGAGCTACGGCTGGTGCTGCGCGCCGATAGCGGCGCGACGCTCAGGCGGACGCCTCGATGCGCGCCATGTCCGCGTCGCTGAAGCCGAAATGATGGCCGATCTCGTGGATCAGCACATGGCGCACCAGTTGGGCGAGGTCCTCGCCGGTTCGCTGCCAATAGGCGAGGATCGGCCGGCGGTAAAGATAGATCATGTCGACATGGGGCCGCGGGTCGCTGACGCTCTTGTGCGGCACGGCGACGCCGCGATAGAGGCCGAGAATGTCGAACGGGCTTCTAAGGCCCATCGCCCGAGTGGTCGCCTCGTCCGGAAAATCCTCGACCCGGATCACCACCGCGCCGAGATGCCGGCGGAATTGTTGCGGGATCGCCGCGAGCACGCGGCCTGCCAGTGCCTCGATGTCGGCGACGGACGGCGCCTCGGGCGAGGTCATTGCCCGAGCCGGCGCTTGACCTCGGGCGACCGATCGCGCACTTCCCTCAACAGCGACGAGGATGGGAGAGCGGCATGGTCGAGAAGCTGGTCGGCGCGGCACGGCACGCGGCGCTTCACGAGCTCCATGGCTGGGTCGAGGTCGAGGATCGCGACGCGATCCGCAAGAGCTATCATTTCGGCAACTTCTCGGAGGCGTGGGGCTTCGTCTCGCGAATAGCGCTGGTGGCCGAGAAGATGGATCATCACCCCGAGCTGTTCAATGTCTACAACCGGGTCGAAATCGTGCTGTCGACGCACGACGTCGAGGGGCTGAGCGAACGCGACATCATGCTCGCCCGCGCGATCGACGAGCTGGCCCCGGAACGCGACCGCCGGCCGCGGCTGCCCTGACCCGCCGGGGTGGGGCGCGGGCGGCAGCGTCGCCGCAAGTCGGCGTCATGCAGGCAGCGCCAAAACGCCTGGCCCTGCGCTTAGCGCAGCGGCACGGTGAAAGCTACGTTGACCATCTCCTGACCCGGGTTCTTGTTGCCCAGGCCGGCGTTCGACATGTGATAAAAGCCGACGCCGAGGCGGCGCTGATCGGCGAAGCGATAGTCCAGCTCGGCGCCGGTGCGGAACTCCCACCAATAGCCGAGATTGAGCCCCTGGCCGGGAAAGAAATAGCCGGCGGCAGCGCTCGGGGTCAGCACCAGGTGGTACGGAAAATTGATATCGAAGCCGAACCCGAAATAGCCGTAGAAGGCACCCTGGCCGGTGCCCATCACCCCGACAAACGGCGAGAAGATCCACAAGACATCGCCAAACCGGTATTCGCTGTCGATCATGCCGACCGCCTCGGCATGCTGCTTTTTATGGTCGGGCAGGACGTCGAAGACACCGCCGCCGAGGGCGAAGCGCGGCGGATCGCCGGGTGAGCCAAAGGTGACCTGAGCCGCGGCCGGCCGCGCCGCGGCGATCGCGAACGCGGCGAGCAGACCCATCGCCGTCCGGTTCACGGCCATCCTCAACTCCACATTCGGCTCCTACCTGCGAGACCAAGGATCGACTCACCATCGCATCGCGATAGCGCGCGCGGCAAGCAAGTAAATCCGCAGCCGAATTCGGCCACCGCCGCGATCGGGCAAATTCGCAAGAGGCGCCCGGCGCCGCGGAGCAAGTTCCGCGGCCGATCGCGGCTCAGGCGCGCTTCATGCGCTCGGTCGCCAGCACCAGCTGCTCGCGGATGCCGGGCTCCATCGCCGAATGACCGGCGTCGGGAACGATGACGTATTCGGACGCCGGCCAGGCGCGGGCGAGCTCGTCGGCGCTGCCGATCGGGCACACCATGTCATAGCGGCCCTGCACGATGATCCCCGGCAACCGGCGGATGTGCCCGATCCGGGCGATCAGATCGCGCCCCCCGGCGAACAGATGGCAGCGGAAGAAATGGGCTTCGATCCGCGCCAGCCCCAACGCCAGCCGGTCGTCGCCAAAGGCCGCCACGGTTTCGGGGTTCGGCAGCAAGGTCGAGCAGGCGCCCTCGTAGCTGCTCCAGGCGCGCGCCGCCGGCAGATGGATCGACGGGTCGGGATCGAGCAGACGGCGATGATAGGCGGCGAGGATGTCGCCGCGTTCGGCGTCCGGAAGAAACCCGGCAAAGGCGCGCCACGCCTCGGGGAAGACGCGGCGCACGCCATAGAGAAACCAGTCGATTTCGGCGGCCCGACACAGGAAAATTCCGCGCAGCACCAGACCGGCGCAATGCCCGGGATGGGTTTCGGCATAATCGAGCGCCAATGTCGAGCCCCAGGAGCCGCCGAAGATCAGCCATTTCTCGATGCCGAGCTCGGTGCGCAGCCGCTCGATGTCGGTGACGAGATGAGCCGGCGAATTGTCGCGGGTCTCGCCGAGCGGCGTCGAGCGTCCGGCGCCGCGCTGATCGTAGATCACGATGCGCCAGTGATCGGGATCGAAGAACCGGCGATGCACGGCGGTGGCGCCGGCGCCGGGGCCGCCGTGCAGGAACAATGCCGGTGCGCCGCGCGGATTGCCCGACTGCTCCCAATACATCGTGTGGCGCGCGTCGAGCGGCAGCTTCCCGGTTCGGTAGGGTTCGATCGGCGGATAAAGGTCGCGGCGGCTGGTCATCGCCGCCGAGTGTAGGTTGCTCGGCCGCGATCACATAGTGCGGAAAAGCGCGTCGCCAGATGGCGTCCGGGCTGGCGACGACGGGTTGCGGCCCAGCCCGCACCGCAACGCGAGAGGAGGCGCAGGCGTCAGCGCCGCGCGGATGCCTGCCGGCCCGTCGCGCCGCCGGCGACGTCGATCTCCTTGGTCAGCTTGTTGGCCATCGCATCGGCAAACGAGTTGAAATTTTTGACCACGATCAGGAACGCGCTCGGCCCGCCGATCACGTTCTGCCGATAGTAGTTGGGCAGTCCGCCCGGCGGGTGGGTGTGGGCCGAATAGCCGGAATTCGGCTGCTCGTTGATGATCGCCAGGCCATTGACGGTGATGCCGGCGGCGACCGCCTGATCGCGCGCATCGGTTAGCGCGGGGCCCGAATTGCTGGTGCCGTCGCCCGAGATGTCGATGATGCGGCGAGCCCCGGGCCACTTCGCCTTGCCGAATTGGGCCTTGGAGAAACGGGCCTTGGCGAACTCGATCGCGGCGCTGATCGAGGTGCGGCCGGTAAACGAGCGCGGCGCCTTGAGGATCGCCGCTGCGGCGGCGGCGCCATCCTCCTCGTCGCGGATCAGGGTCCAGTCGAGCACGACCTGCTGATCGTCCTCGCCCGACCATTCGACAAAGCACACGCCGATCGCCCCGTTCCTGGTCGCGCGGATGGCCTTCAGCACGCGCGGGTCGGTCAGCGCCGCGGCATAGCCCTTGCGCTGCAATTCAAACTCGCCATCGTCGATGCTGCGCGAAACATCTGCGGCGAGAACGATTTCGAGATCGACGCCGGCGGCGCGCGCCGTCCCGATCGGCAGCAGCACAACCAAGGCGGCGACGGAGACGAGCGCGAACCTCATCGCGTTTTTTCTCCCGGTTCGAGGTGGCCAACGATAGGGCCAGGCCCGGCAGCGCGGAAGAGCCTCGCACCACCGCCTCGGCTTTCTCGCGCAATCGGTTCATACGCGGTTGTACTCCGGTTCCGGCAAATGTTATGATATAACATATAATCTACGGTCGTTGGAGTGCTGTCTCCGCGCCCATCAATCAAGGCTCCAGGCGATGAACCGTTGCTTTGCGGCAAGGCGGCGCGCGGTCGCGGCCCCCCCGCTCGTCCTCGCGACAATGGTCGTTGCCGGCGCCGCCGCAGCGCAGGACAGCCCGGTCATGCCGACCGGTCTGCCGTCCGCCACTGTCGCTGGCGCGGCACGAGAGGTTCCGGCAAACCCACCCGCAGAGATCCCGGCTTCGGCAGCGCAACCAGCCCCAACTTTGGCGGGCGGCCAGACGGCGGCTCAAACTCCAGGCACAAACGCCAACCCGCAAGCGGGCCCAGACCTGCAACCCGGCGTTTCGCTCAATCTCTACGTGATCGCCAGACAGCTCAATCAAGCGCGCATCAACATCGAGCCGCGCGTCGGCGCCTCGACATACACGCTGACACCCAGCGCCATTCAGAACCTGCCGGGCGCGCAGAACACGCCAATCGACAATGCCATTCTGCAAATGCCCGGCGTCGACCAAGACAATCTGGCCAATGGCGGACTGCATGTCCGCAATGAACACCTGAACGTGCAGTACCGCATCGACGGCGTCATCATTCCGGACGGGGTGAGTTTCTTCGGGCAGGATTTAAGTCTTCACTTCGTCGATTCGATGACCTTGATCACCGGGGCTCTGCCGGCGGAGTACGGCCTGCGGACCGCCGGCATCATCGATATTCAGAGCAAAAGCGGCCTGTTCAACCCGGGCGGCTCGGTCGAGATGTATGGCGGCAGCTACGGGACCCTCAATCCGAGCATGGAAGCGGGCGGGGCGATCGACGGCTACAATTATTTCGTGACCGGCAGCTACCTGCAAAGCAACAATGGCATCAACGACGTCACGGCAAAATACAGCCAGATCCACGATTTTACGCAGCAGACTCATGACTTTGCCTATATCGATAAGATTATCGACCCGAACAATCGGGTCAGCGTGATGTTCGGCGAGTTCAACGGCCTGTTTCAAATACCGAACAACCCGGGCCAGGCGACTTTTCCTGGGATTACCGCGATCAACGGCACGCCGATTTCCGCGTTTGACTCGGCCAGCCTCAACGAGCTGCAGACCGAAGGCAGCCAGTTCGGGGCCGTCTCGTTTCTCCACTCGGAGGGCGATCTCGATTTCCAGGTCTCCGCGATATCGAAATATAGCTTCCTGCAGTACTTTCCGGATACGTCGTTGGGCGACCTCGCCTTCAACGGCATCAGCGAGGATGCGGCGCGCACCAGCTGGGCGAACGACCTTCAGGCGGAGGGCACCTATCGGCTGGACCCGGTTCACACGTTGCGCAGTGGAATCCTGATCAGCGGCGAACATGTGACGGGGCAGATCAACTCCGATGTGCTCGACCAGCTCGGCGCCGACAGCTTCGGCAACCGGATCTTCGCGACCGCGACGACCAACATCGCGGCGAACAGCCAGCAGACCAGCTTTACCTACAGCGCCTATCTCCAGGACGAATGGCAAGCGCTGCCGACGGTTACCGTCAACTACGGCGCCCGCTTCGATGTCGTCAACGGCTATACCAAGGGCAGCCAGCTCAGCCCGCGCCTCAACGCGGTGTGGCACGCGACGCCGACGACGATTTTTCATGTCGGCTACGCCCGCTATTTTACGCCGCCGCCGCAGGAGCTCGTCTCGACCGAAAATATCGTCCTTTACGGAAACACCAGCGGCGCACCCGCGAGCACGCAGAATTCGCCGATCAAGAACGAGAGCGCCGAATATTTCGACGGCGGAGTGAAGCAGCACGTGCTTCCGGGCCTGACCGTCGGCCTCGATCTCTACTACAAATATGCGCACGACCTGATCGACGAAAGTCAATTCGGTGCGCCGATCATTCTGACGCCGTTTAATTACGACAAGGGCATCAATAAAGGCGTGGAATTGACGACCGAGTACGATGTTGGAAATTTTACGTTTTACGGCAACCTGGCGTTCGCCAATCAGTTGGCCAAGGGCATCAATTCGGCGCAGTTCAACTTCACCCCGGCGCAGCTCGCATCGGCCGACAGCATGTTTGTCAATACCGACCACAGCCAGCTGAAAACCGAATCCGCCGGGGCGGCGTATCTGTGGCGCGGCACGCGCTTTAGCGTCGATCTGATTGCCGGGTCGGGCCTGCGCACCCAACCGGCCAACGATCTCGAATTCAACGGCGAAACCGTTCCGTCCTACCAGCAGGTGAATCTCGGCATATCGCACGTCTTTGCACGGGCGCCCGGTGGACCGGTCACGGTGCGACTGGCGATTATCAACTTGCTCGACAGGATCTATCTGCTGCGCAGCATGACCGGCGTCGGCGAATTTTCCAACCAGTATGGACCGCGCCGCTCCGTTTACCTCGGCCTCACGAAGGAGTTCTGAGTTGCCGTCCATCTTCGCAACGGCATCGGGATCGGGGTCGGCGCGCCGCAATTCGGCCCATGTGGAATGATATTCGCCGGGTCGAGGCGTCGCTTCCAGCCGTGCAATCTCCGGCATCCTGCCGGTCGACCAATCCCGCAGAGGCTCACTCGTGAACGATCCCGTCGCATCCCTCTCGGTCATCAATCTGTTCCATCACGCCGACATCGTCGTCAAGGGCGTGCTGCTGCTGCTGCTCGCGGCCTCGGTGTGGAGCTGGGCGGTGATCATCGACAAATCATGGCGGCTCGCCGCGGCGCGCCGCTCGGTCCAGGCGCAGGAAGGCCGGGTCGCCGCCGCGCATTCGGCGGCCGAATTGATGGCCCCCTCGGGCCGGCCCGACCGCGCCGACCCGGCGGCTCTGGTGCTCGCCGCCGGCTGGGCCGAGAGCACCGAAGCCACCTCGTTCGCGCCCGAAACCGCGGGCGAACGCCGCGAGCGGATCGAGCGGGCGATGCGGCTGGCGCTGAACGCGGAATTGCGCCGCCTTGAAGCGCGCCTGCCGTTTCTGGCGACCCTCGGCTCGGCAGCCCCGTTCATCGGCCTGTTCGGCACGGTATGGGGGATCATGCGCAGCTTTGCCGGCATTGCCGCGGCCAACAATACGAGCCTCGCGGTGGTGGCGCCGGGGATCGCCGAGGCGCTGTTCGCGACCGCAATGGGGCTTGCCGCGGCGATCCCGGCGGTCGTCGCCTACAACAAGTTCACGGTCGATCTCGGGCGCCTGGCCGGGCGCATGCAGGGGCTGATCGGGCGGTCGGGCGGCCTGCTCGCGCGCCTCCCGGCGGAGCGTTGAAGGATGGCAATGTTTCGGTCCCGCGGGAGCGAATCCGCGGGCGAACCCAGCGACGAGCGTTATGCGCCGATGGCCGAGATCAACGTGACGCCGATGGTCGACGTCATGCTGGTGCTGCTGGTGATCTTCATGGTCACCGCCCCGCTATTGGTGGTCGGCGTGCCGCTCGACCTGCCCAAGACCAAGGCCGCAGCTATCGTCGCGCCGAAAGAACCGCTGATCGTCAGCCTCGACCGCCGGGGCGCGATGTTCATCGGCGACCACCCGGTGCCGGCGGCCGATCTGGAAGCGAGGCTGGCCGCCCTCGCCGCCGCGGACCCGGCGCGGATCGTCTATGTCCGCGGCGACCGCACGATCAGCTATGCCCAGCTGATGGACGTGCTGAGCCAGGTCAACCGTGCCGGGTTCGTCAAGGTCACCCTGGTCGCCGCGGCAGCCGGGACAAAGTGACCGGCTTCAGGCTTGCCCTGGCGCTGTCCCTGGCGGCGCACGGCGTTCTGCTGACCCTGCTGCTGCTGATGCCAGCATCAGCGCCGCCGGTGCCGCCGCCGCTCCCCGCCGGCGGCATCGTGGTCGCCTTTGCCCCCTCATTGCCGCAACCTGCGGCGCCCCCTGCCCCACCGCCGGTCAGGGCGGCGCCCCCGCCGCCGGCCGCGGCGCCACCGCCGCCGCCGCAACCGCCCCCGCCCACAATCCAGCCGCCGCCACAGCCGGCCGCAGTCCTTCCGCCGCTACCCGCGCCGGAAGCGTCCACAAATGCGAGCGAACCGCTGCCTCCGCCGCCACCGCCCAAGCCGCCGGTCCCACTCTTGCCCGAGCGCGCACCGAGACGGGTCGAACGACGGCCGCCCTACCCTGCCTATGCACCGCCGGTTGCGGCCGTCACCCGCGCCCCGACGGCGCCGACCGCCCCGGCGCAAACGGCATTCGCGCCGCCGTCGCCGATACGCCCCCCCGCGCCGTCGAGCGCGATCAGCCCGGGCTACCGCGAACTCTTGAGCGAATGGCTCGAGCGCCACAAGCGCTACCCGGCGCGCGCCCGCGATAACGGCGAGGAAGGGCGCGCGGTGCTGCGCTTTGTCGTCGAGCGCGATGGCCGGGTCGTCGATTTTTCGGTGGTCGAGAGCACCGGCCACCCCGACCTCGACGCCGCCCTCGCAAACATGATGCGGGGTGCCACATTGCCGCCGTTCCCGGCCGGCATGGACGAACCGAGCATCGCGGTTTCGGTGGCGATCCGGTTCAGCCTCGGCGGCTGACGCGGTTGTCCCGCCGCTCGGGGATGCGCCACGCCCGGGGATGCGCCACGCCGGGGGATGCGCCACGCCCGGGGCGGCGCCAAGCCGCGTGCGGCGTCAGGCGCTACAAATTCGCGTCGATCGTCGCTCCTGGCGCGACGTAGGCTCGGTCCCACCCCGACCATTGCCCGGCGACCGGCTGCGAGGGATCGAAATCGCGCCGCCAGCAGATTTCGGTGCCCGGCGGCACGTCGATGAATTTGGTCGCGTTGCTCGGCAGCACGAACTCCAAGGTCGAGGCATAGCCCGGACCGCGCGCGGCGCAATCCGGATTGGCGGTGATTACCGCCTCGACATTGGTCGGCCCGAAATGCGGATTGCTCAGCAGCAACGTCCCCGGTCCGGGCGGCGGCTGCGGCGCGCACGCGGCGGCACAGATAAGCACAATCGCCAGCACTGTCGATCGCACGGCTTTGCTCTCTCAGATGATTGGATCGCGGATCAACAGATCGCGCACCGGAAGGCGCCGGTGAGCTGCGCTTTGCGGATCGAGGACGGTTTCCTGAGCTCACGTCCCGCCGAGATAATCCTTGGTCCAGCGCTGATAATCCTCGGCGCGGGTGACCCGCCGCATCAGCTCGGACGAGGCGATGCCAGTGAGGTCGCCGGGCTTGGCGCCCTCGCGCAGCGCCTTCAAGGTGTTGTAGACCGCCTGCACCGCGGCCGAAAAGGGCGCGTGGGTCTGCAATGCCACCCGCACCCGATGCGCCCCCAGCCAGCCGAGGTCGCCGAGCTGGCCGCTGCCGCCGCCGAGGATCAGTGGTATCCTGATCGCCGACGACACCACCTCAACCGCCTCGACGGTGACCCCGCCGGCGAGGAACACCGCGTCGACCCCGGCGGCCTCGTAGGCCTTGGCCCGCTTGACCGCCTCGTCGACATTGGCGATTGCGAGCGCGCTGGTGCGCCCGGCGATGACCAGGTTCTTGTCCTGGCGCGCCGACAACGCCGCTTTCATCTTGCCAACACCCTCCTCGACCGAGCTCAGGCGCGGCTTGCCGTCGGGCCCATAGGGCCGCGGCAGCACCGTATCCTCGATCGACATCGCGCAGATGCCGGCGGTCTCCAGTTCCTCGACGGTGCGGCGCACGTTGAGCGCGTTGCCGTAGCCGTGGTCGGCGTCGACCAGCAACGCCAAATTGCCGGCGCGGCAGATGCGGTTGGCCTGGGCGGCGAACTCGGTCAGGGTCAGGACCACGAGGTCCGGGGCGCCGAGCACCGCCATCGACCCGACCGAGCCGGAAAACATCCCGACCTCAAACCCGAGATCTTCGGCGATACGCGCCGAGATCGCGTCATACACCGATCCCGGATGCACGCAGCGATGTCCGGAAAGGAGCGCGCGAAAGCGCTCGCGCCGTTCGGTCCAGTTCATGGTGGCAGCGTCCTCGAAGGTTTCTCTGATGGGAAGGTTTATCGGATGCGAAGGTTTATCGGATGGTTTCTCGCCGATCAGCTTATCATGCCGCCGCGCAGGTCATAGAGGGATCAGATCATGGAGAAGCGCATTGCGGTGATCGGCGCCGGCGCGATCGGCGGCTACACCGGCGGCCAGCTCGCGCATAACGGGTTCGACGTGACCCTGATCGATCCCTGGCCCGAGCATATCGCGGCGATCCGCCGCGACGGGCTGGCGATCGAAGGAGTGACCGAGGAGGAGTTCGTCCTCGCCCGGCCGAGAACCATGCATCTGACCGAGGCGCAGCAGCTGGCCAAAGAAAAGCCGATCGACATCGCGATGATCGCGGTCAAATCCTATGACACGCAATGGGCGGCAGCCTTGATCGGGCAATACCTGGCGCCCGACGGCTATGTCGTCTCCTTGCAGAACTGCATGAACGAGGAGCGCATCGCCGCGATCGTCGGCTGGGATCGGACGGTCGGCGCCATCCCGGCCCTGCTCGCGGCCGAGCTCTACGCGCCGGGCCGGGTTCGCCGCACCGTGGCCAAGGGCGCCTCGCACCACGAGGTCTATCGCGTCGGCGAGGTCCACGGCCGCGTTACCCGGCGGCTCGAAGAGCTGGCGGCGATGATCGCCACCGTCGACACGGTCAAGCCGACCCGCAATCTGTGGGGCGAGCGCTGGTCGAAGCTGGTGGTCAACGGCATGCGCAACGGCATCGGCGCCTCGACCGGCCTCTCCGGCAACGGCATGGACCGGCACGACCGGATCCGCCGCGTCAGCATCCGGCTCGGCAGCGAAGCGGTGCGGGTCGGCCAGGCGCTGGGCTACGAACTTGAGCATATCCGCATGCACGATCCCGAGACCCTGGCGCGCGCCGGCGAGGGCGACACGGGGGCGCTCGACGAGGTCGAGGCGGCGATTCTGGCCGAAGCCGGCTCGAACACCCGCAGCGACTTGCAGCGCCCATCAATGGGCCAGGACATGCTCAAGGGAAGGCGCACCGAGATCGATTTCATCAACGGGCTGATCGCCGAGAAAGGCGCTG
>DASYNW010000042.1:0-18297 GCA_036008325.1 Allostellaceae bacterium
GGCCGGCAAGCACATCATCAACGTCTTTGTCCTGCCGGCGCGGCCCGGCGATTTCGGCGAGACCTTGACCCGCCGCGGCTATACCTTGCACCACTGGAAGGAAGGCGACATCGGCTATTGGGCGGTATCCGACGCCGCCGCTGACGAGTTCGGCAAATTCGAGCACGACTTTCGCAAGGCGACCGGGGGCTGAGCCTCGATCCTGCACCAATCCGAGATGGGGGATTTCGCCGATGACGGATAGGACCGGCGCGCGGCGACAGGCTGATCAGCGCTCGCTCGCGGCGACAGACCGGCTGATTGTCGCGCTCGATGTGCCGACGGCCAAGGAAGCCAGCCGCATCGTCGACGATCTCGGGGATATCGTCGGGTTCTACAAGATCGGCCTGATGCTGCAACTCGACCCGGATCTGAGACCGCTGGTCGAGCGGCTGATCGGGCAGGGCAAGGGCGTCTTTCTCGATTTCAAATATATCGACATCCCGGCGACCATCGAAGGCACGGTCAGGGCTGCGTCCGGGCTCGGGGTCAGGTTTATGACCGTGATCGGTGAAAGTCAGGTGGTCCGCGCGGCGGTGAAGGGGCGGCGGGGCAACTCGGATCTGAAGATATTGGCGGTTACGCTGCTGACCGGGATGTCGGAAAACGACATGCAGAAGGAGTACAGCACAACTTCGTCGATCGACGAATTCGTGAGCAGGCGGGCCACGGAAGCCGCGGCGCTCGGATGCGATGGGGTTATCTCGTCGCCCAACGAAGCCGGACTGATCCGGTCAGCGGTGAAGAAGGACGGCTTCCTGATCGTGACGCCCGGCATTCGGCCGACAGGGACCGAGCCCGGGGATCAGAAACGAACGGCAACGCCGCGCGATGCGATTCTGAACGGCGCCGATCATCTGGTGGTCGGCCGCCCGATCGTCCAGCAGCGGGATCGGCGCGAGGCGGCGCAGCGGATCATCGCGGAAATCGCGGCGGCGTCGAGCGAATATCGGGCCGGTTGAGATGCTCGGCGCCAATTCGAGTGGCCCGCCGGTTTCGCATTATTTCGTCACGAAGCCGTTGGCGAGATCCTCGGCGATCGCTACGGGGTCGCGCTCGGCCGGGTCGCCCCAGCCGCCGCCGCCGCCGGATTCGAGGATCAGCACATCACCGGGGCGGATCTCGAGGCCGGTCTCCTTGGTTTTGATCGCGCGCGGCGGCTCACCCTCGGAATAAAGCGTGTAGCGGTGCGGCAGGCCGTCGGCGCCGCCGAGGATGCCGCAGGCGCCGTGGCGCACGCCGTCGCCGGCGGTGTTGCCGATCGCCGGCAGGGCGGTCTCGACGACCATCTCGACGATGCCGCCCGGGCCGCCGCGATATCTGCCGGCGCCGCCCGAATCGGCGCGGAATTCATGGCGGCGGAAGAACAGCGGAAAGCGCAACTCGGTCACTTCGAGGCTGCCGAACTTGATCCCGCCGGCCGCCTGCCATTCGCCGGCACCCGGCCAGCCATCGCCGGCGGGCGAGGCCCCGCCGCCCGGCCGCGCCTGAAAAAAATGCCAGATGAAGGGCTTGCCCGCTGGGGCGTTCGCCCCGCCGCCGACCGCGGCGCGGGGGTCCCTGCCCTGGATGGCGATGCGGAACCGGCGGCCCCAGCCAGCCATCGCCCGGTCGGGACAGGCCGGCGCCAACGCCTTGACGATCGCCTCCAGGATCTCCTGGCCGCAATGGTTGGTGGCGAGCGTCACCGGCATCCCCGGATTGGCCCAGACCACGGTTCCCGGTCGGGCGACGACCGTGATCGGGCGAAAGGTGCCGTCGTTTTTCGGCGTGTCCGGGTCGATCAGGTAGGAGAGTGCCACCACCACCGCCGAGCGCATGTTCGGGTAGGACGAATTGACAAAGCTCGCCACCTCGTCGTGGGAATCCGACAAGTCGATGACGAGGTCGCTGCCGCGCTTTTCGACCGTGGCGCGGATATGGATGTCCTGGTTGCCGCGCCCGTCGTCGTCGAGCAGAGCCTCGCCGCGATAGACACCGTCCCGCCATTGGGCGATGACCGCGCGCGCCTGCCGCTCGGCGCCGTCGAGAACCGCCTCGATCGCGAGGTCGGCGACGGTCCAGCCGAACTCGCCGGCCAGCGCCAGGAGGCGCCGTTCGCCCAGATGCGCGGAGCCGACCATCGCCGCCAGGTCGCCGCGGAAATCACGCGGATGGCGGACATTGGTCGCGATCATCTCGAGCACGTCGCGGCGCAGTTCGCCGCGATCGGACAGCCGCAGCGGGGTGATCCGGATGCCCTCCTGCCAGATGTCGGTGGCCGCGGCGTTGTAAGCGCCGTGCGTCGCCCCGCCGATATCGCTTTGATGCGCGCGGTTGATCGACCAGAAGCGCGGCACGTCGCCGGCGAACACCGGCACGAACACGGTCAGGTCGGGAAGATGGTTGCCGCCATGATAGGGGTCATTGAGCAGAAAGACGTCGCCGGGGTGGATGTCGCCGGCAAAAAACTCCGCGACCGCCTTGGCCGCGTACGGCAACGCCCCGACATGGATCGGGACGTGCTCGGCCTGGGCGATCAGCCGGCCGTCGAGGCCGCAGATCGCGGTCGAAAAGTCGCGGCTCGAATTGAGGATTTGCGAATAAGATGTGCGCAACATGGCCTCGCCCATCTCTTCGACGATGGCCAGGAGGCGATGGCGGATGATCGACGCCACAATCGGATCGACACGATCTGCCAAGGCCTTCCCCCTGTGCTTTGCCCGCCGCCCGCCGGCGCGTAGATAGGAGCTTTGCCCGATGCCGCGAAAACCGAACTACCGGATCGAACGCGCCGAGCGCGACCGCGCCAAGAAGGCGAAAAAGGACGAAAAGATCAAGCAGCAGCAGGAGCGCGCCGCGTTGCGCCGAGCCGGCGACGGCGGCGAGGACGCCCCCGAGGCCGACTCTGCGGTCAACTCCGGGGCCGACCCCGCGGCCGAGGACGGCGAGCGCCCGCCGGAGCCAAAGCTGCCGGCCGGGTGGTAGCTGCGGGCGCCGCCCTCGGGGCGCAGCTAGCTGGCGGTGAGAACCTGACATTTGGCACCGCGGAGCCCTCACCCGCCTCGTTGCGCTCGGCACCCTCTCCCGCATTGCGGGAGAGGGGGAACCCGGCCCGCAAGGGCTGGGGGGTGAGGGCTTCCACGGCCACGATCCGTCTGATTTTGAGCACCAGACGGCGCGGTGTCGCGGAAAGCTAGGCGGGCGCTAGCTTTCTGCACAGCCGGCTGTGCCGCGGCCGGCTTCGCGGGCAGCGGGATCGCGGGCCAGGATGGCGCGGCGCAATCCCGGCGCCAGCGGCGTCTTTTCGCCGGTCGCGGCCACCACCAGGATCAAGACCGCGCGGCCCTCGGCGCACAACCCGCCGCACCAGACCGCGTATTCCATCTCGAAGCTGGTGTTGCCGAGCCGGACCGTGCGCGCGCCGACCAGGATGTTCTCGCCATAGCTAAGTGGCCGGCGATAGCGGATGCCGGTCTCGGCGATGACCGGCCCGGGCGTCGACGCCGACAGCGGCGCCAGGCCCGCGGTTTCGAGATAGCGATTGCGCGCCTCCTCGAACCATTCGAAATAGGCGCGATGGTTGGCGTGGCCGAACGGGTCGCATTCGCTCCACCGCACCCGATGGTGGATCGCGAACGCCCAGCCGGGCTCCGCCCCGAACCGCGCGAATTCCGCCGCCTCCGTCTCGCCGGCCATTCAAACTCCCACCACTCGCTTGGCCTGCCCGAGGCAAAATTCCGGAAGCCATCATAAGAGCAGAGGTGCGCCGGCACATAGGGGCGGTGGGTAAAATCGTTGCGGGAGGCGCGATTTGGCGCTAACCCCTCAAATCTTCGCGGTGCGGCTGACGGCGGTTCTCGGATGGCGGGCAATCTCGTGCAGGGCGCGCTCTTTGCCATCATGGTGGTGCGCGCCGGGCTGTTGCGAGACCCCGCCTTCGAGCAGGATCTCGCCGAGCAGATCGGCCGCAGCCCGCGGTTTTTTTTGAACGCGCCGGTGGTGCTCGACCTCAGGGACGCCGGCGGATTCGCCGCTGCACCCGATTTTTTCGAGGCCAGGGATACCCTGCGCCGCCATACCCTGACCTTGGTCGGGGTGCAGAATGCCGAGCCGGCGCAGCTTGAGGCCGCGGCCGCGTCCGGGCTGGCGAGCTTCGCGCCCACTGCGGCGCAGCCCAATCGGCGGCGCCCGCCGCCGGAACCGGTGCCGATCGCCGAGGCGGCGGCGGCCGAACCGCGTGGCGCGCTCGCCGCCCGCACCCGCCTCGTCACCCAGCCGGTGCGCTCGGGGACCCAGATCTATGCGCGCGGCGCCGATCTCGTCGTCACCGCCGCGGTCAGCCCCGGCGCCGAGATCATGGCCGACGGCAATATCCATGTGTACGGCGCGCTGCGCGGCCGGGCGCTCGCCGGCGCCGGCGGCGATGTCGAGGCGCGGATCTTTTGCGACCGATTCGAGGCCGAGCTCGTCAGCATCGCCGGCCATTACCTGGTCAGCGAGCAGATGCCGGCCGCTGACAGGGGCTTGCGGGTGCAGATCGCGCTCGTCGATGAGCGGTTGACCATCGCCCGCAATTGACGCTCAGATTACCCCGGTGGCGGTCGCCGGGGCGGGATCGCCGGGTAGGCCGCCCGACGCCGCCCGCCGGCAGCGCCGGCGCGATCGATCGGCGCCGCCCGGGGCCGATCGATCGGGGGAAAGGGGAGGTCTTTATTGGCAGCAAAAGTCATCGTGCTCACGTCCGGCAAGGGCGGGGTCGGCAAGACCACCAGCGCCGCCGCGGTCGCCGCCGGCCTGGCATTGCGCGGGCATCGCACGGTGGTCATCGATTTCGACGTGGGGTTGCGCAACCTCGATCTGATCATGGGCTGCGAACGCCGCGTCGTCTTCGATTTTATCAATGTCATCAATGGTGACGCCAAGCTTAACCAGGCGCTGATCAAGGACAAGCGCAACGACAGTCTTTATGTGTTTCCGACCTCGCAGACCCGCGACAAGGACGCCTTGAAGCGCGACGGGGTCGAGCGGGTGCTCGACGAATTGAAGGAAACCTTCGACTATATCGTCTGCGACAGCCCGGCCGGGATCGAGCACGGCGCCATCACCGCGCTTTATTTCGCCGACGAGGCGATCATCGTCACCAACCCCGAAGTCTCCTCGGTGCGCGACAGCGACCGCATCATCGGCATCCTCGCCTCGAAGTCGCGGCGCGCCGAGAACAACATGGATCCGGTGGCGATCCATCTGCTGCTGACCCGCTATTCGCCGGAACGGGTCGAGCGGGGCGAGATGCTGGCGATCGATGACGTGAAGGAGATCCTGTCGATCCCGCTGCTCGGCGTCATTCCCGAATCGCCGTCGGTGTTGCGCGCCTCGAACACTGGGACCCCCGTCGTGTTCGACCCGCAGAGCCCGGCCGGACAAGCCTATCTCGACGCCGTGGCCCGGCTCCTCGGCGAAGAGCGCGAGATGCGCTTTCTGAAGCCCGAGCGCCGCAATTTTTTCCGCAGCCTGTTCGGTAGGGCGTGATGGGCCTGCTCGATTTTCTGTTCCCGGAGCGGCGCAATACCGCCGTCGTCGCCAGGGACCGGCTGAAGATCGTGATGGCGCACGAGCGGGCGAGCCGCGACGCGCCGGATTTTCTGCCGGCCTTGCAAAAGGATCTGCTCGACGTGGTCGGCCGCTACATCGAGATTCGCGGCGACATGCTGCGGGTCAATGTCGGCCGGTCCGGCGAAACCTCGCTGCTCGAGATCAATGTCGAGCTCGACGGCGCCAAGATCAAGCCGGTCAAGAACGGTTCCGCCGGCGAAGCGAAGCCGAAGCCGGCGCCCGACCCCGGTTCGCACCCGCCCTGGGTCAAGCCCGGGTGAGGACCGTTCCAGACTGCGTGGCGGAAAAATGGCTTGGCAAAGTCGGGTTCATCGGGTCCGGCCGCCGCATGCCGCGCGCACCGTAACGAAAAAGGGGAGTGACATGGCGACATATGTGCTGATCCACGGGGCCTATCAGGGCGGCTGGATCTGGAAGCCGACCGCGGCGCGCCTGCGCGATGCCGGGCATCTCGTCTACGCCCCCTCGCTCGACGGCTGCGCCGAGCGGCGCCATCAACTGCGGCCGGGGATCACCATTGAAACCCACGCCGCCGATATCGCCGATCTGTTGTTCTATGAGGATCTGAACGAGGTCGTGCTGACCGGCACGAGTTCGGGCGGCATGGTGGTGTGCCGGGTGGCCGAGCTTGCCCGCGAGCGGATCGGGCGGCTCGTGTTTGTCGACGCGCTGGCGCTCCTCGATGGCGAGCGGGTGGCCCAGATCGTCAACCGGCCGACGCCGCGGGTCACCACCGCACTCGCGGTCGGGCCGTCGCGCGAGGACGCCGAGAACCGCAGCTTCGCCGATCTCAACCCGGCGGCGCGCGCCTTTGCGCTCGCCCGCTATACGCCGCACCCGATCGCCGCGATGGAAGATCCGGTATCGCTCCAAAGCTTCTGGACCCAGAAATGGCCGGCGACGGTGATCCGCTGCCGCCGCGCCGCCAACCCGGGCGAGGCGCACCAGCGCCGCACCGCCGAAAAGCTCGGCGCCAAATACCTCGAAATCGACGCCGGCCACTACCCGATGCTGTCCGACCCGGACGTGCTGGCGCCGTTGCTGATGGCCGGGTGAAGAGGGATAGCGCGAGATGGCACCAGCAAGCGCCGCGATGGCCCCGGAAGCCGCAGCGGGGACCGGTCCGATGACCGGGCGGCGCTATGTCGCGAGCCTCAAAGACGATCGCGAGGTGTGGATCGACGGCGAGCGGGCCGCCGACGTGACGACCCATCCGGCGTTCCGGGACATGGTCGCCGAGCTGGCGCGCATTTACGATCTGCAGAACAGCGCGCAATACCGCGACCAGATGACCGGCCTCGACCCGGAGAGCGGCGAGCGCATCAGCACGAGCTGGCTGTTGCCGCGCTCGGCCGAGGATTTGCAGCGCAAGCGGCGCAACAGCGAATTGTGGAACGAGCTCTCCTGGGGCCAGCTCGGCCGCAGCCCCGACATCCTGGCGCCCTACATCATCTCGGCATTGCACCTGAGGGATCAGTTCAGCGCGGTCAAGCACCCGAAATGCGATTTCGGCGAAAATCTGGAGAATTATTATCGGTACTGCAAGCGACACGATCTGTTTCTGACCCATGCTCTGGGCGACCCGCAGGTCGACCGCAGCACCTAGCCGCAGAACGAGGAGCGCACCGTCGGCGAGGACGAGGAAGTGGCCCTGCACGTCGTCGAGGAGACCAAGGACGGCGTGATCGTCACCGGTGGCAAGCAGCTTTCGACCGCGGCACCGCACAGCCACGAATGCTATGTCTCGCTGTCGGCGACCTTCGCGCGGCGCAGCAACCCGAAATGCGTCCTCGCCTTTGCCATCCCGACCAATGCGGCGGGCCTGAAGATCCTGGCGCGCGAGCCAGTGTCGCGCTGGTTCGGCTCGTGGGGGCATCCCTTGCAGATGCTCGACGAGCAGGATTGCATGCTGTTTTTCGACCAGGTGCTGGTGCCGTGGGACCGGCTCTTCATGCTCTACGACCCGACGCCGATGGTGCGAATGCTGGGCGCCGACGGCGGCGGGGTCAATTTCAACTTTCTCGGCTGGTCCAATCTATGCCGGGTCGAGGTGCGCATGCGCCTCCTGACCGCGGTGGCGACGATGGTGGCCGAGGCGATCGGGGTCCTCGACTATCGCGAGGTCGCCGCCAAGCTCGGCGAGATGGCGACCTATTGCGAGGTGTGGCGGCATGCGATGGACGGGGTCGAGCACCGGGCCGGCCCGACCCCCTCCGGGCAATGGACGCTGGGGCCGGCGCGCGACCTGCACATCTGGTTCACCCAGGTATCCGGGCGCATGGTCGAATTGCTGCGCGAGATCTGCGCCTCCGGGATCATCATGCAGCCGAGCGAACACGACCTCGCCAGCGCCGCGATCCGCCCCTATCTCGACCGCTACATGCGCGGCCGGGACGTCGATGTCGAATACAAGTCTCGCCTGTTCCGATTGGCGCACGACCTCGGCGCCTCATCTTACGGATTGCGCCAAGAGATCTATGAGTACTGGCACGGCGGCGATCCCAACCGCAACCGCATCAATCTGTTGCGCAGCTTCGACCAGCGCGCGATGCAGGGCCGGATCAAGGAATTGCTGAAGCGTCCGCTGGCGCATGGCGAAACCCCATAACCGGCGGCAAGCGTGTAGGCGATGGCCCGCGCCTGGTTCCGGCGCATCGCACCAGGCACCTCGAGCCCGGCTGCGATCAGACGCCCACCATCTCCGGATGACGCACTGATTTGCACAGCGGAGCGGAGGGGCTACTGAACGCCGCGTACACGGTATCGAGCTCGGCGGACGCCGAGGGGTGATTGTTCGCGGCGCTCATCGCCCAGTCGAAAGCCGTTTGCAGCCACTGGGCCATGGGTCGGCGCGAGAACATGCTTCCATTGCTATAGGAATGGTGTCGCCACCTGGTCGAGAGAAAACTGTCGATTTCCAGGTCGAAAGCAACCGATCGGCGCGGCCAATGGATGTGCAGATCGCGAGCGATCCCGTCGACAACCTTCCCCCAGTCGCTCAGCAGGTGATCGTAGGCGACGAACGATCGCCTGAAACCGCGCGTATCGCGTTCTGCTGCGAGGAAATGCCTCAGCCACAGCAATAGCGAGGTCGTTTCGGGAAAGCTGTTGCGCTGCTTGAGCGCGGCGGCCACCTCGAACGGATTGCGAATGGGGATCACGAACAGCGGCGCTGCGCCAAGCTCGTCTAGAACCGAGAGCCACAGCGGCACGATCCGGCAAATTCGCGGGTCTTTGACAAGCGGATGAGACCGATGACGGGCAGCGATCGTTTCCATTCCGGATGGTACGAATTGAGGGTCGCGGAATGTCCCCGCTCAATGCCAGGGTCCATGTTGACAAAAGAGCGCAGGGGTTCCTGGCTTGCGCGTGTAGCACGGGGCTGCTGGCGGCACGGCAGACGACAATATCATTGAGGGGGCTGCCGGCCCGGGTCCACTCGATCTGGGCTACTGGAACTCCTGCCAACGGAACCCGGCCGGCTGGTGCCCTGACTGCCACGCGCGGGTTGCGGGCGCGCTACCTCGCGTCAGCCGCGCGGACTCCACGACCGGGCAGACGATACTGCTCGACGGCGGCCCTCACCCCGATCGCATGCGGGTCAATCGAGCAGCCACGGCGCCGCGCTGGCCTGGGCGATCTGGCGGATCTGGTTCAGGAGGCCGGCGCCGACCGGGATGCCGTCGCGGCTGCGCTGCGCGGCGTTGTTCCACTGCGGGTCGCCGGCGACCATCACCGGCTGGGTCGGGTCGACGGGCTTTGTCGTTCGCAGATCGTTGCAGAAGCGGGATACGTCGGCGGTGAAATCCTCGCGGTCGCGGAACAGGCTGGGGTCGATCGCGATAAAGCAGTGTCCGATGTCGTTGCCTTGCGGCTTTTTCCCGCTCATCGGGTCGGTGATCAGGGTCGAGCCCGACAGGCACGCGCCGAGGATGTTGACCATGACCGCCAGCCCATAGCCCTTGTAGCTCGAATTTTCCGGCGAGCCGCCGAGCGAGGTCAGGAAGCCGCCCTTTTCGCGCGCTTCGCTGGGGTCGGTGCTGGGCCGCCCGTCCTTGTCGAGCACCCAGCCGGGCGGGCAGGGAAGCCCCTCATTGGCCTTGTTGCGGATGCGGCCGGCGGCGACCGTCGTCGTCGCCATGTCGAGCAGAAACGGCGGTCCATCGGCACTCGGCGCGGCGAACGACCAGGGGTCGGTGCCGAGCTTCGCTTCCTTGCCGAAGGTCGGCGCCACCTGGATGCTCGAGGCGCTGGTGCAGGCCATGCCGATCAGCCCCTCCTTCGCCGCCATCAGGGTGTAGTAGCCGGTGGCGCCGAAATGGGCCGAGTTGCGCACCGCTGCGATCGCGATGCCGCACTCTTTGGCCTTGTCGATCGCCACCTGCATGCCAAACCGCGCCGGCACGTGGCCGAGCCCGCCATCGCCGTCGACCAATGCCGAGACCGGCGTCTCCCGGATGATGCGCGGCTGCGCCTGCATGTTGGCGCGCCCGCTGCGGCGCAGCCGGTCATAGCCCGGGATCATCGAGATGCCGTGGCTGTCGACGCCGTGCAGATCCGCCCAGGCGAGGATGTCGGCGGTCGTCTCGGCGTTGTCGTCCGGCATGCCCCAGGCCAAGAGGATGGCTTTGAGCTGCGCGCGGTGCGTTTCGTAGGGTGCCGGCATCAAATCTTCTCCCCCGGATCGGCGAACAGGATCGGCGCGAAGCGCAACCCGGGTCAGGGTGCGGTGATCCGGTACACCCGCGCCGCGGTGCCGCTGTAGAGCGCCTTCTTTTCAGCCGCCGATGCACCCGAGGTGATACGCTTGAACGCATTCCACAATTCGCTGTAGCCGCCCGACTGCTTGTCCGGCGGAAAGTTGCTCTCGAACATTGAGCGCTCGGCGCCGAAGGCTTCGATGCAGGGCTCGATATATTGGCGCCAGGCGGCGGCCAGCTCCTCCGAGGATGGCGGCACGTCGCGCTCGGGAAAGTCGAAGCCGAACGAGGTCATGCCGACCCCGCCGAGCTTGACGTTGACGTTCGGGCATTTGGCGAGTTCGCCGATGTCCTTCTTCCAGCCGGCGAGGATCTCCTCACGACGGCCGGCATAGGGCCCGACACCGAGCACGCCCCCGACGTGGTTGAGGATGATCGTCGTCTGGGGGAAGGCGCGGGCGAGGTCGATCGCATCCGGCAGTTGCGGATGATACTGCCAGGATTCGAAGCTGAGGCCGAGCGGGGCGAGCTGGGCAAAGCCCTCGCGGAATTGCGGGTCGCGCAATTGATGCGGCGGAACGACACGCGTCGCAAACTTCTGGATCGCATCGTGCTCGTCCCACGACACGCCGTGGCGGATGCCGCGAAACCGCCCGCCGCCCGCCGCGATCTCCGCCTCCAGCACCTCGCGCACCCGCGCGCCCAGGGTCAGGTCGGCGTGGCCGACGATGCCCTCGGCAACCCGGCACGGGCCGTAGCCGCCCGAGGCGCTCATCGCCGCGATGCCGTTGACGAACTCGACCTCGCCCACCGGGGCCATCTCGGCCGGGCCGGACTTCCGATACATCGAGCGGCATTCGAGAAAAACCGTCGAGACGATATTATGGCCGGCGCCGATATCGGCCAGCAATTCGGGCAGCAGATAGCGCCCGCGCTGCGGCGTGTCCCAGAAATGATGGTGCGGGTCGATGATCGGCAATTCGGGCTCCAGCGCCGCTTCGGTCGGGCGCTTGGCCAGCCATGCCGCGAGATCGGCCTCGTCGCGATAGGCGAGGCCGCGGTAATCGCCCTTGGCGTCTCCAGCCATATTGCCCTCTCTGTGTAAAACTCCACGCAAGGGAAAAGGTCATTCCGGGATGCTCCGGATGGACAGGCCCGGAACCAACGAACACCGCAGCTCGTCCCTATTTCCGGTGTCCACGGGTTCCGTGCTCGCGGGCGACGCGCCCACACCCCGGAATGACGATTTTTCGCTCAGTCGGCAGCAGCCCGCGCAGTTGCGGTGTCGCCGCGGAATGCCGGCATCACTTCGCTCGCGAACCGGTCCAGGTCTTCGAGCTGGATGTCGAGCGGGGTGCCGAGCGGCGTGCTGCACACCACCCGGTCGATGCCGGGATAGCGCTTCTCGACCGCCTTCAGCTGTTCGATGATGTCGGCGGGCGTGCCGGTGAGGAAACCGCCAGCCTTCACCGCGTCCTCGATGCGCGGCAATCTGGTCGTGACGGCGAGCTTGGGATCGCGCATCGCCGCGATCTGCTCGTCGGTGAGCGCGCGCACCAGGCGCAATTCGCCAAACATCTTCATGTTCTCTTCGTAGTGTTTCGCCGCTTCCCGCATGCCGTCCTCGCGGCTCTTGGCGATGTGGAACTGGAAGCCGAGCGCGAGCTTTTCGCCGAGCTCGAGCTTGATGCCGCGCCGCGCATAGGCGGCCTGGAACCCGATCGTGTGCCGCTCGACCGCACCGCCTTCGGCCGAGCCGCCGCCGATCATCCCGGAGATTCCGTGCTTGGCCATGAAGTCGAAGGCACGCTCCGAGCCCGATTGGATCGGCTGCCAGCATTCGACCGGCAGGCGCTCCGGCGCCGGGACGAGGGTGATCTCCTTGAGCGTGTAGCCGCGATACGGCACCTGCGGCGGGATCGTGTAGTACTTGCCGTTGTGCGAGAACGGCTTGCCTTCAAACGCCTTGAACAGGACGTCGACGCCTTCCTCGAACAGCTCGCGGTTGGCGTCCTGGTCCATCAGCGGTGAGCCGAAAGTCTCGACCTCGCGGGTGTGATAGCCGCGCGCCACGCCAAAGATCACTCGGCCGCCGCTCAGCACATCGGCCATCGCGTAGTCTTCGGCAAGCCGCAGCGGATGCCACATCGGCACCACGTTGAAGCCGCAGCCGATCTTCAGGTTCTTGGTGACGTTGACGAGGTGCATCGCCATCATCAGCAGGTTCGGGATCAGCTCCGTGCCCTCGGGCTGGAAATGATGCTCCGCCATCCAAAAGGTGTTGAAGCCGCGCGTGTCCATGCACTTGGCGTAGGCCACGGCCTTGTGCAGCGCCTTGGCCAGCTGCTCGTTCGAATAGCGGCGCTCGTTGATCGGCGTGCCGGCATAGCCGAGGCCTTCCATGTCGGCGGTGCCATAATACGAGCTGTCGAATTTCGTAATCATCGCTTGCGATCCTTTTGCCAGATGTCACTCGGCCGCGGCGCGCGCGGTGTCCTGGGCCTGCCAGGTTTTCAGCACCGGCAAGACTTCGGCGGCGAACAATTTCAGCCCGCGCTCGGCGATCGCATAAGGCACGCCGCCAAAGCGGAAGGCCGCGTTGAGCTCGAAATCGCCGATCGCCGCGCGCCGCGCCTCCAACTCGCGCAGGATGCGCTCGGGCGTGCCCCAGATCGCCGCCTGCATGAACCCGGCGACCGCACCTTCGAGCCCGCCCTGGCGCGCGATCGCCGCCTTTTGCGCATAGGCGTCATAGCCCTTCACGGTCGCGAAATGGTCGCCGAGGAATTCGTAATGGTGGAAGTTGCTCTCGACAAACTTGCCCATGTATTGCCTGGCGTGTTCTTCGGCCTGCGCCGGATCGGGGCCGCAGATGCAGAAATCGGTGATCATCATCGCCGGCGCCGGGCGGCCGTGGAATTTCCGGTGCAATTCGCGATTGCGCTCGATCGCCGGCCGCCGCATGTGCCAGGGCCGGTCGGAAAACATCACCATATGCGCGCCGAGCCGAGCCGCGGCCTCGACCGAATCCTCGCTCGACGCGACGGCATAGATCCGGCCGGTAAAATCGTATTGGGGCCGCGGCCTGAGCTCGATGCGCGGCTGCCGGTAATGCTTGCCGTTGCCCTCGATGAAGCCGGTGCGCAACGCGTCGACGATCATCGGCGCGGCTTCGTCGAAGCGCTCGCGCGACTCGTCCATGGTGCCGCGAAACGCCGCGAACTCGCGCCGCGCCAGGCCGCGCCCCAGCCCCAGCCGCAACTTGCCCTTGCATAAGAGGTCGAGCACGGCAGCCTGCTCGGCGACGCGCAGCGGGTCGTGCCACGGCACGATCACCGCGGCGGTGCCGAGCCCGACGTTCGGACACAATGCCGCGAGATAGGTCATCAGCTGCAGATTGTCGGGGCAGAACGAATAATCGAAGAAGTGATGCTCGGCCGACCACAACACGTCGAAGCTCGAATCCGCCGCCAACCGAGCCAGGCGGATCTCCTCGTCCCATACCCGGTCGTCGCCGATGTGGTCCCAGCCATAGCTGGCGAACACCATCATCATGCCGACATCCATGGCTTTCCTCCCAGCACTTCGGTCCGGTCGCCGGCGAGTGTTCCACGCGCGTTAAGGAATGACAACCTCCGGCCGGAGGGACAGCGGCCCCGACGTCTCAGCGAGAACTCGCAGAGGAGATAAGCGATTGTTCGACCGGCGGGGATTGGGGCGATGCAGCATTGCCGAGCCCGGCTGGATCAGCGGAAGCGGTGGGCGCGCCGCCAGCAATCCGGAACGCGCCGTAATCTGCCCTGGCTTCGTCGGAATCCTGGTTGAACGACAGTTCCGGAGACGGGGCGCCTTGCATGATGTCCCAGTCGTCGTAACTGGTCGAACCCTCCCATGCGAACGAGTTCGACAGCCAGCTGTATCGGGCGAGGCTCGCGCGCTTGATCGCATCGCACACAACGCCGGAGCCGTATACGCCGACGGCATAGGTCGCGCCGCCGCCGCTCGCCGCCGCCAAACCGGCCGCGATGCCGCGAAAGTATTCGTCAACACCTTCGAGCGACTGGCCTCGCGCATTGAAATCGACCGCGAAGTAGATGGCGCTGCCGGCGGGCTGCCCGATCGCTCTCGCCTGCCGATCGGCCGTCACCGCGTCATAATATCCCGAGGAGTAGGAAAAATGCGCCGGGTCCCGGGAGTGCGATTCCCACACCGCGACAATTTTCAGGCCGAGCGACGACAGCCTTTGGGCCTCGCTGGCTGAAAGTGGGGGCCAGCGGGATTCCGGCTCGCGGTAATAGCGCGCGACAAAATCCATCCGGCTTTGCTGCAGCTCCATCAGCACGTCGCTGGCGTCGATCGGCAAGTCGATCCCTTGCCCCGATCCGATGCCGGGCGGCAGGCCGATTGCCAGAGACGGAGGTGGGCTCGGCGGGCCGTGGCAGGCAGTCAAGATCAGTGCGGCAAAAACCGGCGCCAGTCTTGCAGGCTTCACGTGCTTACTCCCGCTCGCGGCGGTCGCCGATAGGCTTGGCCAGTTCCTCGGGTCGCGACCCGTCCTGCTCATCATCCGATTTGTCTCAATCTTGACGCAACCAAATTCGCTCGCGGCCACGCTTTTTGGGTGAAATCTTGCGGCAAAATACCTTGCGAGGGCGAGGATCACGGTGGGCCTGAGACGAGATTGAAAGCCCGTGGTCGAACACCAGCCGCCGCCTGGGCGCCGCCTTGCATGGCGGGCGAGCACCAGGCACTCGCCAACGTTCCGGGCGCGCTGCTACAAATAACTTCAGATCGAACCCGGTTCTCCGGCCTGGCATGCCCAGGCTCGGCGACCGGAACGGCGGGAGTGAGGACGATGGACACGATGGCCGAAGCGACGCGCTTGCCGGCAGATGTCGACGCGCAACCGGTGGTGCGGGCCGCGGCCGCGCTGCAGCCGGCGCTGCGCCGCTATCGCGAGGAAATCGAGCGCGAGCAGCGGCTGCCGCCGGCGCTCGTCGAGGAGTTGCGCGATGCCGGGTTCTACCGCCTGGTGATCCCGCGCGCTCTCGGCGGATTGGAGGTGGACCCGCTGACCTATCTGCGCGTCGTCGAGCTGTTGGCCGAGGGCTGTGGCTCGGTCGGCTGGAACCTCGCCAACAACAGTATCGGCCAGCTCGTGACCCTGGGGCTGCCGGACGACGGCGTCGACGAGGTCCATGGGCGCGGGCCGGCTACGATCGCCGGCACCGCGGTGCCGGGCGGCGGGGAAGCGGTGCCGGTCGAGGGCGGCTATCGCGTCAGCGGGCGCTGGCAATTCGGCAGCGGCTGCCAGGAGAGCACCTGGATGCTGGGGAGCTTTCAGATCCTCGATGGCGGCCAGCCGCGCCGGCGCCCGGACGGCGGCTCGCTCTACTGGCGTGGAGTGTTCCCGCGGGCGGAAGCGCAGATCATCGCCGGGAGCTGGGACGTGGCCGGGCTGCGCGGCACCGGCAGCTTCGACTGGACAGTCGAGGGCGTCTATCTGCCGGAGCGGCGCACGATGCCGCAAGTCGGGATCCCACTTGAAAACCAATGGGCGCGCTGGCCGGGGATTGCTTACGCCTTGCCGGTCCAGGCCTGGGTCGGCCCCCATCACAGCGCCGTAATCACCGGGATCGCGCGCGCCGGCATCGACGCGCTGATCGCGCTTGCCGGCGGCAAGACGCCGCGTGGGCGCACAGGCGCGCTGTTGTGCGAGAACCCGCAGGTCCAGGACGCCGTCGGACGGGCCGATGCGATCCTGAACGCGGGCCGCGCTTACCGCACCGCGATGATCACCGAGTTGTGGAACATCGTCGCGTCGGGCAGGGACACCACCCTCGAGCAGCGGGCCCGCTGCCGGCTGGCCTCTACCTACGCCGCCGACAGCGCGCGCGAGGCGATGGACCTGGTGTACCGGCACGGCGGCAGCACCTCGTTCAAGCGCGAAAGCCGCCTCGCCGAGTGCTGGCGGGACCTGCACGTGGTCGGCCAGACGGTCACGATCGCGCCGGAATGGTACCCGATCGGCGGCCGGGTCTACCTCGGGATCGATCCGGGCCCGCGCCTGCGCTAGCCGCAGCCCGCGATAGGGCGCAAACCTGATGCTTGCAGCCGCAGCCTCTCCGATCCGATCATCCCGGCGCGGCCAGGCGCAGACCGGACCCCCAGGTCAGCCATCGGCGCCGGCTCCCTGGGGCAGGCTTCGCCAGTGTGACGCCTCGCCTCGGCGCGACCGGTCAGAATGCGCCTGAGGGCTAAGATTTCAGATGCTTGTCGAAAAACGCCGTGGCGTCGCGCCATAATTCGGCGGCCGGGCCTTCGCGATAGCTCGGCCGGTAATCGGCGAGAAAGGCGTGGCCGGCGTTTTTATACACCTTGACCGTGACGTCCTTGCCGGCGGCGCGGGCGCGCTTGGCCAGTTCCTCGGACTGCGGCACCGAGGGGTTCTGATCTTCTTCGCCGAACACCGCGAAAAGCGGGCAGCGCAGCCCGCCCACCAGGTCGAGGATCGGTGTCGGCCGCGACGGCGTGGCTTCGGCGTCGGGGGTGGCGCGATGGATGAAGCCGCCCCAGCAATCGACGGCGGCATCGATCTTGCTACTGCAGGCAAATAGGAGGGTCTGGCGCCCGCCCGAGCAGAAGCCGATCGCGCCGATCTTGCCGGTCGCGCCGGGCAAGGCGCGCAGATGGGCGGCGGCGGCTTCGAGATCCTGAACCGCCTCCTTATCCGACTTGCCGAACATGACCGGCATGACCGTGGCCATATTGCCCGGATCGGACGGCCCGCCGGCGCGGGCATAGAGATCGGGCGCCAGCGCGTTGTAGCCGATATTGGCAAAGCGCCTGGCAATGTCGCGGATGTGCTCGACCAGCCCGAAGGCCTCGTGGATGACGACGATGCCGGGATTCTTCCCCGACTGACTCGGTCGGGCGAGGTAGCCCTTTATCGTGTCGCCGCCGCTGTTCAGCTCGATATTTTCGCTGCGCACACGGCTGGGATCGGTCACCGCACCCGGTATGTTCGCCATTCGATCCTCCTTCAACGAGACCCGCAGGTTAACACCAATCTTGGGGCAGGGTGAAGGCGGCCCTCGCTGCTCAGCGGTAGATGCTGCTATGATGGCCCACTTTGTTCGGGAGGAGGTTCGAGCATGACAATCGAGCAGACTGCGTTGAAGGAGAAGCCTGCCCAGGCACAGCCGTCAATGAAGCTGGCGGTGACGAGCGCGAAGACGCCGCAGTTCGTCAAGGGCCGGCGGGACTTCTTCAAATATCGCGACCTCGGCGTTACCAAGGCGACCGACGGGTGGATGCGGGCGCAGGTTACCTCTGCCCTCACCGGAATGACCCAGCCGACGGGCTGGCACTACCATGTGTGCGAGGGCCAGTTCGTCTACACGCTCAAGGGCTGGGTCGAGCTCGAATTCGAGGACGGAACGAATTGCCGGCTGGAGGCCGGTGATTCTGTTTTCATTCCCGGCGGTATGCTCCATCAGGAGAACCGCACCTCGGACGATCTCGAGATCCTCGAAGTCTCGGTGCCCGCGGACATGGGGACTGTGGCGGTGGACCCGCCGGCAAAGCGGGCGAACGGCGGATAGCGTCCCCAAACCGCTTGCAGGAGGCCGCCGATCGCCTATCGTCGGCGGCCAGGCGGGTGTAGCTCAATGGCAGAGCAGGAGCTTCCCAAGCTTCTGACGAGGGTTCGATTCCCTTCACCCGCTCCAATGAATTTACGTCGGCTTGACCGCGAGGAGCTTCTCCGCATTCCCTCCGAGTATCGCGATGCGCTCCTCATCGCTCAAACCCGGGGTGCCGAGAATGTGATCGACCGCCGTCGTGGTCCAGGGAAACGGGTAGTCCGTCCCCAAGACGACCTGGCTCGCGCCGACCTCGGCGATCAGGTGGCGCAATCCTTCCGGTGTGAAGACCATCGAATCGTAGTACAGCTGCCGCAGAT
>DASYNW010000043.1:0-16282 GCA_036008325.1 Allostellaceae bacterium
GAGGCATTTTTCCAGAGGCGGGCCGGGCCATGCCGTACCCGCTGCCTCCTCATAGGCGCGGCAGGCCTGCAGCACCGCAAGGTCGCCGTAAAGCGGGCCGGTCACCATCAGCCCGATCGGCAAGCCATCGACCATGCCGCACCGGATCGAGGCCGACGGGTTCTTGGTCAGGTTGAACGGTGCTGTATAAGGCATCCAGCCCGGAAAATTGTTGGGGTTCGGCCGGTCGTCGTCGCGCGGGTCGGCATAGGCCGCCGCGATTGGCATCGTCGGCGACAGCAACAGGTCGTAGCGGTCGAAAAACTGCCGCAGCGCCTGTCCGAGCGCGGCGCGGCGACCCACCGCCTCGACATACGCTTCCTGCGTCACCGCTTCGCCGCGGCGGCACAGGGCGGCGAGCCCCGGGTCCATGACCGCCACAGCCTCCGCCGGCAGAGAACGCAGCAATGCCCAGAACGCGGCCAAGGCGAGCGGCTCGAAAATCCCTCTCGGGGATTGCGGGAACGGGTCCGCCGGCTCGACTGCGGCGCCGAGCCGGGCGAATA
This sequence comes from Allostellaceae bacterium, assembly GCA_036008325.1. GTDB lineage: Bacteria > Pseudomonadota > Alphaproteobacteria > ATCC43930 > CGMCC-115725 > AP-15. The sequence goes on from DASYNW010000043.1 coordinate 546, forward strand.
CCTCGGCCGCGCGTTCGACCGCGGCCCGCACCGCCGGCTCCGGCTCGGCCAGCCCCAAGGTCGGCGACAGCGCCACCCGCTTGCCCTTGAGCGACCCCGCACCTAGGGCCTCGCGATAGAGGATGCCGTCGTCGGGCAGGCTCCCCCAGTCACGCGAATCCGGCCCCTTCGTCACATCGAGCATCAAGGCGGCATCGTCGACGGTGCGCGTCATCGGCCCGACATGGGCGACGTCGCCAAAGGCTGAGGGCGGATAGACCGCGACCCGGCCAAAGGTCGGCTTCAACCCGAAAATGCCGCAGAACGCGGCCGGGATGCGGATCGAGCCGCCGGCGTCGGTGCCGACCGCCAGCGGACAGATCCCGGCCAAGACGGCAACGGCGCTGCCGCCACTGCTGCCACCCGGGGTGCGCTCGAGGTCCCACGGGTTGCGGGTGACCCCGGAGAGCGGCGAGTCGGTCAAGGGCTTCCAGCCGAATTCGGGGGTCGTGGTCTTGCCGAACAGCACCGCCCCGTGGGCGCGAAGCCTTGCCGTGACCGGCGAATCCTCGTTCCATTCCTGGCGCGGATCGATCGTCTTCGAGCCGACCAGGCGCGGCCAGCCGCGGGTCAGGACCGTGTCCTTGATCGCCACCGGCACGCCGTCGACGAGGCCCTGCGGCTCGCCCTTGCGCCAGCGCGCTTCCGATGCCCGCGCCATCGCCATCGCCGCCTGCGGGTCGTACAGCACAAAGGCGTTGACCGCCCCCTCATATTGTTCGAGCCGGCGCAGGGTTTCGGTCAGCACCTCGACCGGCGACAGCGTCTTCTCACGGTAGAGCGCCACCAGCCGGGTCGCCGACAGAAACGCGATCTCGTCGGTCATGCGGGTCTTCCTCAGGTCACGGCCACGATATTTTCGAGCTTCTCGCCGCGCACCAGGCGATCGATGTTGCGCGCCACATCGCGCGAGCGGCGCTCGATCGTGCCGTCGGTCCGTGGCGAGCAATGCGGCGTCATGATGACGTTCTGCAGCTCGTGGAACGGATGGCGCGACGGCCGCGGCGCGGGCTCCGCGGCGCTCGGGTAGCGCCACCAGGTGTCGAGTGCCGCACCGCCGATCGTGCCGTCGCGCAGCGCCTCAAAGAGCGCATCCTCATCGGCGATCGGCCCGCGCGCCAGATTGATCAACAACGCATCGGGCTTCATCGCGGCGAGCCGGCGCCGGTCGATCAGCCCGGTGGTCTCGGCGGTCAGCGCGCAGCTCAGCACCACGACGTCGCATTCGCCGAGCATCAGGTCGAGTTCGGACATCGGAAAAATTCGCGCGACCGAGGGCGGTATTTCGCGCGAGGTGCGGTTGGCGGCGAGCACCCGACAGCCGAGTGCGGCGGCGCGCCAGGCGACCTCATGCCCGATATGACCGAGCCCGACGATGCCGACGGTGCGGCCGCCGATCTCGCCGCGGGTCGGGCCGCCGACCGTCGGGCTCCAATACCACGATCCGGCGCGGAACGAGGCGGCGATGTCGAACAGCCGGTGCCGCCAGGCCAGCATCATCATGATCGCGAATTCACCCAGCGCCGGTTCGTGGCCATAGGCATTGCACAGGGTGACGCCCTTGGGTAGCGCCGCGACCTCGATGCCGTCGGTGCCGGCGAGCGGCACCTGCAGCAGGCGCAGCCGCGGCGCCGGCGGGTAGCCCGCGCGCCATGCGCCGGTCAGCACGATCTCGGCGTCGGCCAGCGCCTCGGCCAGCAGCACCGGATCGCCGTCGCCGACGATTTCGCTGCGCACCGCCTCGGTGATGAAGCCGGTGATCGGCGCTGCCTGCGAGGCGGCGAGCGTGCCCAGAAACACCGCCTTCATGGCGGCGCCGCGGAACGGACAGCGTGCATGATGTGCCTCAATTGGTGGCGACCAGGTTGATCAACTTCTCGCCGCGCACAAAACGGCCGATATTGTCGGCGATTTCGTCCCAGCGCCGCCGAACCATCCCGGCGGTCCAGCCGGAATTGTGCGGGGTCACGATGACGTTCGGCAATTCGTGAAACGGGTGGCGCGAGCCGCGCCGCGCCGGCTCGGCCGGGGTCGGATACTGCCACCACACGTCGAGCGCGGCGCCGCCGATCGTGTGGTCGCGCAACGCGGCGTAGATCGCATCCTCGTCGACCACCGGGCCGCGGGCGATGTTGACGAGGAACGCGCCGGGCTTCATCAGCGCCAGGCGCCGCGCGTCGATCAGTCCGGTCGTCTCCGGCCCGAGCGCGGTGCACAGCGCCACCGTGTCGCATAGGGGCAGCATCCGGTCGAGCTCGGTCAGCGGGAAGACTCGCTCCACGCCATCCTCGGGCGGGCGCGCCGTGCGATTGGCGGCGACGATATGGCAGCCGAATGGTGCGGCGCGCCGCGCCACCTCACGCCCGACCCGGCCATAGCCGACGATCCCCAAGGTCGAGCCTCGCACCTCGCCATGCGGCACGCCGCTTTCCACCCAGCTGGTGCGCCACGAGCCGTGCTCACGGAATTCGCCCGAAATCTCGAACAGCCGGTGATGCAAGGCCAGCATCGCCATGATTATGTATTCGGCGATCGCGGTTTCGTGGCCGAACGCATTGCAGATCGCGGCCCCTTTCGGCAACGCCGCGAGCTCGAACAGATCGACCCCGGTCGCCACCGACTGCACCAGCCGAACCCTTGGCGCCGGCGGGTAGTCGGTGCGCCAATGATTGCTGACCAGGATGTCGGCGTTGGCGGCGGCCTGCGGCAGGCGCGCGTGCTCGATCGGGTCGTCGAGGATCTCGACCGCGAGCCCATCCGGCAGTTCGTCCCTGATGCCCCGGGCGGTGTCGGCGGCCACCCCGCCGAGAAACAGCGCCTTCACGCGGCGACCGTATGTCGGGCGCGTAACGCCTGGACCGATCGGATCTTCATCGCCCTTCTCTCCGGCTCAATTCCCCGGTGGCATTCGCCGGATTCGGATACGCGAATCCTCCACTAGAACGATCGCCCCGGTTTCCAGCGCCGCGGCTGCTTCGGTGATCGCCACGCGAAGCCGCTCCCGCAAATATGGCTGACGCGTCAGTCTCAGCCGCAGGAGCAGGGCGCCTGAATGCTCTCCCCTGGCCAATCCGGCGATCTCGCCGAAATCGAGATCGAAGGTGACGACAATCCGCCTTGCTTCGACGGCTCGGGCAAAGATTTCACGGTCGGGCAAAGCTGGATATCCAAGCTCACGCGCATGGACCGCATCATGACCTTCCGATCGCAGCCAATCCGCCATCGCCGGCGGCAAGTTCATATCGAGAAGAAAGCGCATCCGAAGCGGTCAGGCGGAGACGATTTCCTCCCGCGCCAACCAGGCTGCATAGGTCAAGGCTTGACGAATGTCCTCAGGCTCCAGATCCGGATAATCACGCAGGATTTCGTCCCATCCCGCACCCTGCGCAACGAGAGAAACGATCAATCCCACGGTGATCCGGAGGCCGCGAATGCAGGCGCGGCCCCCCATCTTGCCCGGCTCGAAGGTTATGCGGTCGAGCGCCGGTTCGACATCGGCATGCTTTCCGCTCTTCGCGTTGTCCGGCGCGTTATCTCCGGCTCCTGCTGCCGAGAAATGGGTGACCATGCTGCAGTCCCGATGGGTGAAGTCTCATTGGTGTGGCGAGATAAACTGCTCGTGTCAACCCGCGCTCGCCCGGCGGGTCACGCGCGGCGGGTGGCGAAATCGATGCGCGGATCGATCAGCATGTAGGTCAGGTCGCTGACCAGCTTCAAGACGAGGCCGATCAGGGTATAGACATAGAGCGTGGCGAACATGATCGGGTAGTCGCGGTTGATCGCCGCGTCGAAGCCGAGGAGGCCGAGCCCGTCGAGCGAAAAGATCACCTCGATCAGCAATGCCCCGGTAAAGAGGATGCCGACCAGGGCCGCCGGAAACCCGGCGACCACCAGCAGCATCGCATTTCTGAACACATGGCCGTAGAGCACGCGGCGCTCGGTCAGCCCCTTGGCCCGCGCGGTCAGCACGTACTGCTTGTTGATCTCGTCGAGAAAGCAGTTCTTGGTCAGCATCGTCAGGGTGGCGAACCCCGAGATCACCAAGGCGGTGATCGGCAGGGCGATGTGCCAGAAATAGTCGGCGATCCGCATCGGCCAGGAGAGCGAGGCCCAATTGTCGCTGACCAGCCCGCGCAACGGAAAGATCGAGAGATAGCTGCCACCAGCGAACAGCACGATCAGCAGGACGGCGAACAGAAAGCTCGGCACCGCATAGCCGACGATGATGACCGCGCTCGACCACACGTCGAACCGGCTGCCGTCGCGCACCGCCTTTCGGATGCCGAGCGGGATCGACACCAGATAGGTGACGAGGGTCGTCCACAGCCCGATCGAGATCGACACCGGCAATTTTTGCCGGATCAGGCCGATGACCGGCTGACCGCTGAAAAAACTGGTGCCGAAATTGAAGGTCAGGTAGTTGCGCATCATCAGCAAAAAGCGGGTCAAGGGCGGCTTGTCGAAGCCGTATTGCTTTTCGAGCTCCTTGATCAGCGCCGGATCGAGGCCGCGCGCACCGCGATAGCGGGTGTTGACCCCTCCCGCCGTACCGGCGAGCTCGCCGGAGCCGCCGCTGACCCGCTCGGTGGCGCTGACATTCTCGCCCTTGAGGCGCGCGATCATCTGCTCGACCGGCCCGCCGGGTGCGGCCTGGACGATGACGAAATTCACCACCATGATCGCGAAGAGGGTCGGGATGATCAGCATCACCCGCCGGATCGCATAGGCGATCATCAGTCGCTGACCATTGCCGCGGGGCCGGGGTCATTGCGAGAAGCGCCGCAGCGCGACGAAGCAATCTCGACGCGCGTTGAGCACGGGCGGCCGGAGATTGCCTCGCTTCGCTCGCAACGACACTGAGGGGATCGGGTCACTACTTCAGCACCGTGCTCTTTTTTGCTTCGACCGCTTTCGCGGCGGCGGGATCGACCCACCAGGTGTCGAAGCCGAGCGCGTATTTGGGCGAGATCGCCGGCCGGCGGAACTTGTCCCAATAGGCGACGCGGAACGCGGCCAAATGGAATTGCGGGATCACGTAATATCCGTACTGCAGCACCCGGTCGAGCGCCCGGGTGTGGGCGACCAGGCTGGCCCGGTCCGGCGCCTGGATCAGCTCCTCGACGAGCGCGTCGACGACCTTGCTGTTGACGCCGAGAAGGTTGCGGCTGCCCTCCTCGCCGGCGGCCTTCGAGCCCCAATAATCGCGCTGCTCGTTGCCGGGCGACAGCGATTCCGGAAACAGCACGACGGTCATGTCGTAGTCGAACGTCTCCATCCGCCGCTCGTATTGCGCGGTGTCGACCGTGCGCACCCGGGCGGTTATTCCCATCCGCTTCAGGTTCTGGACGAAGGGCAGCACGATCCGCTCGAATTGCGGGTTGTCGAGCAGGATCTCGAACTCGAAGGGCTGACCGGTTTTGCCATTGACGAGCTGTTCGCCCTTGAATGTCCAGCCGGCTTCCATCAGGAGCTTCAATGCCTTGGCCAGCCCGTCGCGGATATTGCCCGAGCCGTCGTATTTTGGCGGGTCGTATTCCTTGGTAAAGACCGCGTCGGGGATCTGCCCGCGAAACTTGTCGAGGATCGCGAGCTCCTTGCCGCTCGGCACCCCGGTCGCGGCCAATTCCGAATTGTCGAAGTAGCTGCGGGTCCGCTGATAGGCGCCGTAGAACAAATTCTTGTTCGACCATTCGAAGTCGAACGCATAACCCAGTGCCTTGCGCACCCGCCAATCCTGAAAGATCGGCCGGCGCAGATTATAGCCGAGGCCCTGCATGCCGCTCGGCAATTGGTTCGGGATCTGCTCCTTCTTGATCAGGCCGGCGCGCACCGCTGGACTGTCGTAGCCGGTCGCCCAATCCTTTGACGAATTCTCGACCCGGGCATCGTATTGGCCGGCCTTGAACGCCTCGAGCGCGATCGTGGCGTCGCGATAATAGTCGTAGCGGATCGTATCGAAGTTGTAGCGGCCCTTGTTGACCGGCAGATCGGCGCCCCAGTAATCCTTGACCCGGCTGTAGGTGATCGAGCGGCCGGGGTCGACCGACTGGATCGTGTAGGGGCCGCTGCCGAGCGGCGGCTTGAGCGTCGGCTTTTCAAAGTCGCGCCCCGACCAGTACGCCTTGGACAGGACCGGCATCTCGCCGATGATCTGCGGCAATTCGCGGTTTTTCGCCGATTTGAAGTAAAACCGCACACCGTGATCGCCCTCCTGCGCGACTTTGGTCACGTCGCCGTAATAGGAGCGGTACATCGGCAACCCCTTGGCGCGCAGGGTGTTGAAGGTCCAGATCACATCCGCCGGGGTGATCGGCGTGCCGTCGTGGAAACGCGCCTCCTTGCGCAAGGTATAGAGCACCGAGAGCTTGTCGGGCGCCAGGTCGATGGTTTTGGCGACGAGCCCGTACTCGCTCGCCGGCTCGTCCTCGGAGGACGCCGCCAGGGTGTCGAAGATCATCGAGATGCCGGCCGCCGGCACCCCGTTGATAACAAAGGGGTTCAAGGTGTCGAAGGTGCCGATCGCCGAATAGCGCATCGTGCCGCCCTTCGGCGCCTGCGGGTTGGCGTAATCGAAATGGGTAAAGCCGGGTGCGTATTTGAGATCGCCGAACAAGGACATGCCTTCGCTGGGCGCGGCCCAGACATGGCCGGCGGCGAGCAACAGAACCAGGCCGACGGCAATGGCCGATACTCTACGCATGCTGCTTGTCCTTGGGCTCTTTATCCGTGGCTCAGCTCAGCCGGCGAGCAGCGCCAACGCCGCTTCGTGCGCCCGATGGTCGCCGGCAACGACGACCCGCCCGTCCGAAGCCAGTCCGAGCCTCTTGCCGCGCCAATCGGTGGCGACCCCGCCGGCACCTTCGACGATCGGCAGCATCGCGCAGAAATCATGGGGCTTGAGGCTCGCTTCGATGACCAGATCGACGAAACCGGTAGCGACCAGCCCGTAGGCATAGCAATCGGCGCCGAAGCGGGTGAGCTTGACCGCGCCCGAAACCCGGGCAAAGGCCGCTGCATCGGGCCCGAGGAACATCTCCGGGGTGGTCGCGAACAGAGTGGCGGCCGCGAGCCCGGCGCATAGCCGGCAGCGGATCGCGGCGCCGTTCAGCGTCGTCGGCCGGCCGGCGGCGCCGACCCAGCGCTCGCGCGAGATCGGCTGGTCGATGATCCCAAGGACCGGGTGGCCGTTGCCGGTCAGCGCGATCAGGGTGCCGAACAGCGGCACCCCGCTGATAAAGGATTTGGTCCCGTCGATCGGGTCGAGCACCCAGACGAACTCGGCATCCTCGCGCACCCGGCCCAGCTCCTCGCCGACGATCCCGTGCTCCGGAAAGCGCCGCTCGATCAGTTCGCGCATCGCCAATTCGGCGGCGCGGTCCGCGGCGGTCACCGGGCTCAGATCGGGCTTGTCGTCTACCGAGAGAGGTTGGCGGAAATAAGGTCGGATCGCCTGCCCCGCCGCGTCGGCCAATTCGGCGGCGAACGCCAGGCAGCGGTCGAGGTCGGCGGCATCCACGAGCTTATTTCAGGGTCTGCAGATAGGCGATGACGTCGGCGCGATTCTGCGCTTGCGGGAAGCCGGCAAAGGTCATCTTGGTGCCCGCGGCAAAGTGCTGCGGGTCATCGAGCCAGTCGTTGAGCAATTCGGGCGTCCATTTCTGGCCTTTGTGCTTGCTCAGCGCATCGGAGAACGAAAAGCCGCCGCGATCCTCGGCGATCGGTCCGCCGACGACGCCCCACAAATTCGGCCCGATCTTGTTCGGGCCGCCCTTGCTGAAATCGTGGCAGGCCTGGCACACCGCGGTCAGCTGCTGGCCCTTTTTCGGGTCGGCCTTGGCCAATAGCGGGCCGATCGGCGGCAGTGCGGGCGCCGCCGGCGCCGCCGCCGACGCGCTCGGGGCAGGCTCGCCGCCGGCCACGACAAACACCGGCTTTTCGAGCGGCTTTGGGTGCACCAGCATGTTGGACAGGATCCCGGCCACCATCGCCACGATCAGCGCGGTGAGAACCGAGGCAATGATCTTATTCCACTCGAACGACGACATCAGCGACCCTTCCGACCGTGCCGGGCCGGCAGAAGATCGAATTCCCCCCGACAACTCAAATGAATTATCACGCTTTCGGCGGGCGCACGAACCGGGCATCTTGTCGCTCCCCAATCGCCTGAGCCCGAGCCCGTGGACCGCGCCGCACCCAGAAACCCGATCATCGTGATCCCGGCGCGCCTCGCGGCGACCCGGCTGCCGGGGAAGCCCCTCGCCGAGATCGCTGGCGTGCCGATGATCGTGCGAGTGTGGCGCCGCGCGGTTACAGCCGACGCGGGGCCGGTCGTGGTCGCCTGCGGCGACCGCGAAATCGCCGATGTCGTCGAGGCGGCGGGCGGGCGGGCGGTGCTGACCGATCCCGAGCTGCCGACCGGGTCGGACCGCATCCACCAGGCGGTCTCGCGCCTCGATCCCGGCCGCGCACACGACGCGGTAATCAATGTCCAGGGCGATCTGCCGATGCTCGACCCCTCGGCGGTGCGGCTGGCACTCGCCGGCCTCGCCGACCCGGATACCGATATCGCGACTCTCGCAGCGATCATCGAGGACGCGGCGGCACTCGCCGATACCAGCGTCAACAAGGTCGCCGCGGGGTTTGCCGATACGGGCCGGCCGGCGCGCGCGCTCTATTTCAGCAAGGCGGCGATCCCGTGGGGAAACGGACCCCATTACGAGCATATCGGGCTCTACGCCTACCGGCGCGCCGCACTCGACGCCTTTGTCGGGCTGCCGCGCGGCATCCTGGAACAGCGCGAGCGCCTCGAGCAGCTGCGCGCGCTCGAAGCCGGGATGCGGATCTCGGTCAGCCTGATCGATGCCGCCTGCCTCGGCGTGCAGGTCGACACCCCGGCCGATCTCGAACGCGCTCGCCAGCTGATGCAGCAACTGGAACAACAAGCGTAGGGGGCAATGACCGAATTTGATCGCGGATCTGCCGACCCTGAGCGGACGATCTCGTTTCAGGGCGCCTCCGGGGCTTATTCCGACCTCGCCTGCCGCCGGGTCTTTCCCGAGATGACGACCTTGCCCTGCGCCCAGTTCGAGGATGCGTTTGCCGCAGTGCGCGAGGGCCGGGCGCGCCTGGCGATGATCCCGATCGAGAACTCGGTGGCCGGCCGCGTCGCCGACATCCACCATCTGATGCCCGATTCCGGACTGCACATCGTGGCCGAGCATTTCGAGCGGGTGAACCACCACCTCCTGGCCCTGCCCGGCGCCGCGCTCTCTAACATCCGCACGGTCAGGAGCCACGTCCATGCGCTCTCGCAGTGCCGCAAGCTGATCCGTGCGCTCGGCGTCGAGCCGGTGGTGGCCGCTGATACTGCCGGGGCCGCGGCCGAGCTCGCCCAGCACCGCGATCCCAGTGTCGCCGTCATCGCCTCCGAGCTTGCCGGCGAGATTTACGGCCTCATATCGCTGAAGGCAAATATCGAGGACGCCGAGCACAACTCCACGCGCTTCCTGATCATGTCACGCGAGCCGATGCGGCCGGCCCGGGGGACCCCGACGGTGACCACCTTTCTGTTCCGCGTGCGCAACGTCCCGGCCGCGCTCTACAAGGCTATGGGCGGGTTCGCCACCAACGGCATCAATATGACCAAGCTCGAAAGCTACATGGTCGGCGGCGCGTTCTCGGCGACCCAGTTCTATGCCGACGTCGAGGCCCATCCGGAGGACCGGCCGCTGCGCCTGGCGCTCGAGGAGCTGGCTTTCTTTTCGCGCGAGCTGAAGATCCTCGGCGTTTATCCGGCCCATCCGCTGCGCATCGCCGCCTCGGCCGAGAGCGAGTAGCCGAGCCTCGCCGGCTCGCGCGCCACGCGTATTGCCGACGCGCCCGCGAGCCTCTGCCGACAAAGCGGAACCTCGCCGCGGACGACCCGTTGGCCGGCTTAAGCCGCGCTTCGGCGGCGGCTGTCTCAGCCCACGGGGATCCCCAATGTTCTTTCATCGCAAGCAACTCATGTACGACGTCAAGGTCGACGGCGCGCACCCGCAGTTTGCCGAGAAGCTGCTGGAGCAGTTCGGCGGCGCCACCGGCGAGCTGTCGGCGGCGCTGACCTACTGGACCCAGTCGTTCCATGTCGAGGACAAGGCGATCCGCGACATGCTGCACGACATCGCGCTCGAGGAGTTCAGCCATCTCGAGATGGTCGGGCGAATGATCGAGCAGCATACCGAAAGAAGCGACGGCGCCACCAAGGATGCCGCTTATGACAGCACGCTCTTCGCCGTTCGCGGGATGGGGCCGCATTTGGTCGACAGCAAGGGCCAGGCCTGGACCTCGGCCTACGTCAACGAAGGCGGCAACGTGGTCCGCGATTTGCGCGCCGACATCGCCGCCGAAGCCGGAGCGCGCCAGACCTACGAGGCGTTGATAAAGCTGTCGCCGGACGAGGGCAGCAAGAAGGTGCTGACCTTTCTGCTGACGCGCGAGATCTCGCATACCGAGATGTTTATGAAGGCGCTCGATCAGCTGGGCAAGCTGACCGATCCCAATTTCGGCAATGTCAAGCCCGACGAAACCGTCGATCTCTATTTCAACCTGTCCAAGGACGGTCCGCTCGACGGGCGCGGGCCGTGGAACTCGGAGCCCGCCTTCCGCTACGTCGATGCGCCCGAGCCGCAAGGCAACTTGCCGCAGGAGGTCAAGAACCCGGACGACGAAAAGCGCCATCCAGCCCACGCTGCCGGCCGCCGGAAATAAGTTTCACGGCCCGGGTGCAGCGAGGACCCGATGGTCTTTCTCGACCCGCCGCGGGCGGATCGGCTCGTCGGCCGCACCCGGGCCTCGGCCGGCGGCCCGCTTGCGGGGCGCTGGTCGACGCTCGGGGCGTTGCGGGCTTTTGCCGGGCCGACCTTTATCGCCTCGGTCGCCTATCTCGATCCCGGCAATTTCGCCACCAACATCACCGCCGGCGCCACCCATGGCTATCAGCTCTTGTGGGTGGTGCTGCTGGCGAATTTGACGGCGATGCTGTTTCAGGCGCTGGCCGCCAAGCTCGGCATCGTTTCGGGACGCAGCCTGGCGCGGACCTGCCGCGAAAGGCTGCCGCTGCCGCTGACTCGCGCTCTGTGGGCGGTCAGCGAAATCGGCGCGATGGCGACCGACCTGGCCGAGCTCTTGGGAGCGGCGATCGGCTGCGCGCTGCTGCTCGGCACCTCGCTATTTACTGGGGCTCTACTGGCGGCCGCGCTGAGCTGGGCGATCCTCGGCCTGCATCAGCGCAGCTTCCGCGCGGTCGAGACGATCATCGCCGTCCTGATCCTCGTTGTCGGGCTGTGCTTTGTCGTCGAGACCGGGCTGATCCCACCGAACTGGCATTCCGTCATTCATGACAGTTTCGTGCCCTCGTTCGGCGGCGCCGACGGCGTCCTGCTGGCCGCCGGGATCGTCGGCGCCACAGTCATGCCGCACGCGCTATTCCTGCATTCGAGTGTCGCCCTCAACCGCCTTCCCGCCGCCGATGCAACGACGATCCGGCGCCTGGTGCGCGCGTCCAACAGCGATATCGGGTTGACCCTGAGCGCCGTGGGCCTCGTCAACATGGCGATGCTGTACCTGGCGGCGGTGACCTTCGGCGCTGCCGGCCCGGCGCACGAATCCAGCATCGAAAGCGCCTATCATATGCTGGGGCCGCTGTTCGGCGGGGCCGCCGCGGCGATATTCATCGTCTCCCTGCTCGCCTCGGGCCTGTCGAGCTCGGTCGTCGGCACGATGGCCGGCCAGGTCATCATGCAGGATTTTCTCGCCTGGCATATCCCGCTGCCGGTGCGCCGGCTGGCGACGATATTGCCGACCCTGATCGTCGCCGCCTTCGTGACCGATGCGACCAGGGCGCTGGTCATCAGCCAGGTCATTCTGAGCTTCGTCCTGCCGGTTCCGCTGATCGCGCTGGTGCTGTTCACCGGCAGCCGCTCGGTGATGGGAGAATTGGCAAACTCGCGCGCGTTGAGCCTGCTCGCCATCGCCGCCACGGCCGTCGTGCTGGCCCTCAATGGGCTATTGCTGGTGAAAATGCTGTCCGCGTGACGAGGATTGAGGCGCCGCGATCCTTCGCTCGATGCGCCCGGCGCCGGCTCGCCTGGCACATGGAGGCGGCGCCCCGGTTCAGAACAATTTCGATCCGATGACCAGACCGACCACCAACAGCACCAGGAATACGACGATAAAGATCACGAACAGGATCTTGGCGATTCCGGCCGACGCCGCTGAAATGCCGGTGAATCCGAACAGGCCGGCGATGATCGACACGATCAGAAAAAACAACGCCAGTTTCAGCATTCTTTTCCTCCATTAGGGCGGCAGCACCGGCCGATTTGCGGGCGCCCGCGAACTCCCGACTGAAATCGAAACGGGCGCGCCGTCGAAAACCGTTAACAACACGCGATGCTGAAGGTTGCCGCTCGCCGTCGCGGTCTCAATACCCGGCCGCAGCGCCATTGGGGCGCCGGCTGTCGTTGGCGCCCCAGAACCGGCCGTTGGCGATCTCGATCAGCTCGGCAGCGCCCCAGGGCCTCTGCTCGGCGAGCGCGCAGCCGCCGGCGCGCAGGGCCGCGATCGTGTCGGGCGGAAGGGCGGAGGGCTCGTAGAACAGCCGGTTCGGCAAGCCCTGGTAATGAAAGCGCGGGGCATCGACCGCCGCCTGCGGCGCCATGCCGTAATCGACGACGTTGATGATGGTTTCGAGCACCGTCGTGATGATCCGCGAGCCGCCGGGGCTGCCGAGCACGAGAAAGACCCGGCCGTTCTTCTCGACGAGGGTCGGCGCCATCGAGGACAACGGCCGCTTGCCGGGCGCGATGGCGTTGGCTTCGCCCTGGACCAGGCCATACATGTTCGGCGTTCCGGGCTTCGCGGTGAAATCGTCCATTTCGTCGTTGAGCAGGAAGCCGGTGCCGGGGGCCACCACCTCGGCGCCGAAATAGCCGTTGATCGTATAGGTGACGGCGACCGCGTTGCCGGCGCCGTCGACGATCGAATAATGCGTCGTTTCCGCCCGCTCGTGGGGGCCGACGATCTGCGCCGAAGGCGGCGCTTCGCCGCCGGCGATCACGGCGCGGACCCCGGCCGCATACCCCGCCGACAGCAGCCGGTCGAGCGGGTTCGCGACAAAGGCCGGGTCGCCGAGATAGCTATTGCGGTCGGCGTAGCCGCGGCGCATCGCGGCGATCATCAGCTCGACCGAGCGCGCCCGGCGCCAGCCCATCGCCTTCATATCGTAGCCGTCGAGAATATTCAGGATCTCGCAGATTGTGGTGCCGCCCGAGCTCGGCGGCGGCGCCGAGAGGATCAGGTAGCCGCGGTAGGAGCACGACAGCGGCGACCCTTCGGTCACCGTATAATCGGCAAAATCGCGCGCGGTCAGGATGCCGCCATTGGCCAGGCTCGCCCGCGCGACCGCCGCGGCGACGGGTCCGTTGTAGAAGGCGTCCGGCCCCTCCCGTGCGATCGCCGCGAGCGTCGTCGCGAGGTCCTTTTGCACGAGGCGGTGGCCGGGCTGGAACGGGCCGCCGTCGGGCCGCAGAAATATTTTCGCGGCCGCCGGGTCTTGCCGAAATCGCTCGGCCTTGGCGTCGAGCAGCCGGGCGTCGTCCCGGCTCAGCACAAAGCCGTCGCGGGCCAAGGCGATCGCCGGCGCCATCACCGCCGCGCGCGACAGATCGCCGTACTCGCGCAGCGCGCGGTCGAGCCCCAGCACCGTCCCCGGCACGCCGATGGCGCGCCAGCCATAGCGGCTGAGCTCGGGGATCGGCTTGCCGGTGGGATCGAGATACATCCCGGCGCTCGCCGCCGCCGGTGCGGTTTCGCGGAAATTGATGAAGCTGTCGCGACCGTCGGCGAGGTGGAGCGTCATGAACCCGCCGCCGCCGATATTGCCGCAGCACGGCTCGACGACGGCGAGCGCGTAGCCGACCGCGACCGCCGCGTCGATCGCGTTGCCGCCGGCGGCAAGGATGCCGGCGCCGACCGCGGAGGCGATGTGCTGCGCGGTCACCACCATGCCGTGCCGGGCCTCGACCGCCTGCGGAGCACCGGCCCGGGCCGCGTCGGTCAATGCAGCCAGCAACGCCAGTATCGCCAACGGCGCCGCGAACCAAGCCCGGCGACCGTCATTCCGGGGCGCGGAACGCAAGCACGGAACCCATGAACGCAAGCCCGTTAGGGCTGGGCACCGCCGGTGCTCCTGGGTTCCGGGCCTACTCCTTTGGAGCATCCCGGAACGACAGAAGGGCTGCGAAGTCTCAGCTACGCGACGTTTCGACGGTCGCCTTCCCGGCGCTACGTCGCGGCCCATCACCGCTCACGACCTGCGCGCCAGGGTTTCGTGGTCGTAGCCGGCGGCCCGCTTGTAATTGTTGGATATTGCGGCCAGCTCGTCGCGGCTGATCACCGCGTCGATGTCGCCGAACGGCTTGTCGCCGGTGCGCAGATAGACCTCGCGCAGGATCGCGTCGGGCGGGTTGGTGCGGTTGGTGCGCACGACATGGGCGGTGGCCTCGCGCCGCTGCACCTCGTAGGCGCGCAATGCCGCGACCGGGTCGGCCGTTGCCGACAGACAGTCGGCGAGTGCGCGCGCATCGACGATCGCCTGGCCGGCCCCGTTCGAGCCGCGTGGCACCATCGGGTGCGCCGCATCGCCCAACAGAGTGACCCGGCGAAAGCTCCAGCGCGGCAGCGGCTCCTGGTCGACCATCGGAAATTCGAGAATGATTTCGGCGGCGCCGATCATCGCCGGAACGTCGAGCCAGTCGAAACGCCAGTCCTTGAACGCGCCGAGAAAGTCGGCGAGCGCGCCGCGCCGGCTCCAATCGCGGGCCTGGTGTCGAGGGGTGTCGATTTCGGCCACCCAATTGACCAGCTGGGTTCCCTCGCCGTCGATATCGTTGCGGATCGGGTAGATCACCATCTTGCCGGTGGCGAGCCAGCCGGCGCGCACCATGCTGGCGCCGGACAGAAACCGCTTCCAGCGGGTCACCCCGCGCCACATGTTGCAGCCCGAATAGCGCGGCTCGCCCTCGTCGGGATAGAGCTGCTTGCGGATCACCGAATGGATGCCGTCGCAGGCGATCGCGACCGTTCCATGCTGCGGCGGCAGGGGATCGCCGGTTTCCGAGTCTTCGAATTGAACGGTGACCTGGTTCTCGTCCTGCTCGAAACCGACGCAGCGGCAGCCGGTCATAAGACGGTCGGCGCCGGCCCGACGGATAAAGGCCTCGGCCAGCGCTTGCTGCAGGTCGCCGCGATGCAGCGAGAATTGCGGCCACTGGTAGCCGGCCGCGCGCCCCAGCGGCTCGCGATAGATCAGCTGGCCAAAGCGGTTGAAAAAGCAGGCTTCGGCGGTGGTGACCCCGACCCGCGTCAGCGCCGGCTCGAGGCCGAGCCGGGTCAGCTCGCGGGTGGCGTGCGGCAGGACGTTGATGCCGACCCCGATCGGCTCGATCGCCGGGGTCGCCTCGTAGATCCGGCAGGGAATACCGGCACGGTGCAGGGCCAGTCCAAGGGTCAGCCCACCGATCCCGGCGCCGATGATGATGACGTCCGTCATAGCCTCGGACCGGAGAGCTGCGCGAGGGTCAAGCGTTGCCGCGCTGCTCGCGAAACAGCCCGAGCTTTTGCTGCACCGGTCGGTCGGAATAGCTGAACAGCACCGC
>DASYNW010000044.1:0-16681 GCA_036008325.1 Allostellaceae bacterium
CCGCTCGACCGGCTCGCCGATCCGGCCGAGCTCGCGCTGATTCGCCTGCTGGCGGCCTGGCCGCGGCTGGTCGAGAGCGCCGCCGAGGCCCATGAGCCGCACCGGGTTGCGTTTTATCTGCAAGAGGTTGCGGCGCAATTCCACATGCTGTGGAACAAGGGCCGGGACGAGGCGACATTGCGGTTTATTCTCGCCTCCGATCCGGCGCTGACCAGCGCGCGTCTGGCTCTGATCCGCGGCGTCGCCCTGGTCATCGCCTCCGGCCTCGCCGTCATCGGCGTGGCGCCGGTCGAGGAGATGTAGCGATGTCCTACAATCTTGGGCAGATCGACCCCGACGAGCGGACCGGCCTCTATGTCGACCCGCGGGACGAGGAGCCTGCGGCGCCGCCGCGACAGGTGCTGCGGATCCTGGGCGCGCTGTTGGTCATGGGCGTGTTTGCCGGCGGGTTGTGGTTTGCCTATTTCGAGGGCGCGCGGCATATGGCCGGGAGCAGCGACAGCGGCGCCATTCCGCTGATCCGCGCCGATGCGCAGCCGATCAAGGTCAAGCCGGCCGAGCCTGGCGGGATGCATGTTCCAGACCGGAACATGCTGATCTACGGCGACGGCCAGGGCCGACCGGAGGTCGAGCATTTGCTGCCGCCGCCGGAGCAGCCGATGGCGCTCCCGGTCGCGCCGCCGCCGGGTCCGCCCGCGTCACCTGCGCCGCAAACTGCGGCTGCCTCGGCGCCGGCCGCTCCAGCTGCTGCGGCGGCGGCGCCCGCGGCGGCACTCGAGGCCGGCACAGGTCGGCCGGCGCAGTCGACCGTCGCGTCACCGGCAAACCCGCGGCTGGCCCGGCCTCAGGCGCAGCAGGCCGGACCGCAACCGGGCCGACCCCAGCTCGAACCGGCCGGCGGGCTGCGGCTCCAGCTCGGCGCGGTGCGCAGCGCCGGCATGGCGCGCGCCGAATGGGATCGCCTCAAGCGGACCAACCCGGATCTGCTCGGCCATCTGACCGCGGTGGCGGTTCGCGCCGACCTCGGCGACAGGGGCGTCTATTATCGCATTCAAACCGGGCCGATCGCAGATTCGGCAGTCGCCGAGCGGCTGTGCGGCGAGCTGCGGCAGCGGCATCTGGGATGCATGATCGTCCGCTGAGCCGGGCATCCTTGGAGCTCACGGCACGGCGCCCCCAACCGCCCAGCCGTCAACCTGCCGAGCGACATTGCGGGGACTCTTCCGGCAATCCATCTTTAGCCGAGCCGTCGGCGCCGCTGCATTGCTGCCCGCGCCCGCCGCGGATGACGCAAAGTGGAGGTGCCGAACCCGTGATCGAAAGACCATTGTCTTGCTAGGCCCGACATCCGAGAGAAGACCGCTCGCGGCGATCTTCGGCTGCGCCGGCGAAGAGTTGAGCGTGGGCGAGCGCCGCTTTTTTGCCGAGGCCGATCCGGCGGGGTTCATCCTATTCCGCCGCAATTGCCGCTCCCCCGCTCAGGTTCGCGGACTGGTCGAGGCGTTGCGCGGCTCGATCGGGCGGCCCGCGGCGTCGGTGCTGATCGACCAGGAGGGCGGGCGGGTGGCGCGGCTGCGTCCGCCGCATTGGCGCCGCTACCCGGCGGCCGCCCGGATCGCCGCGTTGCCCGACCCGGTCGCCGCCGAGGCGGCCCGGTTCGGCGCCCGCCTGATCGCCGACGATCTGGCGCGGCTCGGCATCACCGTCGCCTGTCTGCCAGTGCTCGACCTGCCGAGCGCCGCAGCCGACCCGGTGATCGGCGACCGTGCCTATGGCGCGGAGCCCGACCGCGTCGCTCGCCTCGGCCGGGCCGTGTGCGAGGGGCTCCTCGCCGGCGGCGTGCTGCCGGTCTTGAAGCACATTCCGGGCCACGGCCGCGCCCGGGTCGACAGCCATTACGCCTGCCCGGTAGTCGAGAGCGGGCACCAGGAATTGTCGCGCACCGATTTCGCGCCGTTCCGCGCGCTGGCGGCGATGCCGTGGGCGATGACCGCGCATATCGTCTACCGGGCGATCGACCCGGCGGCACCGGCGACGTTGTCGAGGCGGGTGATCGGCGAGATCGTGCGCGGCGAGATCGGCTTTGACGGCGTGCTGGTTTCGGACGATCTGTCGATGCGCGCGCTGGGCGGGAGCCTCGGCGAGCGGACGCGCCGCGCGCTCGACGCCGGCTGCGACCTGGTGCTGCACTGCAACGGCGACCCGGCCGAGATGGAGGAGATCGCCGCGGCGGCAAGCCCGGTGTCGCCCGAGGCGGCGGCGCGGCTGGCCCGCGGCGAGGCGATGCGGCAGGCGCCGGCGGAGTTCGACCGGCCGGAATTGGAGCGCCGCTTCGACGCGCTGCTCGCGGAGGGCCGGTGATGCAAATGCCGGCATCCTGGGCAGCGGCGATCTACCAGGCCAGCACCTGGATCTTGCCGGTCATCATCGCCGTGACCTTTCACGAGGCGGCGCACGGCTTTATCGCCTGGCGTTTTGGCGACGATACCGCCATGCGGATGCGGCGGGTCACCTTCAACCCGTTGAACCACATCGACCCGTTCGGCACGATCGTGCTGCCGGCGCTGCTGTTCGTGACCTCGGGGTTCCTGTTTGGCTATGCCAAGCCGGTGCCGGTCAATTTCGGCCGGCTGCACAACCCGCGGCGCGACATGGTGTGGGTGGCGCTGGCCGGGCCGGGCACCAACGTGCTGCTGGCGATCGCTTCGTCGCTGCTGTTCTACGGCGTCGGCTTGTTTCCGTCTGGCCCGGCCAATTGGATCGCCGCCAACCTGGTTCACTCCTTGCAAATCAACGCCGTGCTCTGCGTCTTCAATCTGCTGCCGTTGCCGCCCTTGGATGGCGGCCGGGTCGCGGTCGGGCTGTTGCCGCGCGCGCTCGCCTATCGGCTCGCCCGGGTCGAGCCCTACGGCATCCCGATCCTGCTGCTGATGCTGTTCGTGCTGCCCTGGATCGGTGCGCGAACCGGCCTCAATCTCAACATCCTCGCCTATGTGATCGGGGTGCCGACCGAGGCCTTGATCCATTTCGTGCTGTCGATTACCGGGCAGGCCGGATGAGCGAGGCCTCAACCGGCCCGACTGCTGCCCCGCCCCCTCCCATTCCTTCCCCCGCCGGCGGGGGAGGGTCAGGGTGGGGGCGGGGAGGGGATCGCGCCCAGCCCGAGCAGCTGGTGCTCGACCTCGACGGCTACGAGGGGCCGATCGGCCTGTTGCTGTCCTTGGCGCGCGAGCAGAAGGTCGATCTGGCCAAGATTTCGATCCTGGCGCTCGCCGACCAGTATCTGGCCTTTATCGAACGGCAGCAGCAGCTGCGCCTGGCGCTCGCCGCCGACTACCTGGTGATGGCGGCGTGGCTCGCCTATCTGAAATCGCGCCTGTTGCTGCCGCAGCAGACGATCGATGACGACGAACCGGACGCGGCCGAATTCGCGGCCATCTTGGGACACCGGCTGAAGCTGCTCGAGGCGATGCAGATCGCCGGCCACCGGCTGATGGCCCGCCCACGGCTTGGCGATGAGGTCTTTTTGCGCGGCGCGCCAGAAGGCTTGGCCGCCGTCGCGGTGCCGGTGTGGCGGCTCGATCTCTACCAACTGCTGCGCGCCTATGGCGAGGGGCGGCGGCGGACCACGACGGCGGTGCTGGCGATCGAGCCGTCGGTGCTCCATTCGATGGACGAGGCACTGAAGCGGTTGGCGCGTTTTCTCGGCCGGGTGCCCGACTGGCGCGAATTGACGCGCTTCCTGCCGGCCGGGGTGGACGCGGAGCAGATTCGCCGCTCGGCATTGGCAGCGACATTTGCCGCGGCGCTCGAGCTCGTCCGCGAGGGGCGGGTCGAGCTGCGCCAGGACCGGGCGTTCGGCCCCATCTATCTGCGCAGCCCGGCCTTCAGAATGGCGCGCCCAGGCGGAGAGGGGGCTTTTCGGTGAATGACGAGGCGCGGCAATTGCGCCTGATCGAGGCGCTGCTGTTTGCCGCCGGCGAGCCGCTGGGCGAGCAGATCTTGACGCAGCGCCTCGGCGACGGCGCCAAGCTCGGGGATCTGCTGGCCGAGCTGGCCGAGCATTATGCCGGACGTGGCGTCAACCTCGTGCGCTTGGCGGGCGGCTGGGCGTTCCGCACCGCGCCCGATCTCGCCGCCGCGCTGCGCATCGAGCGGCCGGTTGCCCGCAAATTGTCGCGCGCCGCAGTCGAAACCTTGGCCGTCATCGCCTACCACCAGCCGGTGACCCGCGCCGAGATCGAAGAGATCCGCGGCGTCGGTCTCGGCAAAGGCACGATCGACACCTTGATGGAAGCGGATTGGGTCCGCCCCAAAGGCCGGCGCATGAGCCCCGGCCGTCCGCTCCTATGGGTCACGACGCCGGGCTTTCTCGCCCATTTCGGTCTCGACAGCCTGCGCGACCTGCCGGCCGTCGACGAGTTGCGCGCCGCCGGCCTCCTCGAGCTCAGCCCGCCCGCGCTCGTCGAGAGCGTGCCGCAAGCCGATGATTCGGCGCCGCTCTGAGCACCCTTTGCCCGCTTTGTTTCCGGCATCGGGGCCGGTTGCTTAGCACGGATGTCGCATAATGTATATTATGGAAAACTTGTCACGCGCCGAGCAGCGCGGCGATGAAAATGGCCCGGCTCGCCGGTTCCGGCACCGCAAGGGCGTGAAATCGAGGGTGACCGAATCGAGCGTCCCCAACGCCGGGTCGAATTCGTTGAACGCCAGCGGGGCGCCAAACTCGTTCCCGACATTTTCCAAAATGTTGCTGGTTCTGAACGATCGCCTCGGCCGAAGCCGGCGCGCTCCCCAGGGCGAGCACGATCGCCGCACCCCACCCGATCACGCGAAAGTCCTTGATTTCCGCTCCTCGGCTTAACGTGGTGGGTCCGGCAGCTCGATGACCAGCCCGTCCTGGCCGGGCTCGACGCCGGCCGGCAATTCGGCGCAGAGCTCGCGATAGTCGAGGCTCTGCTCCATATGCGTCAGCACCGCGCGCCGTGGACCGACCCGAGCGATCCAACCGAGCGTCTTGTCGAGATGGCTGTGGGTCGGGTGCGGCGCCCGGCGAAAACAATCGACGATCCACAGTTCGACGCCAGCAAGTGCGGCAAAAGCCGTATCGTCGAGTTCGACCACGTCGGTCGAATACGCCATCGGCCCGATGCGAAAGCCCAAGGTCGTGCTGAAACCGTGATCCTGCGCGAACGGTGTTATCTCGATGCCGTCGATCGCAAACGGGCCGCTGATTTCATGCGCGACCAGGCAAGGCTTGTAAAAGCGTCCCGGCTCGCTCGGCGGGTCGAAAACATAGCCGAAGCGGCGGCGGATTTCGGCCAAGGTCTTGGTGTCGGCCCAGAGCGGGATCTCCTGGCCCATCAGCCGGTTCAGCGCGCGCAAATCGTCGATGCCGTGCAGATGGTCGGCATGCGCATGGGTCATGACCACCGCATCGAGCCGCCCGACCCGCGCGTCGATCAGCTGTTCGCGCAGATCGGGCGACGTGTCGATCAAGATTGAGACCGGCCCGATTTCGACCAGCACTGAGGCGCGGCGGCGGCGGTTGCGCGGGTCGCAGGGATCGCATCTTCCCCAATCCGGTCCAATCGCCGGCACCCCGGTCGACGCACCGCAGCCGAGGATCGTCACTTTCATCGACGGAGTTCGAGCGGCGCGGTCGCCTTGGCGAACAGCCGAAAGAAATTGGCGCTCGTCGCCTGTGCCAGCGCCGCGGGGGCGACGCCCTTCAGGGCTGCCACCGCCGCCGCCGTCGCCGCGACATAAGCCGGCTCGTTGCGCTTGCCGCGGTACGGCACCGGAGCGAGATAGGGGCTGTCGGTCTCGACCAGCAGGCGGTCGAGCGGCAGATCGCGCACGATCGCACGCAGATCCTCGGCGTTCTTGAAGGTCACGATCCCGGAAATCGAGATATAGAAGCCGAGCGCCAGCGCCGCCTCGGCCAATTCCCGGCCGCTCGAAAAGCAATGCAGCACCCCCGGCGGCGGCCGTTCTTCGTCGAGGATGCGGGCGATCTCGCTGTCCGCTTCGCGGGCGTGGACGATCAGCGGCAGGCCGGTTGCGCGCGAAGCCGCGATATGGGCGCGGAACACCCGCTCCTGGATGTCGCGCCGGCTCAAATCGTAATGGAAGTCGAGCCCGGTCTCGCCGATCCCGACCACTTTGGGGTGGTCCGCCAGTCGCGTCAGCTGCTCGGGCAAGAGCTCGGCGTGATCGGCGGCCTCGTGCGGATGGGCCCCGACCGAGCACCAGATCGCCGCGTCGCTGTCGGCGACCGCGCGGACCGCATCGAACTGGTCGAGCCTGGTGCCGATCGTCAGCATGGTTCCGACCCCGGCGGCCTTGGCGCGGGCGATGACGGCCTGCCGCTCGGCCGCGAAATCGGGGAAATCGAGGTGGCAATGGCTGTCGACCAGCGTCGCCGCCCTGCCCTCATAATCATTCATATCGCCATCATTCATATTGCCGGCGCCTCGACAAACCTCGGAAAGATCCCCTCGGGCCGCGGCAATCGTGTTCCCGGGACCAGCGGCGCTGCCGCAAGCGCGGCGAAGTCGCGGGCGCCTGGCGTCACACCCAGCTGATCGAGAAGCCGAATTGCCGAGCCTGGAACAAACGGCTGCACCAGAATTGCAAGATGCCGGATCGTTTCGGCGAGGGTATAAAGCACGGTGCGCATCCGATTGGGGTCGCTGCGCCGCAAAGCCCACGGCGCCTGCTCGTCGACATACCGATTGGCTTCGGACACGGTCTTCCAAATGGCTTCGAGCGCCAGATGAAACGCTTGTTCATTCATGTGCTTACGCAGCGTCTCCAAAAGGCTCGCGGCGAGGCCCAGAAGCGCCCGGTCGGAGTCGGCGAACGCGCCGGGCACGGGCACCGCCGCACCGCAATCGCGGTTGATCATGACCAGCACGCGCTGTGCCAGATTGCCGAAATCGTTGGCGAGATCGCCGTTGAGCCGGGTCACGACCGCGCGATGTGAAAAATCGCCATCGCCGCCGAACGGTAGTTCCCGCAACAGGAAATAGCGCACGGGGTCGACCCCGTAGGTTCCGACCAGTTCGCTCGGCGGGATAAAGTTGCCGAGCGATTTTGACATTTTCTCGCCTTCGACGGTCCACCAGCCATGCGCGAACACGCGGCGCGGCGGGGCCAGCCCCGCAGCCATCAAGAAGGCCGGCCAATAGACCGCATGAAATCGCACGATATCCTTACCTACAACGTGAAGAACGGTGGGCCAGAACGCTGAAAACTCGTGGCTTTCCATGTCGGGATAACCAGCCGCCGTCAGATAGTTAATCAGCGCGTCGAACCAGACATAGACGACATGTCCGGGATGCCCGGGGACCGGAACCCCCCAGTTGAAGCTGGTACGCGAGATCGACAGATCCTTCAGTCCGCCGCGAATGAAGCTGATCACCTCGTTGCGACGGCCGCGCGGCGCCACGGCCTCGGGAGTGGACTCGTAATGCCCTAGCAACCGATCCTGCCAAGCCGAGAGTCGGAAGAAATAATTTTCCTCCTCGACCCATTCGACTTCGGCGCCGGTCGGAGCCTTGCCGTTGATCAGCTCGGTTTGGTCGTAGAAGGCCTCGTCGCGCACCGCGTACCACCCGGCGAAGCGGCCAAGATAGATTTCGCCGCGACGTTCGAGTTCCCGCCACAAGGCCTGCACCGCATAGGTGTGCCGCGGCTCGGTGGTGCGGATATAATCGTCTTGCGAAATATTCAGCAGCGAGGCGACCTCGCGAAACCTGGCCGAGTTCCGATCGGCGAATTCCTGCGGCGAGACGCCGGCCGCCTCTGCCGACTGCTCGACCTTCTGGCCGTGCTCGTCGGTACCGGTCAGGAACTTGACCTGGTATCCGTCGAGCCGCATGAAGCGCGCCAGCGCGTCGCAGGCCACGGTCGTATAGGCATGGCCGAGATGCGGCACGTCGTTGACGTAATAGATCGGCGTGGTGACGAAAAAGGGCCGGTCCGCGCTCATCATCCTCTCCAAAGCCCAGATATGGGCCGGGGCCGCGCCCGATCCAGCCGGCGAGCGGCGGCTTGGTTCTAGCGCGCCGTCTGGGCGATGGCAAAGAAGGCGCCGAGCATCGTCTGCTTGCGGTCGAGGTTGAGGTCGCGCGCCGCGGTGAAATCGCGCTCGATTTGCCCGTGCAACTCGGCCCAGCGGGCGGGATCGGCGCGGGCACCGAGGCGTTGCATCGCCATCGCCTCGGCGGCGGCGATTTGGCCGGCCGGGATTTGCCCAGGGCCGAGCGCGCCGCGCGCAGTGCCCGTCGCCATGCGGGCCAAAAACTGCGTCAGCAATTCCTCGACAGCGCGATAGCCGTCCTCCGTGTCGGCGCGGGCGAGCCGGTCGGCAAAGCCGTGCAGTTTTGCGCTGTCCATCGCCGGGGCCTGCACCAGCAATTCGAGCAAGGAGCGATAGAGGCCGAGACCTCCGGCATCGACCAGCTCGAGCGCGCGCCCGACGCTGCCGCCGCAGAGCCCGGCGAGCAGCTCGGCCTCGGCCCCGTCGACCTGCGGCCGATAACGGGCGATCAGCCGGCCGGCGACCGGCTGCGGCAACGCCCTGAGCAGCAGCCGCCGGCAACGCGACCGGATCGTCGGCAACAGCCGGCCCGGGCTGTGGCTGACCAGCATCAGCAATGCGCGCGACGGCGGCTCTTCGAGGATCTTGAGCACCGCGTTCGCCGCGTTGCGGTTCATCTCCTCGGCGCCGTCGACGATGACGATGCGCCACCCCTCCTCCGCCGCGGTCAGCCGCAGAAACTCGCCGATCTCGCGCGTATCCTCGACCACGATATCGCCGCGCAGGCGTTTGCGGCGCGGGTCCCAGGCGCGTTCGACGGTCAACAGATCGGCGTGGCCGCCGGCCGCGACGCGGCGAAAGGCGCCGCTGTCGGGGTCGATGGCGAGCCCGGTTTCGCCAAGGTCGCCCCAAAAATCGACCGCGTCGTCGCCGCTGCCTTGGGCCAACAGGAAGCGGGCAAAGCGAAAGGCCAAGGTCGCCTTGCCGATGCCGCGCGGGCCACCCAGCAGGATCGCTTGCGGCAGCATCCCGGCCCGGTAGAGCCGTTCGAGCTCGCGCGCGGCGCTCTCGTGGCCGAGGAGATCCGGGTTCGCCCGCGGCGGGGGGGCGCTCTCCGCCGCGGCCGCCGGCTCTACTGCGCGGGCCATGCCGGCCGCGAACCACGCGCAATTGGGTGAGGTCGAGATCGCATGCGTTGCCGCTTCATGCGTTATTAGGGGCCGAGCGCCACCTGCAGCCGCTGCGCCACCGCGCCGGTCACGGCGCGATGCACCGCATCCGGCGCGCCCGCGGCGTCGATCAGCACACAGCGGCCGGGTTCGGCGGCGGCGATCGCGCGGAAGCCCTCGCGCAACCTGTCGTGAAAGCTCGGATCGAGGCGCTCGAAGCGGTCGGCCGCGACCGATCGGGCGGCGGCGCGGGCGAGCCCCGCGGCGGCGGGCAGATCGAGGATAAGGGTCAGATCCGGCGTGAAATCGCCCAGCGCGAAGCGGTGCAGCGCCGCGATGTCGGCCGCCGCCAGCCCCCCGCCGTAGCCCTGATAGGCGATGGTCGAATCGGCAAACCGGTCCGATACGACCCACACCCCGCGCGCCAGCGCCGGCATGATCAGCCGATTGACATGGTCGCGCCGGGCCGCGACCAGCAGCAGCGCCTCTTCCCGCGCATCCC
Source organism: Allostellaceae bacterium (assembly GCA_036008325.1). Taxonomy (GTDB): domain Bacteria; phylum Pseudomonadota; class Alphaproteobacteria; order ATCC43930; family CGMCC-115725; genus AP-15. The sequence goes on from DASYNW010000044.1 coordinate 9,719, forward strand.
AGCGGGCACCCTCGCCTTCGAGCAGCAGCCGCCGGATCGCCTCGGCGCCGGCCGAGCCACCCGGCTCGCGCGTCGCCAGTGCTGCGATCCCGGAGCGTTCGAGCGCTGCGGCGAGCAATGCGACCTGGGTCGATTTGCCCGCGCCCTCGCCGCCCTCGATGGTAATGAAGCGGCCGCGCGCCATCGGCTCAGTGCCGCCCGCCCCAGACCAGATACCCCGCCAGGGTCGCGATCCGGCCGATCGCGTTCATCCGCGGCACACTGGCCGCGGCGATCAGCGGCGTCTCGATCGGGTTGATGCCGGGGGCGGTGACGACGAGCTTGCCGAGCGTCTCTCCCTTGTCGATCGGGGCCGGGATCGGGCTGGTGTAGTCGGCGGTGACCTTCATCGCGGTGCGCGCCTGGCGCGACAGGGTGACGACCAGATTGTCGGCGACCGTGAGCGGCACGCGCGCCGCAGCCCCGAGCCAGACCGGGGCATCCTCGACCGTCTCGCCCGCGCTGAACAGCCGATAGTCGTTGAAATCGCGAAACGCCCAGTCGACCAGCCGCTCGCTCTCCTGCGCGCGCGCCCGCATCGAGGGCAACCCGCCCAGCACGATGACGATGCGACGGTCGCCGCGCTTGACCGAGCCGGTGACGCTGAAGCCCGATTCCTTGGTATGCCCGGTCTTCAGCCCATCGGCGCCGTCATTCTCATAGAGCAGCGGATTGCGGTTGCCCTGCTTGATGTTGTTGAAGGTGAATTCCTTCTCGCCGTAGATCTTGTAGAACTCGGGGAAGTCCTTGATTGTGCGGATCGCCAAAGTGGCCAGATCGCGCGCGGTAACCCAGCCATTCGGGTCGGGAAGGCCGGTGACGTTGGCGAAGTGGCTGTGTTTGAGCCCGATTTGTTTTGCGGTTTTGTTCATCAAATCGACAAAGGCCTGCTCGCTTCCGGCGAGCCCCTCGGCGAGCACCAGGCAGGCATCGTTGCCCGACTGGATGATCATGCCGTGCACCAGATCGTCGATCGAGACTTTGCCGCCCAGCGGCACGAACATCTTCGAGCCGCCGAGCCGCCACGCCTCCTCGCTGACCGGCAATTGGTCGGTTAGCTTCGCGGCCCCCTTTTTCAGCATGTCGAAGACGACATAGGCGGTCATCAGCTTGTTCAACGATGCCGGCGGGAACGCCTGGTCGGCTTCCTTGTCGAGCAATACCGTGCCGGTCTCGACCTCGACGATGATCGCATGCGCCGCCTCGGTGTCGATGCCGATGGCCGGCGCGCCCGCCGCGGCCGAAGCGCTCGCCGCTGGAACCGGCGCGCTCGCCGCGGGTTTGGCCTTGATCTTTGCCGCGGCCGGCTGACCGGCGAGAGCGGTCGCGAGCAGCGCCGCGACGAGAAATCCAAAGAAACGCGGCCCGATAGCCATGCTCATTTCCGTTCGCCCGATGCTATGCGCAAGCTCAATCGGTGACGATCCGCGCCCCGGGATAGCCGCTGCTGACCACCCGCTGCAGCAATCGATCCGCCTGTTCGACATTCTCCACCGGGCCGAGCCGCACCCGATAAACCTGCACCCCGTTGACCGCAACGCTCATCACCCGCACCACGCCCAATGGGGCGATCCGGGTTTGCACCCGCTGCGCATTGTCGCGCAGCGAAAACGCGCCAGCCTGGACATAGAGCCGGCCCGGCGGCCCGCCGCCCATGTCCGCGACCGTCCTCGACCGGGAAAGTGGCATTTCGCGGGTGCGGGTCGGCCCGGCGAGGGTGTTTCGTTCGGGTGCAGGCCTCGCAGTGCTCGGCAACGGCGCTGCCTCGGCGGGCGCGATCAAGGCAAATCGGGACAGTGCCGCATAGGCGCCGCTGGATCGCCGGGGCGCATCACCGGTCCCCGCCGCGAGCGCCGTCGGCGCCGTCGGCGCCGCCTGCGCCATCGACGGCAAAGGCGCCGGGCGGGTGGGTCGCGGCCTCGGCGCGCGGGACCTCGGCCGGGACGCGGCTTCGGTGGCCGTCCTTACCGGCGCTGCGGCGGACGGATACGAAGCGGGTGGCGGCCCGACCGCTGCGGTCGTGGCAGCCGCGCCAGCATCGGCGAGCAGAACCTGCCCGCTGTTGCGCATCGCCTCCTCGGCGACCCGGATGCTCGCATCCTTGACGATCTTGACCTCGACCGGGGCAGTGCCCTGGGCCTCGAAGCCGAGCAGCTGCGCGGCCCGGCGCGACACGTCGATCAGGCGGCCGTCGACAAAGGGCCCGCGGTCGTTGACCCGCAGCCGCAAGGACCGGCCGTTTTGCAGATTGGTCACCTCGACGATGCTGGGCATCGGCAGGGTGGTGTTGGCCGCGGTCAGCCGGTTCAGGTCGAAGATTTCGCCGTTGGCGGTCAATCGCCCGACAAACTCCCCGCCGTACCAGGAGGCGACCCCGGTTTTGTCGTAGTCGTAATCGACCTTCGGATAATACCATACCCCCTTGATCTCATAGGGCCGGCCAACCCGGTAGCTGCCTTGTCCGTCGCCGGCGGCAAGGCTGCCGTAGGAGCTGCCGAAGGGATTCGAGGCGCAGCCGGCGAGCAAAAGGCCGAGCAATACAAGCGGTGCGACAAGCCGGGTGGAACCGGCGGCATCGGTCGGCATCGTTCCCCCCGCCCAATCCCCAGCCGATCCGAGATCAGCTGTGCTCGACCCGCTGCTGCCCGAGCATGCTGTCGGCGAGATAGCCGACCGCGCCGGCAAAATAGGTGGATTTGTTCCACCGCATGATCGTGCGGAAATTGTCGTAGACCAGCAGCGCCGGGCCGCCGGCGCCGTCCGGCATGACCAGCGAGGCCTCGATCTGCGGCGCGGCGAGCGGCGTCGAATCGAGATTGCGGACCCCGAGCCGGCCCCACTCCCCGGTCAGCCTTCTGACGTCGAGGCCGGTAAAGCGCGCATCGAAATCCGGCGGCAGCAGCACCGCGCGCCCCCAGGTCTCGCCGTTGCGCCAACCCAGATGAGCAATGAAATTGGCGATCGAGGCGAGGACATCGGCCCGATCGGTCCAAATGTCGCGGCGGCCGTCGCCGTCGAAATCGACCGCGTAGCCGAGGAACGTCGACGGCATGAACTGGCATTGGCCCATGGCCCCGGCCCACGACCCGGTCATGTTCGCGGCCGCGATGTTGCCCTCGTCGATGATGCGCAGCGCCGAGATCAGCTCGCCGCGGAAATAGGGGCCGCGCCGCCCGTCGAACCCGAGCGTAGCCAAGGACGAGACCACCATGTAATTGCCGGTGACCGCGCCGAAATCGCTTTCGAGACCCCACAGCGCCACGATAAAGCGCGGCTCGACGTCGTAGCGCCGCCACACCTCGTCGAGCACAATCCGGTTGTCGAACAGCTGCCGGCGCGCATTCTCTTCGCGCTGCGGGGAGACCGTCTTCTGCAGGTATTGGGCAAAGGTCAGCACCTGCTCCGGCTGACGGCGGTCGAGCTCGATGACATGGGGAAGGTACTCGGCGTAGCGCAGCGACCCGTCGATCGTCGACAGGCGGATGCCGCGCGCGGCGGCGTCGCGCCGAACAGCGTAAAGAAAAGTATAAAAGTCCGCGTCGCCCGCCTGCGCCGGCGACCCGGCCAGCAGTGCCGACGCCGCGAACGGCGCCGCGAACATCGTCCGCCGACTGAAGCGACGAGCCGCCATCGGAGCCCCCTCGGTCCCGTATTCCCCGCTCGATTCTTGCCACAACCGGGCGGCATCATGCAACGTCCGCCCCGATAGGGGAAAAGATCCGCGGGCCTGATCTTTCGCCAAGGTAAATTTTGGATGGGCGCCCGGGCGAATCGCCGGGCCGGAACGCGTCACCTTGACAAAACGCCGCAGCGGACGTACCCCAAACCTCTTCGCGCGCCTTGGGAGGAACCAGACATGGGCGAGATTCTCGGATTGGGCGTCACCCATTTTCCGCCGCTCTCGGGGACCGACGAAAGCATGGGCCGCATCCTCAAGCGGGTCCTCGACGACCCGGCCCTGCCCGAGCGCTATCGCCATCCCGAGGGCTGGCCGGCGGCGATGCGTGAGGAATACGGCGCCGACCAGGGCTTGTCGGCGGCGCGGCGGCATCGCGAGGCGCTGATTGCCGGGTTCCGCAACGCGCGCCGCGCGCTCGACGAGTTCGCCCCCGACCTCGTCGTGATCTGGGGCGACGACCAGTTCGAAAACTTCCGCGAAGACATCATCCCGCCGTTCTGTCTGCTCGCCTATGACGAGATGACGCCAAAGCCATGGCAGTTCTACCGCGCGCCGAATGCCTGGGGTGAGCCCAACGACAAGGTCTTCGAATACAAGGGCAACCGCGAAGCCGGCAAATATCTCGCCGGCAGGATGATCGAATCCGGGTTCGACGTGTCCTACGCCTATAAGCCGCTGCATCATCCGCTCGGCCACGCGTTTCTGAACACCTTGCTGTTTCTGGATTACGACCGGCAAGGGTTCCCCTATCCGGTGCTGCCGTTCCAGGTCAATTGCTATGGCCGCCGGGTGATCGCCCAGCAAGCCGGCGTGCGTTCCCTGAGCGAACAGCCGGCCGAGGCCGATTTCGACCCGCCCTCCCCGGCTCCGTGGCGCTGCTTCGACCTCGGCGGGGCCTGCGCGCGGATCCTAAAGGACAGCCCGTACCGGGTGGCGCTGGTCGCCTCGTCGAGCTGGTCGCACGCGTTTCTGACGCCGAAGAACTGGCTGCTCTATCCCGATGTCGCCGCCGATCGCGGTCTCTACGACGCGCTGGTCAAGGGCGATTACGCCGCCTGGCGGGAGCGCCCGCTGAGTGCCGTCGAGGACAGCGGCCAGCAGGAAATCCTGAACTGGATGTGCCTGATGGGTGGGATGAACGCGCTCGGCCGGCGGCCTTCCGAAACCTCGTTCATCGAGACCTGGATCTTTAATTCGAGCAAATGCTTCGCGGTTTACGAGCCGTGAGCCCCCCCCCCATTCCCTCCCCCGCGCGCGGGGGAGGGTTTAGGGTGGGGGTAATGCCCGGCCTGCCGGGGCGGGAACTGGCGCAGGAGCTGATCGGCCATAGCCGGGCGGAGTGCCGCGCCAGCCCGTTCGAGGCGGTGATCGCGGCCGCCGGGCATGAGGGGCTCGACGATGATGCCGCCAACCGGCTGATCGGCCGGCTGTGGACCCTCGAACGGATGTTTTATTACATCTATGGCGGCTGGGGTCAGGGTCTGGAGATCAACGACTTCCCGCCCTCGATCAAATACTTGTTCTCGAAGCAGATCGTCGACGAGTCGACGCATGAGATGCTCTATCTCGATGCGTTGCTGCGCAAGGGGTTCGCCGCCACGCAGAAAGACGCTTTCCGGCATCCCTCCGGCTGTTTCGTGATGGATTCGGCGCTGGCCTATTACGTCTTTTCGTTGCGCAATCTGGCCACCTACCCACATCCGATCCGGATTGCTGCTCTCAACCTGGGACCGAAGGTCCTCGAACTCGCCTGGATGGAGGGACTGACGAAAGCGATCGCCGACCCCGATCTCAAAGGCGTATTCGAGAGCCAGTTTGTCGAAAATCGCAGCCACATCAATATGGGCCGGCGCATCGTCGAAGAGTTTGTGACCAAGCCGGTCGAGGCCGAGCTGTGCCGCTGGGCCTGCGCCGTCGCCAAACGCGACTACGGCCGATTTCTCGGTGAGCCCAGCGCCTTTGTGCTGGGGCGTGAAGCGCCGCGGCCGCCAGCGCCGCGCCGGCAAGTGACCGATTGACGGAAGCGGCATGCCCAGTCTCAAGATCGATCACGAGCGCTGCACCGAATGCCGGATGTGCTACATCGTGTGCCGCGAGCTCTCAACGCGGTCTATGTGGCCCTGGAGCCGTTGCACCGCATCGAAATCGATCTGCAGAAATGCACCTACCCCGGGTGCACGGCGTGTCTGATGTATTGCCCGGCGGAAGGCTCGATCGTCGAGGTCGAGAGCGGCCGCTCGATGGTGCCGCCGCCGCCCGAAGCCTGGCAGGAGGCTTGAGCTATGCATGCGATCCTCACACAATTTCTGGACAGATGGGTATGGCCGACGGCGCCGGGCGCGCCGGGGGCCGAGTTCCGGCTGCGGCTGACTCGCGAGAAATGCCTCAAGGGCTGGGAAATTTCATTGCAGCGCACGCTCGGCGAAATCGAGGAGGAGCTCGGGCGCAACGACGAGGCCTGGAAGAAGGAACGCGCATTGCGCGGCTATGCCGCCGAGGGCGTGCACATGTCGATCAAGCAGATGTCGGGGCAGCTGCTGTCGGTCGATATCGCCGACCAGGAGCGCTACATCGATCTGCAGCGGATGCGCGCGCGCCAGATCTGGGATGAGTGCAAGCACAGTAAATTGCACGCCGACGTATTGCTCGGCAAGGGCTGGATCAAGGACGAACGCGAATTGATGGACATTGCGCAGGCCAATACCCAGCCGCTCCCTGCCTATTTCGGCCTCTCAATGATGTTCCCGCACATCCACCCATTGGCCCGCGCCGCGCAGAATTATTACCAGGAGGCCAATGCCTGCATCGGCATCATGGCCTATCTCGACCGGGTCGCCGACCCGCTGGTGCGCCACGAGCATCTCTCGCAGCGCGACGAGGAGCTGATGCATTTCATGGAAGGCAAGTTCCAGATCGATTTTCTGTGCGCGACGCCCGAGACCCAGCAGCCGGTCGAGGAAGCGTTGGGCTATCTGCTGCACCAGATCGGCGGCATCCGGTGAAGGCATGGCGATGAGGTCTGGGCGATGAAGGTGCGGATCGATTACGCGATCTGCAATTCCTGCGGCCTGTGCCGCGAGGTCTGTCCCGAATCGGCGATCCGGCCGATGCTGTTGGAGCCGCGCCATCTCTACGAGGTGCAGCCGGCCAAATGCACCGGCTGCGGCGACTGCCTCGACTATTGCCCCGCCCCCGACGCCCTGGTGCAGTACGAGGTCGTACAATGAGCAAGTTTGTCTTTCCGG
>DASYNW010000045.1:0-1503 GCA_036008325.1 Allostellaceae bacterium
GTGCTGTCGGTCGCCCGGGCTGCGGACGGAAAGGTGATGTTGCGCCGAGCGATCTGCGTTTTGGCGGTGGAAGGCGGCGCTGACGGTTGCCGTCGGCTGAGCGTGGGCGTTACCGGCGAGATACCGGCATCGGACAGGTGCAGCGGCGGAGGATAGTGACACAAGCGTGTCGGTCATGAGCTATCGAGCCCGATCGATGGGATCGGCCACAGCCGCGGCTGGCAGCCGGGTTCAAAGGTCTCGATGATGATCATACGCCCGCCGCAGCAAGGACAAGCGTTCCACTCGGCGTCTTCGTGACAATTTTCGGTGCCGTCGCTCGCGCCGCCGCTCGACGGGGCTGGGTCGGGTACGCCGAGGAACCGGCGGGCCAATGCGATATTGCCGGCCCGGTTGGCATTGGCAAAAAGGCCGTAGTGACGGATGCGGTGAAATCCGTCGGGCAGCACGTGGATCAGGAAGCGACGGATGAACTCGTCGGCGTCGAGCGTCATCAGCTTGTAGCGGGCGTCGCTCTTGGCCCGGTAATCCTTCCATTTGAAGGTAACGCGCTCGCCGTCGAAGGCGACGAGCCGGCTATTGGCAATAGCAATCCGGTGCGTGTAGCGCGAAAGGTAGGCGAGGACAGCGTCGGGTCCGCCAAAAGGCCGCTTGGCATAGACCACCCATTTGCGCTTTCGCAGGGCGGCGAGGCGTGCTTGGAAGGCTGCCGGCTCGGCGAGGGCGGCCTGGTTGGTGAAGAAGTGCAGCCGCCCGGCTTGGTGCGCGGCGGTCAGTCTTTCGAGGAACAGGCGCCGGAAGAGGCGCGAGAGCACCCGCACGGAGAGAAAGAAGCCGGGCCGGCAGGTAATCCAGCGCTGGCGGTCGGGCGAAAAGCCGCCGCCCGGGACGATGATATGGGCGTGCGGATGGTGGGTCAGTGTCGATCCCCAGGTGTGGAGGACGGCGGTGAGTCCGATGCGCGCGCCGAGGTGCTTGGGGTCGGCCGCGATGGTGATCAAGGTCTCGGCGGCGGTTTTGAGCAACAGGTCATAAACGACGGCGTTGTTCTGATAGGCGATGTCGGCGATCGGTCGCGGCAGGGTGAAGACGACGTGGAAGTACGGCACGGGCAAGAGTTCGGCCTGGCGGTCGGCCAGCCACTGCTTGGCAGCGACGGCCTGGCACTTTGGGCAATGCCGATCGCGGCAGGAGTTGTAAGAGATCCGCAAGTGGGCGCAGGCCTCGCAGCGCTCGACATGACCGCCCAACACCGCCGTTCGGCAACGCTCGATCGCCGACATGACCTTGAGTTGGCCGAGGCTCACATGGCCGGCATGGGACGCACGCCAAGCCGGTCCGCGGTGGCGGAAGATGTCCGCCACCTCGACCGCTGGCCGTGACAACGGCCGCGCGTCAGCCGGGCATCTTTAACAGGAAGTCGAGCGGGCTTGTCACCTGGCCGAGCGCGCTGACGGCGACGCGGGTGTAGAGCGCCGTCGTGTCGAGCTTCTTATGTCCCAA
>DASYNW010000046.1:0-19889 GCA_036008325.1 Allostellaceae bacterium
CGTGAGCGACGGCCGCTACAAGATCACCGACGTTACCGTCGATGGCGTGAGCATGGTGCTGACCCAGCGCTCCGAGTTTGCATCGGTCATCGAGCGCAACGGCGGACAAGTGGCGGCGCTGCTTGCGACCATGCGCGAGTAAAATCGGGGCGGCCAGCGCCAGAGAGCTTTGTTTCTCCGATTTCGCCGGGTCGAGCCCTGATGGTTATTCACCCCAACGCCCAGCCGACGGGCACGCGCACCGCGCCATCATCGCCGTCGGCCAGACGATCCGCGCCCAGGCTACGATCATGGGTTACGCCGACTGCTTTGCCTTACTCGGCGCCGTCCTGATCGTCGCCATTCTGCCGGTCGCGTTGCTCAAAAAGGGCACCGGCTCTGGCGGCGCCTCACACTAGCCTGACTTCGCCGATCGGACATCGGTTTCCAGAATTTTCGCGGATCAGGAGACAGTAGGACATGGGGTTGGCGTAATCCGAGGAGGCAGAATCGGCTGTAGTGCCCACCGAACCGCGCCGGCTTGTCCTCGTTCGCCAGCAGCATCCCGTCGAGCTGCTCCCGCCATGGATCGATCCGCGGAAACGGTTGCCGCCCGCGCTCATAATGAAACTCGGTCGCCTGCGACCGGATCATCTTGCGCACGACCTTCCGCGACAGTCGAAACTCGCGACGGATCGCCTTGATCGGCTTCTTCTGCGCGAAATACGCCCGCCGGATCCACAGCAGATGCTCGGGGAAGGGCTGGCGTGCAGGACGCTTGCGGGTGAAGGCCACCACATTCGTGGTCTGGGCCGCGGCGCGCTCGGCGGCGACCTCGCCCTCGGCAGCTGAACTCTCGAGCTCCTCGAGCGCCAGTTCCATCTGATCGAGCAATCCCGTGAGCCCGCGCGGGTTCCGCGCCCGGTCCCTATTGCCGTGCCAGGGGCGATGCGAATGGCCTCCTCCGGCGAGACCAGGTGGTCTACGCTCTGGCCAGCCTGGCGATGGCGATCTCGACCTCCTTGATGCGGCCGGTGAACTCACGTCCGCCCGGCCCGTAATCCTGCGAGACGGGCGAACCTGAATCTCGGCCGACCTCGCAACCGTCGTCCGCGACGGCTTGCCCGGTGTCGAGCGCCTCGGCAAGATCGGTGATCGCGTGGTGCTGATCAATCGCTTCACGACAGCAGCAGGGCTGGCCTCTCTGACTGAACTCAGGCGGCGGTGGCGCACGGAGGATTCGGAGAGGCAACGCCTCATCGCGGCGGACAAAGCAGCACGGCGAGCAATTCCGCCGGCTCTCGCCGCAAGCTGAGGCGCCGGCCGCCACGAGGTATCCATTCTGTCCAACACGGCGATGACGTAGACTTGCGAGGTGAGAGACTTGTCGGGCAATTCCCGCAGCGGGCACCCACTTGGCAGCCGACGCCCAGGGGCGACAGCAGCGCGGGCGCGCGAACAGCTGCTGCTCGAAGCGGTCCTGGCGCATGGGTCGGGTGCGCTCGCCGAGGCGGCGGACAAATGCGATCGGCTGCTCGATCTCGACCCGGGCTTGGTACCTGCGCTCGTTCTGCGCGGGACGATTGCCGGCAAGCGCGGCGACCGACAGCTCGCGATCGAACTCCTGCGCCGGGCTGCGGCGCTCGATCGCAGATCGGGGGCGGCGCTCGATGAGCTGGCGAACTTGATGCTTTCAGAGGGCGATAGCGCGGAAGCGATCTCGTTGTCCCGCAAAGCGCTTCGGCTCAATCTGAAGGATGTCGCCGCGCACAATAATCTTGGTCTCGCTCACCTCGCCGCCGGCCGGCCGGAGGCGGCGGCCGAAAGCTTCGAGACTGCAGCCTCGCTCCACCCCGAACTCCCCACTCTGCACGGCAATCTCGGCATGGCCTTGCAGCGCCTCGGTCGCGATCAGGAGGCTATCGCCGCCTACCGGCGCGCCGTTGCGCTGTCGGCAACCGACATGGACACTCATGCGAGGCTGACCCGGCTGCTCTTCGCTCATGGTCATCGCAACGAGGCATTGATCTGCCTGCGGCGGGCCGCTGCAGCACATCCGAGCAACCTCTTGCAAATTGCCGACGTTCTGTTGGCCGAAGGCGAGGTTTCCGAAGCGGAGGATCGTCTGCGCCGCGCCCTTGCGCGCGATCCGAAATCGGGCGAAGCCCACCGGCTGCTCGGTGATGCCCTCCGGCAGCAGGGTCGGTTCGACGATGCGATTGCTAGTTACAGGCGAGCTGTCGCGGCGCAGCCACGACTGGCCGACGCCTATCTCGGCATCGTCTCGGCGAAGCGGGTCACTGCGGCGGATGAGCCGTTGATCGACGCGATGCTCGCTCTGATCAAGGAGTCGGGGCTCCGCGGTCAGGAGCTCGCCACCTTCCATTACGCCCTGGGCAAATCCTTCGACGACCTCGGCCGGCATCGCGATGCGATGCACCATTTCGATGCGGCCAACAGCATTAGCCACGAGCGGCTCCGGCTCGCCGGACGGGCGATCGATCGGCAGCGGCATGCCGGCAATGTCGACCGGCTGATCGCGCTGTTCACCGAGCGGTTCTTCGAAGAGCACCGGGGGCTCGGCGTCGCCGATGAGCTGCCGGTTTTGATCGTCGGCATGATCCGCTCGGGGACGACCTTGGTAGAGCAGATCGTTTCCGCCCATGCTGAGGTTTCCGCCGGCGGTGAACTACGCTTCTGGGGCGGCAAAGGCGCACTCCTGACCGATCTCGAGGCTGGCGCCTTCGAGGCCGCCGACACGGCCCGGATCGGGGACGACTATTGTGGGATGCTGCGCCGGCTGGCGCCGGGAGCCCGTCGCGTGACTGACAAGATGCCGACGAATTTTCTGCTGCTCGGGCTAATTTATCTGACCTTACCGAACGCCCGAATTATTCATTGCCGCCGCAGCCCGGTCGACACCTGCCTATCGATCTACATGACACCCTTTAGCAACCTGCCGGATTTCGCCTATGACCGCGACACGATCGCGTTCTATTGGGAGCAGTATGCACGGCTGATGGCGCACTGGCGGCACGTGCTGCCGCCCAACCGCTTTCTCGAAGTCGATTACGAGGATCTGGTAGCGCAACGCGAGGGCGTGACGCGAAAGATTATCGCGTTCTGCGGACTCGATTGGGACGAGCGTTGCCTGCGGCCCGAGACCAACGAACGCATCGTTCGCACGCCCAGCGCATGGCAGGTGCGCCAGCCGGTGTACACGAATTCCATCGGGCGCTGGCGGCGGTATCGGGAATGGCTCGGTCCTTTCCGCCGGTTGCTTACCGAGCCAGTGGATCCATCAGAATGAGGGGCGGCGCCCTCGAGCGCGCGCGGTCAGTCGAATGATGTGAAGGTGTCGAGCAGTGGGCGCAGCACAGCGTCGGCGGGCCGCCACCGCCCGACCGAGCTGCGGTAAATCGGCTGGCGCACTTGCGTTACGCTGGCCGTCCGCACCACCCGCTGGGTCTCGTGAAAAGCCAGGCAGGCGTCGTCCCATTCGAGGCCGCAATGAGCAACGATGCGGCGCGCCTGGGGCTCGAAATCGCCGACCAGCTCTTCGTATTGCACATCGAGCATCACGCCCTCCGGCAGGACCTCGCGCCAGTGCTTCATCAGCCGCGCATAAGCCCTGTAATAGCGTCCAAGCTCGCCAAGGTCGTAGGCGAAGGGTTGCTCGGCACCGAACAGCAGCGTGAAACACGATAGGCAGGTGTCGACCGGATCGCGCCTTGTGTGGATCAGGCGGGCGTTTGGCAATGCAAGATGAATGAGGCCTGCCAGGCAGAAATTGGCGAGCATCTTGTCGGTGATCCGCTCAGCCGTTGCACTGGCGCTGACGCGTTCGAGATAGACGGCGCCTAGGCGTTCGAGTTGGTCCGCGGTCAGGCCGGGGACAAATTGCGGAAACGGGTCCGCGGCGATGCTCGCCAGCGCGTCGCTGAAATCCTGGCGCTCCCCACCACCGAACACCTTTGGGTGGCTCGCCAGCATCTGCTCGACCAGGGTCGAACCGGAGCGCGGCATGCCGATGATGAAAACGGGCATTGCGGAGGGATGTCCCATTCTCGCCATGCGGACCATCAAGTCCGTCGTAAACACCCGTTTGATGCGATTGAAGGTGTCCAGGGTCGCGCGCTCGTCATAGCGGACCTGCTGACGCTTCAGCGCATTTCCAGCGACGAGAAACCGGAACGATTCCTCGTGTCGGCCGGTCTCCGCTAAAGCCTTGCCGAGAGCGAAGTAAAGGAGGATCTGCTGATCCTCGGGGAACGCATCGATGTCACGCGCCCACGCCTCCATAGCCGCCAGGTGAGGGTCGCCCGCGCATGCCCGCCGAGAGTTCACCAAGGCATAGCGGAACCGTACATTTTCAGGCTCGATTTCGACCGCCGCCTGAAACGCGTGCCGGGCCTCATCGATCCGGCCGATCTCTTTGAGGACGCTTCCCAGATTTACCTGCGTGTCGCCCGAGCGTGGGTCGACGGCGAGGGCATGGCGAAAATGTGCAAGCGCTTCGTCGTGGCGGTCAACCTCCTGCAGCGCGAGTCCGAGCGCATTGCGTGCCGCGGTATTGTCGGGCTCGGCCGTGACCGCGTCCCCGAACGCAGCTATCGCCTCATCATGCCTTTTCAGTGTCTGCAACGCCGCGCCACGCCCGCACTGCGCTTCGACATAATCGGGATCGATCGCAAGTGCCGCTTCGTAGCAGGCGACTGCCCGTTCATTCCGTCCGACTGCGTGCAATGCTGCGCCGAGCCCGCAATTCGCCTCGGCGTAATCGGGATCAATGGCAAGCGTGCGCTCATAGCACGCAATCGCCTCGTGGTGCCGGGACAAGGCATGGAGGGCGACGGCAAGCCCGTAATGCGCTTCGGCGCGATCAGGGTCGACGGCGAGCGCGCTCTCATAGGCAAGAATCGCTTCATCGGGCCGGCCGAGCAGCTGGAGGGTCGCGCCGAGATTGGAATGGGCCTCGGCGGAATTGGGATCGCGACGCAACGCCGCCCTAGTCAATTCGAGCGCCTCTGCGCGGCTCCCTTGCTGAAGGCGCAGCACGCCCAGGTGAAGCAGCGACAGGAAATGCTCGCTGTCGGCCGAAAGGACCGACCTATAGATCGGCTCGGCCTCGCCCAGTCGACCTTGCCGGTGCAACGACAGCGCCTTTGCGAATGTCTGGTCGAGAAGCCCCTGACTCGGGTGCGGCGGCGTCACGGGAACGGCTCCTTGCGCAGGTTGAAAAGCGATTGAAATGCGCGGCTGGCTGCCTTGATGGGCAAGGATCATATGCGGTAGATAGCCCGGAAACAGCATCATCAACCCGCTTTCGGTTTGATTAGAAAGCTCAACGGACCAGAGGCGGCAAGAAGGTGTCGGCACGTCGCTGGCACGGGTCGAATAGATGGCGGCGTGCCGTGATCGGCCTCGGGTGGCGGGCCGCCCTGCTCGACGCAATTAGCGCCCGACCAAGTGGCACCGGGATGCGTGTGCATCCGTTCAAAGGCGCGCGACGGATTGACGTTTACCCAGCCATGTAAGGTCTACCGCATCTGCGGTGGCGCCCGCCGTGTTCAGCCAGCACTTGGCCCATGCTCTGTCAGCCATCTCATACATGTGGGGAATTAGCTGTCGCCCGGTCGGCCGCAAAATTCGAGCTGGCCGGGATCAGAGTGCCAGCCGCCGGACATTTGTCCTGGTTTCGCCTGCGCTCGCTGCCGATGTTCCAGAATGCGTTCGACGAGCTCGCCGTTCAATTCGGCCGCGTCGGCCCAGACATGCGCCATCAGCGGCGACGCGAAGAGCTTTGTGTATCTGACGTTCGTCAATTCCGCCATGACCGCCCCGCCTTCCCGAACTGTTCGGCCGGAGCGGCGACCGGCAGGTCTGCCGCAGCGAGACCCATCCCCTCGTATAGCGGTCGCAGCGTTTCGTCGTCGGGCCGCCAGCGGCCGACCGAGCTGCGATAGATCGGCTGGCGCACCTGAGTCATGCTCGCCGTCTTGACCGGCCGTTTCGCCTGGTGGAAGGAGAGACAGTCATCGTCCCATTCGAGGCCGCAGTGCGCTAGGATGCGGCGCGCTTGCGGCTCGAAATCGTAGACTAGCTCTTCATATTGCACATCGAGCATTACTCCCTCAGGCAGGACCTCGCGCCAGTGCTTCATCAGCCGCGTATAGGCGCTGTAATAGCGTCCAAGCTCGCCGAGATCGAAGGTGAACGGCTGTTTCTCGAACAGGGTCGCGAAGCACGAAAGGCAAGTGTCGATTGGATCGCGGCAGGTATGGATGATTCGTGCATTCGGCAGTGCCAGATGAATGAGGCCGGCATAGCGAAAATTCGCCGGCAATTTATCGGTGACGCGCATGGCCGGGGTGCCTGCGCCGACGGCTCCGATGGTGGTGAGGTATGAGCGCGCGAGGCTGCGGAGCTGCGTACCAGTCACCGCCGGGACCGACCTGGGGAACTCTGCACCACCGCCGTGCAGGCCGGCGCTGCGCACGGCATTGCGAAAATCGCTGCGCTCGCCCGCGCCAAAGACTCTTGGATGGCTCGCCAAGATCTGCTCGACGAGCGTCGATCCGGAACGCGGCATTCCGACAATGAAGATCGGCGTGCGGCAGGGGTCGCCGAGCCCCTGATTGCGGCGCATCAGCTCGGCAGTGAATACCCCAAGGATGCGGTCGAGCCGACCGACGGTCGCTGTCTCGTCATAGCTAGTCTCCCATCGTTTCAGCGCATTGCCTTCTCGGTAATGATCGAACCCCCGCTGGTGCTCGCCAACGTCGCTCAGTGCCTTACCCAACGCAAAATGGAGAACTGCCCGATCGACAGCGAGTGATCCGGACAAATCTTTTGCCAGGGCTTCCATTACCGGAAGATGCGGGTCGCCTGCTCGCGTCTTGACCGCACCGACCAGACATGCGTACCCGGCGGGATTGCGCGGCTCAAGCGCAACAGCCTTTTCGAAATACCGGCGAGCCTCGTCGGTCCGCCCGATTTCCTGCAATGCAACGCCCAGACTGATTGCGGGGAGCGCCTGCGCGGGCGCGATTGCGGCGGCCTTCTCATAATGCCGGATCGCCTCGTCGTAACGGTTCAACGCACACAGCACCGAGCCGAGATCGAGCTCGTTCGCGGCCAGGTCTGGCCTCAGCGTCCCCGCCCGCTCTAACTGGGCCAGTGCCTCTTCGTAGCGTTCCAGAGCTGATAGTGCCTTGCCGAGGTTGGTCTGGGCCTCGGCGAATCCGGGCCTGATCCCCACTGCCTTCTCGAACCATCCAAGGGCTTCCGGAAACCGCCTCGCAGCGTGCAGCGCAGCGCCGAGATTATTCATAGCCTCGGGGTAGTCGGGGCTTATCGCGAGGGCCCTTTCGTAGCAGGTGAGGGCTTCGTCACGGCGGTCGAGAGCAACGAGGGTAAGCCCCAGATTGTTGTGGGCGATCGCGTAGCGTGGGTTGAGGGCGATAGCCTTCTCAAAACAGGCCGCCGCCTCGCGATGGCGGCCGAGGGTATGAAGCGCCAGGCCGAGGTTGTTGCGGGTTTCCGCGGCCTCGGGCAGCCGTTCGGCGGCCTTCCGCAGCAGCGTGACCGCGCTTTCCAGCTTGCCTTGTTGGGCATGGATCACGCCGAGGAGCTGAAGCGCACCGAGATGCCCGGGGTCGCGATCGAGGATTGACTGATAGAGCCGCGCCGCCTCGTCGGTGCGCCCTCTCTGCTGCTGCGATACGCCCTTCTCGAAGACCCGCATGAGCACGGGAGATGTCCGCGAAATCAAAGGAAATTCGTCCTTTCTCAGCTGAATGCCAGTATCTTCACGGGTTAGCGTGGCATCAACAATTTCGTCGGCGAACGCCCGGGGGTGTCGGAAAATGCGGCGATCGGCTGTCCCATGTCGTCGGTCGAAGCGCTGCATGTTTGTCTCTAAGGAACCAATTCGGCAACCTGCCGACGCGGCATGTCGGAAAACTTTACGACAAAATCGGACCGTTTGGACAAATCTGGAGAAAAATCGTCGGAAAATTTTACGCTCTAGCCCGAGTTTTCTGATCATATTCGACAAGCAGTTGAACTTTCTAAGAATTTTTTTGTGGCACGTTAATTGCGTTGACTATGCCGAGGCTTCGGATGAGGGAGGCGGGTATCATGAAGAAGCAGCTTTTGGCGACGACTAGTGCCGCGGCGCTCATGCTCGTCATTCAGGTCACCGGGGCCCAAGCTGGCACCAAAGTGGCTAGTATCTTTGGCGTGTACGATGCTCAGTGCGCGAGTTTTGATTGCACGCTGGGCACCGGCAACACCGCGGTGCTTTTCCGAACCGGAAGCGGCGACAGCGCGTACCCCCAGGGATACGACACGCCGAGCCTTTTCATCGACAACCCGACCGCTAATCCGATGACGGGTGTGACCCTCACGTTGACCGGTTACCAGGGCCTGAACAACGGAAAAGTCAGCGCGATCAGTCTACCGAACATTGCCCCGGGAACGATCCTCGACGTGGATTGGAGCGATGTTCAGGCGCAAGGGAATCTCTTCAGCTTCGACTATGACGATTCCTACGGCCATACCCAGTCGAACGCGAACTGCATCGTCGGACAGGCCGATTGCGCGCTGGTCGGCAATTTCGACGTGAAGTTTGCAGCCACTTTAAACGGCGGTCCGATCGCGGCGACCTTCAGCCCCGACAATACTCAGGACGGCGGAAACGTGGCCGGGGCGTTCGTCGGGTGGGAGGGGCTCGATCCGACCGGCCTATCCGAAACGACTTTCGACGCCCACACAAGCACCATCTCGGGCCCGCTCGCCTTCATCTTTACCGGAACGACCGGCAACCAGAAAGTACCGGAGCCGGCGACACTGTCCCTGCTCGGTGCCGGTTTGGGCGCGCTCGCCTTGGCGCGCCGGCGCCGCAAGACGCCCACGTAAAGAATCCGACGAAGGTGCATCGGGGCGCGGGCTCTAAGAAAATTATTGTGCGGCAACGATTTGCTCCGGCCCAAGGATGCCCCGATGCCGACAGAGGTAATGTGGAAGCGAGGCTGTTTGCCCCCGTGGAACGGCGGCCGGTGGAGGCATCGTTCGATGGCGGGACGACGCCATCGGATGCCGGCGTAGCCGTCTCGGCCGTCCGGTGACGATCGCTTCTGTAATCGGATTGCCGCCGTCAAGCCCCGAGCCCCTCCTTCCGCTGAGGCTGAGTTGAATTCGGGCGACACTCAGATTTGGGCTGCACCACCATCGACGAAAAGCTCGATCCCATTGACGTAGGCGCTGTCGTCGGAAGCAAGGAATACCGCTGCCTTGCCGAGATCGTCCGGCGTGCCGATCCGGCCAAGCGGCACCGAAGCGACAGCCTCGGCCTGTTGGTCATCCGTCAGAAAATGGGCAAGGCCGGGGGTCGCCGTGTAGCCTGGGCTCAACACGTTGACCCGAATGTCGCGCCCCTTGAGGTCGACGATCCAGCCGCGGGCAAACGAGCGTATCGCGGCCTTTGTCGCGTCGTACACCGAGCAGGAGGCAAAGCCTTTGATCGACACCATCGAGCCGGTCAGAATCACCGAGGAGCCTTTGCCGAGCAATGGCAGCGCCTTCTGCACGGCAAACAACAGGCCACGCACGTTCGTGTTGAACGTCCTGTCGAAATGTTCTTCGGTGATCTCGCCGAGCCTAGCGAATTCGTAGACCCCGGCGTTTACCGCCAGCACGTCGATATGCCCGGCCTGCGCCTTGACGGTAGCGTAGATGCGGTCGAGGTCGGCGAAATTTGTAGTATCGCCCTGGATCGGAGCCGCATTGCCGCCGATCGAGGCGGCCGCCTTATCGAGCTCGGATTGATGGCGGCCGGTGATGAACACCCGCGCGCCTTCCTCGGCAAAATGCTCGGCGATGCCGAGACCGATGCCGGCGCTGCCGCCGGTAACGACAGCGACTTTGCCTGCGAGCTTGCCGGTCATGGTTGTGCAGACCGAGGCGGTACATTCGCGAAGAGCGAACCGAGCCCCTCCGCCATCGTCGGGTGTGCGAGAACCGCGTCGCGCAGTCTCGGATAGGGCAAATCTGCAAGCATCGCCGTTTGCACCACGGTCATGACCTCACCGGCCTCGGCGCCGATCATCGTAAAGCCGAGAATCCGGTCGTCACTGGCGCCGACCAGCACCTTCATGAAGCCCTGGGTTTCGTCCGTCGTCGCTGTTCGTCGCACCGAACTCATCGGCAGCCGTGCGACCCGCGCGGCGACGCCTTGGCGTTGCGCGTCGCGTTCGCTCAGCCCGACGTGGGCGAGCGGGGGTTCGGTGAACATGCAGTACGGAACCAGCCGGTCGCGCGTGCTCTCCTTCCCGCCGGCCAGATTGTCCTTGATGATTCGAAAGTCGTCGATCGAGACGTGGGTGAACTGCGGGCTGCCGGCGCATTCCCCAATGGCCCAGACCTCGGCCGCGCTCGTCTCAAGCCGTTCATTGACCCGAATGTAGCCGCGAGCGTCCAACTCGACGCCGGCCTCCTCGAGCCCGATCCCGACGGTGTTCGGAACGCGGCCTGCCGCGACCAGGATGTCGCTGCCTTTGATCGTTTGCTCGACGGCACTCGTGCGCACGGTAACGCTTACGTCCTCGCCGGATCGGCCGCGCACATCGAGGGGCTCGGCCGCGGTTAAAAATCCCATACCTTCGTCACCGAGAATCCGCAGCATTTCAGCTGAGACGTCGGGATCCTCGCGGCCCATCAGTTGAGGCCCGGGCTCGATCACCGTCACGCGGCTGCCAAAGCGGCGATAGGCCTGGGCCAATTCGAGACCGACATAGCCGCCGCCGAGCACGATCAGATGTGATGGCGGGTAATCGAGCTCCAGAGCCTCGATGTGGGTCAGCGGCCGGGCCGCCTCGAGGCCCGGAATGTCGGGGATTGCCGCGTGCGTCCCGAGGTTGAGGAAGACCTGGTCCCCGGCCAGCACCCGCGTACCGCCGTCATTCAGCTGCACCTCAAGCGTCTTCGCTGCCACAAAACCCCCGCTCCCCATGATCAATTCGGTGCCACTTTGCTTGTAGTTCTGCAAATGCAGGGCAATCTCGCGGTCGACCATGTCGCGCTTGCGCTGGCGCACTTTCGCCATGTCGACCGTGACGGGACCGGTTGCCGTGCCGAATTGTGCCGCGTGATGCGCCAGATGCGCGACCTTGGCGCTCCAAATCTCATTTTTGCTCGGCAGGCAGGCGATGTTGGGACAAGAGCCCCCGATCCAGCGGCGCTCGACGACGGCGGTCCGTCGTCCCGATCGCGCCATATGCCACGCCAGCAGCTTGCCGCCAAATCCACTGCCAAGGATGAGCACGTCATACCGTTCAGGTTGAGACATGAGCTTCCTCCGTATCTGACTCTCTCATTGTCCTAAGGCCGACGCTAACTCCAGCTTGCTGTAGTTGATGGATCAATGTGCTTGCAAATCTATGTTTCGGTCAGGCTGCCATGGCCGACATCAGCATCGTATACATCACTGAGAACAAGAAAATAAGTGAAAGCCGCGACGTAAGGACGCTTTGCACCCGTCGGCAGTCCTCGAAGTAGCCTGGCGCAGGCAAGCGGCCGAACACCACAGTGATGCCACTCCCTTTCTGTGCTTGCTGGCGATCTTCGCCGAGCTGGCCAAGGCACTACTCGCCCTGAACGAGATCGCCGAGACGCGTGCCGGGCTCCTCGGCCGCCTGTTCCGCGATGTCGCGGTCAGCCGGCACAACGCCGAGCAGGTCCACGACCCGGTCCCTGATCTGCTCGGCCTGGAGATTGCAATCGATTGCGGCCGGGGCAACGCGTCGACCGCGACGCAAGCGGCCAGCATGGCCGCAACGCAGGCGGCCGGCACCGGCAGAGCGCCCCGATGTCCTTGCCGCCGGCCGCGCGATGATTTGCGCATTGTGGAGTGTCGCGGTTGTAGTCCGCCGCCCAGACTGGACCAAAGGCGGTTTTGCGGTCGAGCGCGGTTAAACCAAAGGGTTGACAATCGTCCGGGGTGCCCAGTCCTAAATTATTGAGTCGCGGAGTGGAACGCCCGGTTGCACGCCGCTGTGCTGCGAGGTCGACTCGTCGCGAACGATCAGACCAGAAGAGCGTCAGCGGCGGCGGTGACCAGGCCGAATCGAGACGTCCCCGCCGGCGCAATCAATTGCGCGCGGCCGCGAATTCCTGGAGGAGGGCGTCGCGCACGGTGTCGAGGTCGAGGTTGTGGGCGGCGATCAGGGGGCTGGTTTCGGCGATGATGTCGTCGATGTCGCCGATCAGCTTCAGCCGCTTGTAGAGGTCCTCGGCATGAAGGGCGAGCCCCTCGCCGAGGATCTCCATGAAGTTGACGATCTCGAAGCTGCGCCCGTCGCCGGCATCGCACAATTCGCGGTGGCAGGCGTGATAGACGGTGGCGAGGGTCGTCACCCCGGCGTCGGCGACCGCTGAAAGCTCGCGCTGCACCAGCTCGCGCTTGAACGCCGGCAGTGCGGCGAGGCTGTTGGCCTGGGTCCCGACCCGCGGCACGTCGATGTCAACCAATTCGACGCCGGGCACGATCGATAGGAGCTTTTTGACCGCCGCCATGACCTGCGGCAATACCGGGCGCTCGTGCAAGGCGACGCGCTTGTCGACCCGGCGCCGCATCAGCCGGGCGAGCTCGTCGGCCCGGTCGGCGAGAAACACCAGGAACGGGTTCAGCTCGAACGGGCGCATGCCGAACTGCGACTCGTAGCTCGGCAGCGCCACCTCGCCGATCTGCAATTGGCAGCTCGGGCACCAGGAGAGAACGGTCGCGGTGCCGGCCTGGGCGAGGCCGTCGATCGTGGCAAACCCGACCCGTGCGGTCTTGTCGAAGTCGCCGTCGCGGAACTGGTAGACGCCGCAGCATTGGCCGGGCCCGCCCATCACCTCATAATCGACGCCCAAGAGGTCGAGGGTATCGAGGCATAAGAGTGCGATGTGCGGGGTCTTCAGGATATTGCAGCCGGTGTAGAAGACCACCTCGGGCGGGCGGGTGCGGGGCGGCGTGTCGAGCCCGCGCAGGCGGGCGAGGGTTTCGGGCGGCATCTGCAACCGCGACAGGACGCGCACCCCGCGGCTCATCCCCTGAAACGGCTGCCGCCAGCGGGCGGCGAGCGGCTGGTCGCCGGTGCGGGCGCGAGCAAAGCCGCGGGCGAGCTGAACCATGAAGCGCGGGTTGACCCCGTAATTGCAGGCCGGGATGCAGTTGCCGCTGCCGCTGCACACCGAGGCCCACCGCACCGCGTCGTCGTTGCCGGCGCCGCCGGTGATCAGATCGACGATGGCCGCGGTGGTCTCGCCCGCATCGGCGGCGCCGAGCCCGGCCGGCTCGACCATCGGGCAGGCGCGAAAGCACTCGCCGCAACGGGTGCAGGCGTCGGCGATCGCCTCGCCGCGCGCCCGGAACTCGCCGACATACCCGGCCGCCAAATTCCCGTCGCTCATGCCGTGCTCCTTGGTAGTGCGGCAGGCTAGCCGATCGCGCCGGCTGCGCAAAGGGCCGCCAAGCTGGTGTGCTACGGCCCGAGCCAGGCCGCCGGCGGCGGATCTCGCGGTGGGCCCGAGGCGGCCTCGGGCGGCGCTCAGCAAAAGCCGAAACCTGGACCGGCCCGAGCGCGCAATTCGCCGCCGAGTGCGGCCCCGAGCGCCAC
Organism: Allostellaceae bacterium; assembly: GCA_036008325.1. GTDB lineage: Bacteria > Pseudomonadota > Alphaproteobacteria > ATCC43930 > CGMCC-115725 > AP-15. The sequence continues at coordinate 13,644 of DASYNW010000046.1, forward strand.
CGCATCGCCGATGTCGCCGCAGGACCGGCCGCGAACCTCGCCGCTGCCGTCCGGCTTCAGCAGCAACCCCTCGATCGTCAGGCGGTCGCCGTCGCGTTCGGCGAGCCCGGCGATCGGGGTGCGGCACGAGCCGTCGAGGGCGGCGAGCATGGCGCGCTCGGCGCTGACGCAAGAGGCGGCGCCGGGATCGTGCAGCGGGCCCAGCAATTGCCGCAGCCGATCCTCGCCGGCGCGGCATTCGATCGCCAGCGCGCCCTGGCCGACCGCCGGCAGCATGATCCCGGGCGGCAGGATCTCGCGCGCGAGCCCGGCCTTGCCGAGTCGTGCGAGGCCGCACAGGGCCAGCACGATCGCATCGAATTCGCCCGCCGCCAGCTTATCGAGCCGGGTGTTGACATTGCCGCGGATCGGCATGACCGCCAGATCGGGGCGCAGCCGCAGCAATTGGGCCTGACGCCGCAAGGAGGCGGTGCCGATCCTGGCCCCGGTCGGCAAATCGGCGAGGCTCGCCGCGGTCGCCGACAGCAGCGCGTCGCGCGGGTCGTCGCGGGCCAAGACGCAGCCGATCTCGAGGCCCTCCGGCAGCCAGGTCTCCATGTCCTTCAACGAATGCACGGCAAGATCGATCGTCCCGAGAAGCAGCGCTTCCTCGATCTCCTTAGTGAAGAGGCCCTTGCCGCCGATCTCGGCGAGTAATCGATCCTGCACCCGGTCGCCGGTGGTGCGGATCGTCACGATCTCGACCGCGCCAGCCGCGCCAAGGCCGGGATGGGCCGCGATCAGCCGGTCGCGGACGTGTGCCGTCTGGCGCAGAGCCATCGGGCTGCCACGGGTGCCGAGGCGCAGCGGGCGCGCCGGCGCCGGCGTCTGCCGGCGGTCCTCGCCGGTCGGGTCCATTGCGGTTTGAGGGCTCAAGGCTTCAGCAGCAGCTTGCCGATGACCGCACCCGCTTCGAGCAGCTGATGGGCGCGGGCGGCGTCGGCGAGCGGCAGCCGGTCGTGGATCAGCGGGCGAATCTCGCCGGCGGCGAGATGGCCAAGCAAAGTCTTCATCGTCGCCGCGCGGATATCGGGGCGGTCGTCGAAGCTGTGGATCGTGAAAAAGCGGACCGCCGGGCTCGCCGCCGAGTGGGCGCGCATCGCCGCCGCCAGGTCCGCATCGGGCGGGCCGTCGAGCCGGCCATAGGAGACGACCAGGCCGAGCGGCGCCAGCATCGCAAAATTGCGCCCGAAGCCCTTGCCGCCGATCGGATCGAGGATCAGATCGACGCCACGGCCTTCGGTGACTTCGAGCACCCGACGAGCAACGTCTTCGGTGCGGTAGTTGATCGCCTGGCCGGCGCCGAGCTCGACCACCGCCCGGGCCTTCGCCTCGGAGCCGGCGACCCCGATGACGCTGCGCCCGGCGATCAGCGCCAGTTGCACCGCGGCGCTACCGACCCCGCCGGCGGCGTTGTGGACGAGCACGGTTTGTGCCGCCACCCCGCGCGCGGCAGTGTGCAACACATGATACGCGACCTGGTAGTTCGACAGGCATGCCGCCGCCTCAAGCGAACAGCCCGGCGGCAGCGGGTGGGCCGCCCGCGCCGGCACCGCGATGTACTCGGCATAGCACCCGGCGCGCACCAGCAGATCGCGGGCGCTGACAAACACCGGTTGGCCGATCGCTGGCTCGACGACGCCGCGGCCGTGCGCGGCGACGGTGCCGCTCATCTCGATGCCGAGGATCGCCGGCAGCGGCGGCATCCAATTGTAGACGCCTTTGCGCACCAGCACCTCGGGCATGCTGACCCCGATCGTATCGGCCTTGACCAGGATCTCGCCATCGGCCGGCGCCGGCGTCGGCAATTCGACAAATTCGAGCGCCGACGGATCGCCCGGCTGGCGCAGCAGGATCGCCCTCATCCTCGCCGCCGCACCTCGGCTGCGGGGGACGGTCGGGTGGTCACACGCGGCGACGCGCTCGACGACGACCATGGCGTACAAGTCCCGCCCCGATGCGCTGAACCCGATGCGCTGAAGATCACGAGTTTCATGCCGTCCTCGCAGCTCGGATACCGGATAATCGCGCGCCCGCGCTGGTTCCGGGACTGCCAGCTGACGGCCGTTCTATCGCCTCACCCGAAGCGGCGCAGGAAAACCGGCAGCCCGCCGCCTCTGGCCGGGTCCCATTGCTTGCGCAGCTGATCCTGCACCGGCAAGCCGCCGCCGGTCGTCGGGCTGTGCACACGTCCCGCCGGAACCTTGCCCTTGTCCCGATCAATCGCCCCGGGCTCGCCGTTCGCCCTGTCGCGGCGTTGCCAACGGCGCAGATGTTTTACAATCGAACGTTGATCCATTTTCGCTCCTCCCGAACGGGGATCTAGGACCGGTCTTTACCATTTGCAACCGAGCTGTCGAATCCCATGTGATTGCAAGCCCTTGTTTGGACGACCATCGGCGCAAGACGCGCGGTGACGCACCCGATGCTGTGGACGATCGGCCATTCGACCCGCTCGATCGCGGAGTTCGCGGCGCTTCTCGACCAGGTTCCGGTCGACCTGCTCGCCGACGTGCGCTCGGTCCCGCGCTCGCGGGCCAATCCGCAATTCAACGCCGATGTGCTGCCGGCAGCGCTCGCCGCGGCGGGGATCAGCTACTGCCATTTGCCGGCGCTGGGTGGGCTTCGCGGCCGGCGCAAGGATGGGTTGCCCTCGCCCAATACCCTGTGGCGCAACGCCGCCTTCCGCAATTACGCGGATTATGCCGCGACCGGGCCGTTCCGGGCCGGGCTCGATGCGCTGCTGGCGCTCGCCCGCGATCAGCGCTGTGTCATCATGTGCGCCGAGGCGGTTTGGTGGCGCTGTCACCGCCGAATCATCGCCGACTATCTGTTGGCCGCCGGCATCGGGGTCGCCCACATTCTCGGTCCGAACCAGATCGCGCCGGGGAGCCTGACCCCCGGCGTCCGCATTCTGGGCGACGGCACCCTGCTCTATCAAGCGATCGATGAGGAGACTCCGAGTCCGCTGCACGATCCGACGTGAGTTCCGGTCGTGGACCTGTCCGGCGCCGATCATCATCATCGTCCTCGGTTTCCGCCAAATCCAGGCCTGGACTCGATGAAAGCGGTGGCCGAGCTGCGCTCAAGGCCGATACGGCGGCACCTATTTTCCGGCGGCCTGAAGCGGCCCCGCGGTCCAGCGGAACCCGGTCAGGATGCCGTCGTCGAACCGGCATTCGACCGCCAGATGGCGGGGGAGCTTTGCGCCCGCCGGCAGGTCGCCGCGCGCCCCCTCGACATGGGCGACGATCGTGGTGAGGCCGGTTGCCGCCGCCTCGCTCTTGGTGATCGCGATATCGCCCCTCGGATAGGCTTCTTTCATGATGCGGGCGCAGCGCTCGGCCATGCCGCCCGACGGAGCCAGGCTGCAACCGGCGCCGATTGCGGCCAGCGCGGCGGCCGCGGTGAGCGACGCCCGTCCAATCCATCGCATCGGGCGATATTGCGCGGCGCGGCGTTGGATTTCAAACTAAGCTTGGTACAGCGGGAGCGCGGCGATGCGAGCGGAATTGCTGACGGCAGCGGGACAACCCCTGATCGCGGCGGAATTGCCAGCGCCGCGTGCCGGGCCGCAACAGGTGCTGATCGCGGTGCGCGCCTGCGCCGTGTGCCGCACCGACCTGCATATCATCGATGGCGAGCTCGCCGACCCGAAGCTGCCGTTGGTGCTCGGTCACGAGATCATCGGCAGGGTCGTCGACAAGGGGGCGGAGGTCGACCGTTTCGCGCTCGGCGACCGGGTCGGGGTGCCGTGGCTCGGCTGGGCCTGCGGGGTTTGCGACTATTGCCGCAGCAACCGCGAAAATCTTTGCGATCGCGCGCGTTTCACCGGCTACACGATCGACGGCGGCTATGCCGAGCTGAGCGTGACCGATCAGCGCTATTGCTTTGCGATCGACCCCGGCTACGGCGATGTCGAAGCGGCGCCGCTGATGTGCGCCGGGCTCATTGGCTACCGCAGCCTGCGCATGGCCGGCGACGCGCGCACGATCGGCATCTACGGGTTCGGCGCCGCCGCGCACATCATCGCTCAGATCGCCCGCCATGAGGGCCGGCGCGTGTTCGCGTTCACCCGCCCGGGCGACCGCGCGGCGCAGGAGTTCGCGCGCGGCCTCGGCGCCCAATGGGCCGGGGATTCGACCGCGGCGCCGCCCGAGCCGCTCGACGCCGCGCTGATCTTCGCCCCGGTCGGCGCGCTGGTGCCGGCGGCGCTGGCCGCCACCAGAAAAGGCGGCACGGTCGTCTGCGGCGGCATTCACATGAGCGATATCCCGGCCTTCCGCTATGCCCTCTTGTGGGAGGAGCGGGTCCTGCGCTCGGTGGCGAATTTGACCCGCCGCGATGCCGAAGAATTTCTCGCGCTGGCGCCGCGCGCGGCGGTGCGGGTCGCGACCGCCGCCTATCCGCTCGCCCGCGCCAACGATGCACTCGCCGCCCTGCGCGGCGGCGCGCTCCAGGGTGCGGCGGTGCTGGTTCCCTAAAAACGGGGCGCAACCGGAGCGCGGAACCGCGCGAATTCGGGACTGCTTAGGGCTGGAAAAGGCCTCGCGCTCGCCGGCGGTGCAGCAACAGAAATAGATCTTAATGGAATTCTGCCGACCGGGCTGGAGATGGACACGTTGTGGCAAGCAATGTTACAAAAATTTACGATGGCTTGCCTCCGAGCCCTTCCATCGCAAGCTGTTCTCGTGGTATCGTCGCATCAATCCATAGATGAATGGCCGATGTTCTATAGAACTCGGGGTAATGCGCGTTTAAAGGGTCCGACAACTCGCATAATCCCGAGCGATGATGCGCTGGTCCAAGGTCGATCCCAATCAACAATAGTGGAAGCAGGAGCTATCGATGGCTGCCAGCGAATCTGTTGTCGAGGCTATTCCCGATGGGCAGCCGAACCCGCCGCCGATGCTCGAAGATATTGGTCACATCGCGGCCAACGGCCACGGCAACGGACACGTCGATGGCGCGTTCGATCAGCACGCGTTGCTGCATGCGCTGCAGGCGATGCGCCGCGGCGATTTTTCGGTTCGCCTGCAGGGCGATCAAACCGGCTTGTCCGGAAAGATCGCCGACACCTTCAACGAGATCGTCACCGCCAATGAGCGCATGGCGCGCCAGCTCGAAGAGGTCGGCCATGTCGTCGGCCGCGAAGGCCGCACCCGGCGCCGGGTGCGGTTCGGGCTGTCGGAAGGCGCCTGGGGCGGCATGGAGATTTCGGTCAATACGCTGATCGACGATCTCTTATGGCCGACCGCGGCGGTCACTCACGCGATCGCGGCGGTGGCCCAGGGCGACCTGTTGCGCACCGTGCCGCTCGATGTCGACGGGCGGGCGCTGAAGGGCGAGTTCCTGCGCTCGGCGACGATCGTCAACACCATGATCAAGCAATTGGGGGTGTTCACCTCGGAGGTGACCCGCGTGGCCCGCGAGGTCGGCACCGACGGCAAGCTCGGCGGTCAGGCGCAGGTCCGCGAGGTCAGCGGCGTGTGGAAGGACCTGACCGAGAGCGTCAACTCGATGGCCTCGAACCTGACCGCCCAGGTGCGCAACATCGCCGAGGTCACGATCGCGGTCGCCAGCGGCGATCTATCGAAAAAGATTACGGTCGACGTGCGCGGCGAGATCCTGCTGCTCAAGGAGGCCATCAACACGATGGTCGACCAGCTGCGCTCGTTCGCCTCGGAAGTGACCCGGGTCGCCCGCGAGGTCGGCACCGAGGGCAAGCTCGGCGGCCAGGCCCTGGTTCCGGGTGTCGCCGGCACCTGGAAGGATTTGACCGACTCGGTCAATGCGATGTGCGGCAACCTGACCGACCAGGTGCGCAACATCGCCAATGTGACGACCGCGGTCGCGCGCGGCGACCTGTCGCGCAAGATCACCGTCGATGTGCGCGGCGAAATCCTCGAGCTCAAGGACACCATCAACACGATGGTCGACCAGCTCAACGGTTTCGCCTCGGAGGTGACGCGCGTCGCCCGTGAGGTCGGCACCGAGGGCCGGCTCGGCGGCCAGGCGCAAGTCCCGGGGGTGGCGGGCACCTGGAAGGACTTGACCGACAGCGTCAACTTCATGGCCGGCAACCTGACGGCCCAGGTCCGCAACATCGCCGAAGTCTCGACCGCGATCGCCCGCGGCGACCTGTCGAAGAAGATCACGGTCAACGTCAGCGGCGAGATTCTGCAGCTGAAGGAGACCATCAACACG
>DASYNW010000047.1:0-42896 GCA_036008325.1 Allostellaceae bacterium
CCGTGGGCCTGGAAAACCGTCTTCGCCAGATCCAACCCGACCGTGATAACCTCGCCCATGGACGGCTCCTCTTCGATGAAGTTTCCAACGACCTCATCTTGGCACAGTCGATGCCGTCGCAGGGGCCGTCCACCCCATCACCATATCCCCGACGCTGAATCCCCCGACGCTGACCATGCCTTGCTTTCCCTCGCACCGCAGGGCCGTCCAGAGATGAAATCTCTTCGCTCGTATTGCGAATGCCCGGCCTCTTGCGAATATCTGGCCTCTTGCGAATTTCTGGCTGGACACGAGCTGGGCAAAGCAGGCGGAAAACAGGCCGTCGTGCATCGCCCGGGATATCGGCGCGGAGTACGGCCGATAGCGCCGCCGGAGCGTTAGCGATCCATGGCCGACAGCGCGGGGATCATCGAAACCGACATCCCGGCCCGGCTCGACCGGCTGCCGTGGACCCGGTTTCACAGCCTGGTGGTCGGGGCACTCGGCATCACCTGGATCCTCGACGGGCTCGAAGTGACCCTGGCCGGCTCGGTCGCCGGCGCCTTGCAGGAAAGCCCGGTGCTGCATTTCTCGGCCGCCGAGGTGGGTGCGGTCGGCAGCGCCTATCTTGCCGGTGCGGTCGCGGGCGCGCTGCTGTTCGGCTATCTGACCGACCGTTTTGGCCGCCGCAAGTTGTTTTTCGTGACCCTGGGCCTCTACCTGACCGCGACCGCGGCCACCGCCGGCTCTTGGGATTTCTGGAGCTTCGCGCTGTTTCGCTTTCTGACCGGTGCGGGCATCGGCGGCGAGTATACGGCGATCAACTCGGCCATTCAGGAGCTGGTGCCGGCGCGGTTTCGCGGCCGCACCGATCTGGCGATCAACGGCAGCTTCTGGCTGGGTGCGGCACTCGGCGCCGGCGGCGCGGTCACTGTCTTGCAACCTGGCTGGCTGCCCGCCGATGTGGGGTGGCGCGTGGCGTTCGGGATCGGCGCCGTGCTCGGCCTCGGCATTCTGCTGCTGCGGCGTAAAATCCCGGAAAGCCCGCGCTGGCTGATGCTGCACGACCGGCTGGGCGAAGCCGAGGACGTGATCGGCGCGATCGAGCGGCGGGTCGGGGCCGGCCCCGTCGCCCCGCTGCCGCCGGGCTCGCGTATCCGCCTCACCGCCTCTTCGCGCACCCCGGTGGCGCGCATGGCGCTGGCGATGTTGCGCGACTATCCGCAGCGCGCCGTGCTGGGCCTGGTATTGATGGCGGCGCAGGCGTTTTTTTACAACGCGATCTTCTTTTCCTACGCGCTGGTGCTGACCCGGTTCTACGCGGTGCCTACGGCCTCGGTCGGCTGGTACATCCTGCCCTTTGCGCTCGGCAATTTTCTCGGGCCGCTGCTGCTCGGGCCGCTGTTCGATATGATCGGCCGCAAGCCGATGATCGGCGCTACCTATGCGCTCTCGGGGGTGCTGCTGGCGATCGTCGGCTGGCTGTTCCGCCAAGGCCAGCTCGACGCCGTGCAGCTGACCCTGTGTTGGACCGGCATCTTCTTTTTCGCCTCGGCCGCGGCGAGTTCAGCCTATCTGACGGTCAGCGAGAGCTTTCCCTTGGAAGCCCGCGCGCTCGCCATCGCCCTTTTCTATGCGCTCGGCACCGCGACCGGCGGGGTCATTTCGCCCTGGCTCTTTGGCATGCTGATCGGAACCGGCGAGCGCGGCGCGGTCTTCGCCGGCTATCTGGTCGGCGCGGCGCTGATGGTCGTGGCGGCGGTGACCGAGTTCGCGATCGGGATCAAGGCCGAACGCCAGCCGCTCGAAAGCGTGGCGCGGCCGCTGTCGAGCCTCGCCGACTAGCGGCCGGCGCAGCCTCGCGCGGGCCGGCAGCGTCCTGGCCGGCGGACTCGGCCGCAAGCCGAGGTGATTGACGCAGTTTGGGACGAGTTTGAGCAAAATGGGACGCCGGTGTGAGGCGGCTCACTGTGCGCTGCGGCATCGGGTGATATCTGTCTGGACGACAGACGCATTCTTTCCGGAGGTCGCCATGACCGCGCGCAACCCGAGGCTCCTTCGCTGGACTGAACAGGCCGAGGCCGAGCATGTCCGCGCGCTGGCCATCCTCGAGCCCGAACCGCAGAGTGCTGCGGCTCAACCAAAAGTCATTGCCGAGCAGCGGTGTTCCGCGTTGTCTCGCCCGGCCTTGCTGCCTCGGCTGCTGAGCTGGTTCGGCGGCCCGGGTCCGCAAATTGGACGAGACGGCGATCGGCCGGGCGGGTAGGATGACGCCCTGTTAGGTTAATTTGCCGTTCCATCACGGCCGCGGCGCGAGAGGCGGCCGATGCAGCGTTGAGGGGACCGCCATGTTGGGTCCGACTTACCAGGAAAAGCGGCAAATTTTCGAGCGTCATTTTCTGCTGGGGAAATTGAGCCCAGACGAAATCGACAAGCTTTTGACCTATTCGCGGGTGGAACGCTACCCCGCCGGCGAGGAGATCTACCCCAAAGGCTCGCCAGGCCAGAGCATGATGGCGGTGTTGCGCGGCACCGCCAAGATGAGTTCGGTTTCTCCCGAAGGAAAGGAAATCGTCCTCAACATCATAAGCGCCGGCGATATCTTTGGCGAGATCGCTTTGCTCGACGGGGAAGAGCGGTCGGCGGACGCAGTCGCGATGACCGATTGCGAGCTGCTGGTGCTGAACCGTCGCGATTTCATGCCGTTTCTCGAGAACCACGCCGACATCTGCCTGATACTGATCCGGATTTTGTGCCGGCGTCTGCGGCGGACCAGCGAGCAGGTCGAGGACCTGCAGTTCCGCCATCTCGCAGGGCGGATCGCCAAGGCCCTGCTGCAGCATGCCGAACGCCTCGGCCGGCCGGATCCCCACGGCGCGGCGCTCGAATTGCACCTGTCGCAGAGCGAGCTCGCCCATATCGTCGGCTGCTCGCGTGAGAGCGTCAACAAGCAGCTGCAAGTGTGGCACAAAGCCGGCCTGATCGAGCTCGCCAAGGGCTCGATCGTGATCCGCGACGCCCGCGCGATCGAGCAGCTGATCTGAGGCAAGCGTCGCCGCACCGATCTGCCCGGCAACCGCGGCCGCGGTTTCGCGCCGGCGGCGGCGCCCCATATCGAGGCGATCTTCGACCATCACCACGTGACCGATGCCGATCGCCGCGCCGCCGCCCCAGAGCTGGATAAAGACGACCGCTTCCGGGCTTTATTGCGAGCCCGGCGATTTCCACATCGATCCATTGCGGCCGACGCCGCGCGCGGTGATCACGCACGGGCATGGCGACCATGCGCGCGCCGGCAACGGGCGGGTGCTGGCCACCGCCCAAACCATCGCGATCATGCAGGCGCGCTATGGCGAGGCGGCGGGCGGCGCCTTGCAGCCGCTCGCCTATGGCGAGGTCCTGACGATCGGCGCGGTCGAGGTCATGCTGGTGCCGGCGGGCCACGTGCTCGGCAGCGCCCAGATCGTGCTCGACTACCGGGGCAGCCGAGTCGTTGTCTCTGGCGACTACAAGCGCCGCCCCGACCCGACCTGCGCGCCGTTCGAGCCGCAGAATTGCGACCTGTTCGTCACCGAGGCGACCTTTGGCCTGCCGGTCTTCCGCCATCCGCCGGACCGCCAGGAGATCGACAAGCTGGTGCATTCCTTGGCGCTGTTCCCGGAGCGCTGTCACCTCGTCGGGGTTTACGCGCTCGGCAAATGCCAGCGCGTGCTGGCCTTGTTGCGCCGGGCCGGATACGAGGAGCCGGTCTACCTGCACGGCGCGCTGATCGGCCTGACCGAACTCTATGAGCGGTTCGGCGTGGCCTTGGGGCCGGTATTGCCGGCGACCGGCGTCGCGCGCGATGCGCTGAAGGGCCGCCTGGTGCTGGCCCCGCCGGCCGCGCTCGCCGACATCTGGTCGCGGCGGCTGCCCGACCCGCTTGTGGCACTCGCCTCGGGCTGGATGCGGGTGCGCCAGCGCGCCAAGGCGGCCGGGGTCGAGCTGCCGCTGGTCATCTCCGACCATGCCGATTGGGACGAGCTGACGGCGACGATCGACGAAGTCGCCGCCGACGAAATCTGGGTGACCCACGGGCGCGAGGAGGCGCTGGTCCACTACGCGACGACCAAGGGCTATCGCGCCCGCGCTCTGGCGCTGACTGGCTTCGAGGAGGACGAGTGAACCGGTTTGCCGCCCTCATTGATGCGCTGCTGCTCACCCCGTCGCGCCTCGGCAAATTGCGGCTGATGCAGGAATTTTTCGCGGCCGGGCCCGATCCCGAGCGCGGCTGGGCGTTGGCGGCGTTGACCGGCGAGCTGTCCTTCGCCGGGGCCAAGCCCGGCCAGGTGCGCGCCCTTGCCGCCGCGCGGGTCGATTCCGAGCTCCTCGGCTGGTCCTATGATTTCGTCGGCGATCTGGCCGAGACCGTATCGTTGATCTGGCCCGAGCCTGCAACCGCGCAGACCCATGTCCCGAGCCTCGCTGAGATCGTCGAGCGGCTGAGCGGGGCAGGCCGTGCCGAGGTTGCAGGTCTGCTCGGACCCTGGCTCGACGCGCTCGATGCGAGCGGGCGCTGGGCGCTCTTGAAGCTCGTCACCGGCAGCCTGCGGATCGGGGTCTCGGCGCGTCTGGCCAAGGTGGCGCTCGCCCAATGGAGCGGCATCGGCATCGATCGCATCGAGGAGGTGTGGCACGGGCTCGAACCGCCGTATCTGCCGCTGTTCGCCTGGCTCGAAGGCCAGGCCGCGGCGCCGCAGTTGGGCGACCTGCCGAACTTCAGCCCGTTGATGCTGGCCCAGCCGCTCGACGACGCCGATATCGCCGCACTCGACCCGCGCGATTATCTGGCCGAGTGGAAATGGGACGGCATCCGCGTCCAGCTGGTCGCCCGCGGCGGACAGAAACGGCTCTATTCGCGTTCGGGCGACGAGATCGGCGCTGCTTTCCCGGATGTCGGCGCGGCTATGCCCGACGCGGTCACCCTCGACGGCGAGCTGCTGGTCGTGCGCGACGGAGTGGTGGCGACGTTCAACGATCTGCAGCAGCGATTGAACCGCAAGACGCCCACCGCGAAGATGCTGCACGACTATCCGGCGGCGGTGCGGCTCTACGACATATTGCGCGAGGGGCCGGAGGATTTGCGCGGCCTCGCCTTCGCCGAGCGTCGGCGCCGTCTCGAAGCTTGGCATGCGCGTGCGCCGCGGGAAGGGCTCGACCTGTCGCCGCTGGTCCCGTTCACGAGCTGGGACGAATTGCGCGAATTGCGCGATGGCGCCCGTGAGCGCGGCATCGAAGGGCTGATGCTGAAGCGGTCCGACTCGCTCTACGTCGCGGGCCGGCCGAAAGGCCCGTGGTTCAAGTGGAAGCGCGGCGCCCTCACCCTCGACACGGTGCTGATGTACGCGCAGCGCGGCCACGGCAAGCGCTCGTCGTTCTACTCGGATTACACGTTCGGCGCCTGGGCCGGCGACGCGCTGGTCCCGGTCGGCAAGGCCTATTCGGGCTTTACCGACGACGAGCTGCGCCGCCTCGACCGCTGGGTGCGCAACAACACGGTCGAGCGCTGGGGCCCGGTGCGCGAAGTCGCGCCCGCGATCGTGCTCGAAATCGCCTTCGACAGCGTGCACCGCTCGACCCGCCACAAATCCGGCGTGGCAATGCGTTTCCCCCGCATCCACCGCATTCGCTGGGACAAGCCCGTCCACGAAGCCGACACGCTGGAAACGCTGGAAAAGCTGCTGACTTAGCGTCGGACGCGTCGCGCAAAGCTCGCTGGGGCGATTATGGGTATTCCCCGAAAGGGATCGAGAAAGCACGCACGGCATCGCTGCAGTCCGGCGTCTCCGGCCCGCGTCACACGCTCGTAGGGACCCATGTCAGCCATAGGCACCGGCCTGCGCCGGTGTGGCGAGTCAACTTGGTCGCCTCATCGGCGTCTTGGGCAGCAGTGATCGCTCGGTTCACGGTCGGAATATTGGCGGCTGACCATGAGCTCACAGCTTCTCGCCGCGCACGAGGCGGGGGAGGGTGCCGGTGATGCCCATTGCGTCGCGCATCAGGAAGCGCTTTAGGGGGGGCAGGCGGTTGACGGCGGCGAGGCCGACATCGCGGGCAAGGCGCAGCGGCGGGATCGAGTTGGAGAACAGGCGGTTGAGGCCGTCGGTGACCGCGGCCAGCATCATGGTGTCGAGCCGGCGCCATTGCTGATAGCGCCGCAACGGCGCGTCGTCGCCGATGTCGAGCCCGAGCCGGCGTTGGTCGATGACGATCTCGGCCAATGCGGCTACGTCGCGGATGCCGAGGTTGAGCCCCTGGCCGGCGATCGGATGGATCACATGGGCCGCCTCGCCGATCAGCGCCAGCCGCCGGTCGACATAGCGCTCGGCCAGCATCAGCCCGACAGGATAGGACCAGCGCGGGCCCACCGGCTCGACGGCGCCGAGAAAATCGCCGAACCGCGCCGCCAGCTCCACCGCGAACTCGGCGTCGGCAAGCGCCAGCAGCCGCGGGGCGAGCTCCTCATGCTCGGTCCACACGATCGACGAGCGGTTCCCGGTCATCGGCAGGATCGCGAATGGCCCGGCCGGCAGAAAATGCTCGACCGCGACGCCGGCATGCGGGCGGGCGTGCCGCGCCGTGGTGACGATCGCGGTCTGCGGATAGCGCCATTCGAGCGTGCGGATGCTGGCGGCATGGCGCAACGGCGATGCGGCGCCGTCGGCGGCGGCAACCAGGCGCGCGGTCAACCGCCGGCCATCGCAGAGCGCAGCCTCGGCGGCGGCGGCGGACGTCAGCACCCGATCGACCGCGAGCGGGGCGAGAAAGGCCAGGGTCGGCAGCGCTCGCGCCTGCTCGATCAGGACGCGGCGCAGAACCCGGTTCTCGATGATCCAGCCGAGCGGCGCGCCGGCCTGCGCCTGGTCCGGGGCCAATTCGCGATGATCGTAATGCAGAAACAGCTTCGCATCGTCATCGGCGACGCGGATCTCGCGGATCGGCTCGGCCTCGCCGGCGAGCAGCGGCCACAGCCCGAGCGCCGCCAGCACCTGCTGCGAGCCATAGGCGATCGCCGAGCTGCGCCCGTCGAAGCCTTGGTCGAGCATCCGCTCCGGGTCCTCGCGGTCGACCAGCGCCACGGCGAGCCCGGCGCCGGCGCAGGCAATGCCGAGCAGCAAGCCGTTGAGCCCGCCGCCGGCGATCAGCAACTCGGCATCGTCGCTCATCGGCGAAACATGCGGCGTCGCCGGCGGGCTGTCCAGCCTGCCGAGCGGGCGCGCTTTCCCGCGCCGCGATCATCGCGTAATCTCCAAGGCGCGCCGCGCGGGGGGAGAGCCGCATGGGTTCGGGGCGCGCCGGCATTCGGGGGAAGCATGGCCAGATCGGTCGGATTTGCAGCGGGCGCCGACGCTCGCCGCCTGCGCGTCTGGGCGCAGCCGTTGGCGAGCTTGAAGCGCCGGGTCTTCGAGACCTTGGGCTTCGGCCTGCTGCTGGCCGCGCTGCTGGTGGCGGCGGCCTTGTTTTCGTATCGCCCGCAGGATCCTTCGCTCGACACGGCGGCCGATGCCGCGGTGCGCAATCTGCTCGGCCGCGACGGCGCGGTGCTCGCCGACATCCTGCGCCAGAGCCTGGGGCTCGCCGCCTTCCTCATCCCGCTCGTGCTGTGCGGCTGGTCATTGCGCCTGATGCTCGACCGGCCCCTGCGATCCTTGGCGCTCAAGCTTGGCCTGGTGCCGGCGGCGCTGGTGCTGGCCTCGCTGGCGCTGTCGGTTCTCGACCGGGGAGCTATTTCCGGCACGCTCGGCTGCGGCGGCGCCGTCGGCTGGGAACTGCGGCGGCTGCTGGCGCAGGCCGGGCTCAGCCAGTTGGCCTTGCCGATCTCGATGATGGCGTCGGCCGGCGTCGGCCTGCTGCTGCTCGCCATCCTCGGGCTTTCCTGGCGCGACTGGCGCGATCTCGGCGCCGGCGCGGGCAGCGGGGCCGGTCGCCTGGCGATGCTTTCGGGGCGGGGAGCAGTGGCCGCCGCCGGCCTCGGCGGCCGCTCGTGGCGGCGCTGGCGGCAGTCGCGCGCCGGCGATGCCGACATCGCCGCCGACCCGGCCGCACCGCACCTGCGCGAGGTCGTCACCCGGCTGCCGGAACGGCGCGAGCCGCGGCTCGACCGCAGCGCCCCGCCATCTGCCGCGGCGCCTGTTGCCGGCCACCAGGACCGCGGCCGCAGCGGCCTCGTGCGCTTTATCGCCGCCGACGCCAAGCAGGCGGGGCCCGGCAGGCGCAGCGAGCAGGAGCGCCAGCCCAGGCTCGCCCTGGTCCCCGACGAAGAGCCGGTGCTGCCCTCGCTCGAACTGCTCGAAATGCCGCCGCCCGCCAAGGCCGCCGCAATCGACGAGGGGGCGCTCGAAAAGAACGCCCGCATGCTCGAAACCGTGCTCGAGGATTATGGCGTGCGCGGCCAGATCGTGCAGGTCCGGCCCGGCCCGGTGGTGACCCTCTACGAGTTCGAGCCGGCGCCCGGGATCAAGGCGTCGCGGATCATTGGGCTCGCCGACGACATCGCCCGCTCGATGAGTGCGATCTCGGTGCGGGTTGCGGTCGTGCCGGGGCGCACGGTGATCGGCATCGAATTGCCGAACCGCCGGGCCGAGACCGTGTTTTTGCGCGAGCTGCTCGATTCGCCGGTCTACGAAAAGCACTCGGGCCGGCTCGCGCTGATCCTCGGCAAGGATATTTCCGGCGAGCCGGTCCTGGCCGACCTCGCCCGCATGCCGCATCTGTTGATCGCCGGCACCACCGGATCGGGCAAGTCGGTCGGGATCAACACGATGATCCTCTCGATCCTCTATCGGATGCCGCCCGACCGCTGCAAATTCATCATGGTCGACCCGAAGATGCTGGAATTGTCGGTCTATGACGGCATCCCGCACCTGCTCGCCCCGGTGGTGACCGACCCGAAGAAGGCGGTTCTGGCGCTGAAATGGACGGTGCGCGAGATGGAGAACCGCTATCGCAAGATGTCGAAGCTCGGCGTGCGCAACATCGACGGCTTCAACGCGAGGCTCGCCGAGGCGGCGGCCAAGGGCGAAAGCCTGATCCGCAAGGTGCAGACCGGGTTCGACGCCGAAACCGGCGAGCCGATCTTCGAGCCGCAGCCCTTCGACCCCAGCGAATTGCCGCTGATCATCGTCGTCGTCGACGAGATGGCCGATCTGATGCTGGTCGCCGGCAAGGACATCGAGGCGGCGATCCAGCGCCTGGCGCAGATGGCCCGCGCCGCCGGCATCCACATCATCATGGCCACCCAGCGGCCGTCGGTCGACGTGATCACCGGCACGATCAAGGCGAACTTCCCGACCCGGATCAGCTTTCAGGTCACCTCCAAGATCGACAGCCGCACGATCCTGGGCGAAGGCGGCGCCGAGCAGCTCCTCGGCCGCGGCGACATGCTCTACATGGCCGGCGGCGGCCGGGTCACCCGGGTGCACGGGCCCTTTGTCTCCGACGAGGAGGTCGAGCGCGTGGTCTCGTTTCTGAAAGCGCGCGGCGAGCCCGACTACATCGACGAGATCACCGAGGACGACGACGCGCCGTTCGACCCGCTCAGCGGCGAGGACGACGGCGAATCGGGCGACACGCTCTATCGCCAAGCCGTGGCTGTGGTCTGCCGCGAGCGCAAGGCCTCGACCAGCTTTGTCCAGCGTCATCTGCAGATCGGCTACAACCGCGCGGCGCGGATCATCGAACGGATGGAAACCGAAGGCGTCGTCAGCGCCGCCAATCATGTCGGCAAGCGCGAGGTCCTGGCGCGCGGCGGCGATTGAGCGCAATTGACCCGGCCGGCCGTCGACCTCATCTCCGTTGAGCCGCTCCATCATTTGCAGGAGCCGGGCGGGCGGCTTTACAGCCGGAAAGGGCGATATGGCCGGGATCGGGATCAGCCGGGGGCGAGGGGGAGTTTCACGCCAAGGTCGCGGCCTCGGCCGCAATGCGCTCGCCGCCGCGGGCTTGGCCCTGGCGATGCTGCTGACGCCGGCCGCCGGGCGGGCCGATGCGCTGCCGCAGCCGGCCCCGTTGAGCGCGCAGGACCAGTCGGATCTGCAACGGATCGCGATTTACTTGAACGGCATCGGCACGATGACCGCCCGGTTCCAGCAATATTCCGACAATGGCCGCACCGCCAAGGGCTGGCTGTGGATGGAGCGGCCGGGGCGAATGCGTTTCCAATACGATCCGCCGACCCCGATCGTGTTGATCGCCGATCGGTTCTATGTCTATTACGTCGACACCCAGCTGGCCGAAATGTCGAAGATCGGGTTGAAATTTACACCCGCTTGGTTTATGCTGCGGGTTCCGATCAGCTTCAACGACCTGGTCGTCACCCGCTTCGAGCGCGACGACAATTCGCTACAGGTCACGGTGGTCGACCCCAAGGCCCCGGACAATGGCAGCCTGACCATGGATTTCAGCGATCAGCCGCTGGCCCTGCGACAATGGACCATCGTCGACCAGCAGCATCACACCACGACGGTGTCGCTGTCGCAGCAGCAATTCGGTATGGCGCTCGACCCGAATCTGTTTGTATACCAGGATCCGTACGCCGCGGCCCGCCGCTACAACGATAATTGAGCCGAATGCCGATGCCAGCCCGTGTCATGCCGCCAGCCCGCGTCAGCCCGATCGTCGGCATTCCCGCCTGCGTGCGCACGATCAACGAGCGGGTCTTTCATACCGTCACCGACAAATACCCGAACGCGCTGATCGCGGCGGCCGGGTGCCTGCCGCTGCTGATCCCGGCGATCGGGTCGAAGGTCGACATGTGCGGCGTGCTCGATGCGCTCGACGGTTTGCTGCTGACCGGCAGCCCGTCCAATGTCCATCCGAGCGAGTACGGCGGCGAGATGCTCGACACCGAGATCCTGCATGATCGAGAGCGCGATGCGACGACCTTGCCGCTGATCCGCGAGGCGGTGCGGCGCGATCTGCCGGTGCTGGCGATCTGCCGCGGCATCCAGGAATTGAATGTGGCGCTGGGCGGCACCCTGCATCAGCGGGTGCATGAGGTTCCGGGCCGGCTCAACCACCGCTGGCGAAAAGAATCGCCGGATGGGGCTTACGGACCGGCGCATCTGGTGGCCCTCACCCCCGGCGGCCTGTTGGCCGGGCTCGCCGGCAATCTCGAGATGATGGTCAATTCGCTGCATTCGCAAGGGATCGATCGTCCGGCCCCGGGGCTGCGCGTCGAGGCGGTGGCGCCCGATGGACAAATCGAGGGGATCAGCCTGCCCGACGCGCGGTTCGTCGTCGGCGTGCAATGGCACCCCGAGTACAAGGTGATGGAACACCCGTTCTCGGCCGCGCTGTTTTCGGCCTTTGCCCGAGCTTGTCATGCAGCTTCGACGGGTCTAAATCCGGCCTCGCGCGCGGCCTGAGCGAACCCCAATAGGTTCCCGCGCACTGCATGCGTTTTTTTTGTTTCGGTCATGCACGAATCGGGGTTTGTTTTCCCTCGTGCCGACCCTATCTGCTATATCCAGAAGCGGGGAGAGCATGAAGCTCTCTCAAAAACGGTCCCGTATCCCCTGCGGGTCCGATTTCCCCCAAACGCTTCTGACATGCAGGCGCCCGGTCTCCCCCCCGACCGGGCGCCACTGCGTCTGATGCAACCCCTGGAAACTCTTATCCCGAGTCAGGCTCGCCGATGAGCTTGCGGCTGGCGACCTGGAACATCAATTCGGTGCGGCTGCGCATCGACAATGTCCGTCGCCTGATCGCCGAGTGGGCTCCCGATGTCCTGTGCCTGCAGGAGACCAAGACGCCCGACGCGCTGTTCCCGTGCGAAGCGGTCGAGGCGCTCGGCTATCGCCACCGGCTGGTGCACGGGATGAAGGGCTACAACGGGGTCGCCATCCTGTCGCGCCTTCCCTTGCAAATGTCCGAAACCCGCAGCTGGTGCGCCCGAACCGATTGCCGGCACGCGAGCGCGGTGCTGCCCGGCGGCATCGAGCTGCATAATATCTACGTTCCGGCCGGCGGCGACATCCCGGATCCGGATGCGAACCCGAAATTCGCCCATAAGCTCCAGTTTCTCGACGAGCTGACCGCGTGGTTCGCCGCCGAGCGCGGCGACGGCCGGCCGATGGTTGCGGTCGGCGATCTCAACATCGCCCCGCTCGGGGCTGATGTGTGGTCGCACAAGCAGCTGCTCGGCGTCGTCAGCCATACTCCAGTCGAGGTCGATCGTCTCGGGCGCCTGCAGCAGGCAGGCGGGTTCGTCGATGCCGTGCGCCATTTTGCGCCGCCGCCGGAGCGGCTCTATACTTGGTGGAGCTATCGCGCCCGCGACTGGGCCGCCTCGGACCGCGGCCGCCGCCTCGATCATGTCTGGGTGACGCCGGAGCTGATCGGCGCCGTTGCCGAGACCCGGATCTATCGCGACAGCCGGGGCTGGGACAAAGCCTCCGACCATGTCCCGGTCATGGTGTCGATCGGGGCTTGATGCGGCGGTAGAGGTGGTAGCGCCCGGCGGCCACACCTTCGGGCAGCGCCAGCGTGACCAGCGCGGCGGCGGTGAGCTCCGGCTCGCTGACCAGCACCGCATCCGGGCGCAGCAACGGGACAACCAGCGCCGCCAGTTCCTGGGCAAGCGCCCGGCTCGCCGCGATGTCGCCGCTGGCGGCGTCGAGATGGGCGAGCGCCACCCGGCCCTCGAGCCGTTCGCGCCCCGCCCGCAAGGTGTCGCGCATGTCGCCGAGCAGCAACAGCTCGGCCGGCGGTATGCAATCGGGATGGGCCGCGAGGTGCCGCTCGCAGACATAAATCGGCCGATCGGGGCATAGCTGGCGCAGATGATCGTAGGTCCGGCCATTGCCGAGGCCAAGCTCGAGCGCCGGCCCGTCGAGCCCATCGACCAGGGCCGCCGCCAGGTCGAGACAGGCGCGCTGGGCCTCGAGCCGGCGGATGAAGCTGTCGAGCCGGCTCACTTCCGGAAACGGGGAAATTTGGTCCGGAAACAGGAAAAATTTGACGGTGGTTCAGGCGGCGATGCCGGCCCGCTCGCGCAGGCGGTTGATCTCGGTATGCGCCGCTCGCAGCTGGTTATTGCTGGCTTCCAGCCGGTGCGCCAGCTCCTGCATGATCGAGATCGAAATGTTCGGGAATTCGCGCAGCATCCGCATAAACGATTCCTTAGAGATCCGCAGGGCAATCAGGCGATCCTCGGCGCGGACCGTCGCGTTGCGCGGCATATTGCACAATATCCCCATCTCGCCAACGATCTCGTTGGCGCCGAGCGTCGCCAGAATGACCGGTCCGGCGGGGGTTTCGGCGACCACCTCGGCATGCCCGTCGATGATCAGATACGCCGCGTCCGCCGGATCGCCCTGGCGGACGACGATCTTGCCCGGATCGTAGCCGACCCGCTCGCTCATGAACGCCAGGAGCTTCAGCCGGGACGGCTCGATTTCGGCGAAGATCGGGACCCGGCGGAGCAGCTCGAATTCCTGTTTGAGGCTCATCATTCCTCCCTTCCTTTATACGTGGCCGCAGCCGCGGCCAACTGCGACATCGGCGAGCCAAGGCCGTGCAGCCATTCCGGCCCGCTCCTGCTGCCGCAGCCCGCCGTTGCTGACCATCAAAATGTGGTCGAAATTGCGGGCGAGATCGCGATGTCGCTCCCGGCGCTGGCGATCCGGGCATCCGTTTGGCCGCGCCGCATCGGCGGCCGTCGGGATTCCGGCAGCGGCTTTCCTCGCTACGCGCCTCATAAAAAGATCATTCCGCCGCCGGCGGCACTATGCAATAGTCAATCCCCAGGCATGCGGGGGGACGTGAGTGGCCGGTCGGCGTCGTCACAAACGTGTGCTCATCTACAGCCACGACAGCTTTGGCCTCGGCCATCTGCGCCGCTGCCGGGCGATCGCCCATTCTCTGGTCGACGCCGATCCGGCGCTGTCGATCCTGATCCTCTCGGGTTCGCCGATCATCGGCAGCTTCGATTTCCGCTCCCGCGTTGATTTCGTGCGCGTGCCCGGCGTGATCAAGCTGCGCAACGGCGAGTATGTCTCGCTCGGTCTCCATATCGACATCGAGGAGACCTTGGCGATGCGCTCGTCGATCATCCGGCATACTGCCGACATTTTCGACCCCGACCTGCTGATCGTCGACAAGGAGCCGCTGGGGCTGCGCGGCGAGGTGCGCGACACCTTGCAGCTGATGCAACGGCGTCGGGCGACGGTGATCCTCGGATTGCGCGACGTGATGGACGATCCCGAAGCGCTCGAAAGCGAATGGGAGCGCAAGAACGCGGTCCCGGCGCTGTCCGAATATTACGACGAGCTCTGGGTCTACGGGCTGCCGCAGATCTGCGACCCGCTGGCCGGGCTGCCGGTGCCGGCGAGCGTGCGCCGGCGCATGATCTATACCGGCTATCTGCGGCGCAACGCGACCGATCTGGCGGTGACGCCCGATCTTCAGGACCTCGTCGAGAACGATTTCCTGCTGGTCACCCCGGGCGGCGGCGGCGATGGCGATGCGCTCGTCGATCTGGTGCTGTCGGCCTATGAGCACGATCGCGACCTGCCATTGCCGGCGCTGATCGTCTTCGGCCCGTTCATGCTGCCCGAGCAACGGGCCGCGTTCGCCGCGCGCGCCGCGCGCCTGCCCAAGATTCGCGCCATCACCTTCAACGCCCGGCTCGAGGCGCTGGTGGCGCGCGCCGCCGGGGTGGTGGCGATGGGCGGCTACAATACCTTTTGCGAGATCCTGTCGTTCGACAAGCCGGCGCTGATCATGCCGCGCACCGCCCCGCGCCTCGAACAGTTGATCCGCGCCGAGCGCGCCGCCGAGCTCGGCCTCGTCGCGATGCTGTCCGAGAAGCAGGGCCGCGACCCGCGGCTCATGGCGACGGCACTGCGCCGCCTGCCGACCCAGCCGCCCCCCTCGACCGCGGTCATCCCCGGCCTGCTCGACGGCATGCCGAACATCGACCGGCTGGCCAGGAAATGGCTCGATCGGGGCCGGGCCGGGCGGGTCCCGGTGCGGGCGCGCCTCGGGGCCTGATCGTGCCGGCGCCAGCGGCAGCCGCGCGCGACCGGGTCGCCTTTGTGCTGAAGGGCTATCCGCGGCTGTCCGAAACCTTTATCGCGCAGGAGATCCTGGCGCTCGAACGGCGCGGGCTCGGCATCCTGATCGTCTCCCTGCGCCAGCCGACCGATCGCGCAATCCATCCGGCGCACGCGGCGATCCGCGCCGAGCGGCTCTATTTGCCGGAGTATCTCTGCCGCGAACCGGGGCGCGTCTGGCGCGGCTGGCGGCGCGCCCGCCGGCTTCCCGGCTATCGCCGCGCCCGGCGCGCTTGGCTCGCCGATCTGCTTCGCGATCCGACCCCGAACCGGGTGCGCCGGTTCGGTCAGGCGCTGGTGCTGGCGGCCGAGCGGCCGGCGGACGTGGCGCATTTCCACGCCCATTTCCTGCACACCCCGGCGTCGGTCGCGCGCTATGCGGCAACGATCGCCGGCATCGATTGGACGGTGTCGGCGCATGCCAAGGACATCTGGACGATCCCCGACTGGGAGAAGCAGGAAAAGCTCGGCGAAGCCCGCTGGGCGGTGACCTGCACGGCCGCCGGATGCGCGCATCTGGCGAGCCTCGCGCCGCGGCCCGAGCGGGTCGCATTGTGCTATCACGGGCTCGATCTCGAACGATTTTCGCCGCCGGCGCCGCGACCGCGGGGCGGCGATGGCAGCGACCCGCAATCGCCGGTGGTGCTGCTCTCGGTCGGCCGGGCGGTGCCGAAAAAGGGCTATGACGACCTGCTCGCAGCATTGGCGCTATTGCCGGTGGGTCTCGCCTGGCGCCTGGTGCATATCGGCGGCGGCGGCCTCACCACGAGCTTGCACGACCGGGCCGAGAGCCTCGGCCTTTCGCCGCGGATCGAGTGGCGCGGCGCCAAATCCCAGCCGGCGGTGCTCGACGCCTATCGCCGGGCCGATCTCTTCGTGCTCGCCGCCAAGGTGGCCGCGGACGGCGACCGCGACGGCCTGCCCAACGTGCTGATGGAAGCGCAGAGCCAGCGCCTCGCCTGTATCGCGACCCGGGTGTCGGGCATCCCCGAGCTGATCGCGGATGGCGCCACCGGGCTGCTCGTCGCGCCGGGCGACCCGCCGGCGCTGGCCCGCGCGCTCGCCCGGCTGATCCGCGATCCCGAACGGCGCGCGGTGCTCGGCGCCGCCGGCGAGGAGCGGGTCCGCGGCGCCTTTGCGATGGATGCCGGGATCGACCTGCTGGCTCGCCGTTTTGGCCTCGAACCTGCGGACGAGCCGGCGGGTGCCGGGTTCGTACGCGCTCGGACGCCAGAGCCCGTCGCAGCGCAATAGCCGGGCAGAGCCGATGCGCGTCGCCTTTTATGCGCCGCTCAAACCGCCCGATCATCCGGTCCCGTCGGGCGACCGGCGGATGGCGCAATTGTTTCTCGCGGCATTGCGCGGGGCCGGGCACGAGCCGGCGCTCGCCTCCCGCTTTCGCAGCTTTGAGGCGCGCGGCGACCCGGCGCGCCAGGCGCGGCTCGCGGTGGCCGGGCGAAAGCTCGCCGCGCGCTTTGTGCGCCATTGCCGGACGGTGCCCGAGACCACACCCGATCTGTGGTTCACCTACCACCTCTATCATAAGGCCCCCGACTGGCTCGGGCCGCGGGTCGCCGCGGCGCTCGGCATTCCCTATGTCGTCGCCGAGGCCTCGTTTGCGCCAAAGCGCGCGGGCGGTCGGTGGGACGCCGGGCACCGCGCCGCCGGACACGCGATCCGGCATGCCGATGCGGTGATCGGGCTCAACCCCGCCGACAGCGATTGCGTGCTGCCGTTGCTGGCCGATCCCGGGCGCTGGGTGGCGATCAAGCCGTTTCTCAACGCCGCCGCGTATGGGCCGGCGCCGCGCGAGGGCGGCGGGCCGCCGCGGCTGATCGCGGTGGCGATGATGCGGCCGGGCGACAAGCTCGCCTCGTATCGCATCCTCGGCGACGCGCTGGCGCGGCTCGGCGATCTCGATTGGTCGCTGGAGGTGATCGGCGACGGCGCCGCCCGGCCCGCGGTGGAACTGGCCCTCGCCCCGCTGGGGGCGCGGGTCGTCTGGGCCGGGGCGCTCGGCCCGCAGGCGCTCGCCCGCCGACTCGGCGTCGCCGATCTGTGCGTATGGCCGGCGGTCAACGAAGCCTTCGGCATGGCGCTGCTCGAAGCGCAGGCGAGCGGCCTGCCGGTCGTCGCCGGGGCCGGCGGCGGGGTCGGCCAGATCGTCGAGGCCGGGGCGAGCGGGCTGCTCGTTCCGCCTGGGGATATCGAGGGCTTCGCCGCGGCGGTGCGGCGGCTCGTCGTCGACCGCGGCCGGCGCGCCCAATTTGCCGCAGCGGCGCGGCGGCGCGTCCTTGCCGAGCACGATCTGCCGGTCGCCTCACGCCGTCTGGCGGCGATGCTCGCGGCGTTGCGGCCGCATATGCCGCCTGGCTCGAACCCGCCTGCCGGGCGCGGCAGGCCGTGACCGGCTCGGTCCTGTTCTATGTCCAGCACCTGCTCGGGATCGGGCATCTGCACAGGGCATTACGCCTCGTCGACGCGCTGGCGCGGGAAGGCATCCGGGTGACCTTGGTGTCGGGCGGCGAGAGCCTGCCCGAGCTGGCCGCAGCCGCGGCCGGGCGGGTGGTTCAGCTGGCGCCGATCCGGGCGCGCGACGCGAGCTTCACGGAGCTCGTGGATCAGCATGGCCGGCCGGTCGACGATGCCCTGCGCGCGGCGCGGCGCGCGGCGCTGCTCGCGGCCTTCGCCGCGGCCGAGCCCGACGCCGTCGCGGTCGAGGCGTTTCCGTTCGGCCGGCGCGCCTTTCGCTTCGAGCTCGACCCGCTGATCGCCGCGGGGCGATCGCGCCGACCCCGCGCCCTGGTGCTGTGCTCGTTGCGCGACATCGTCGTCGCTCCTGAGGATGGAGGGCGCCGGCGCGACATCGTCGCCCGGGTGCGGGCCGATTTCGACGCCGTGCTGGTCCACGGCGACCCGCGGCTCGTCCCGCTCGAGGCGAGCTTCCCCGAAGCGCCCGAAATCGCCGACCGGCTCGTCTATACCGGCTACGTCGGGGCGGCCGGCGAGCCCCCCGATGTGCCGCCCGATTGCGGTCCTGGAATGGGGAGCGGCGAAGTCCTGGTCTCGGCCGGCGGCGGCGCGGTCGGCGGCCTCTTGCTGGCGACGGCGCTCGAAGCGCGGCGGCGCGGCTGCCTCTCCGATTGCCGCTGGCGGCTGCTGGCCGGACCCAACCTGCCGGCGGCCGAGTTCTCGGTGCTGGCGGCGAACCTTCCCCAAGGGGTTGTACTCGAGCGCTACCGCTCCGATTTTCCGCAGATGCTGCGGCGCTGCCGGGTGTCGGTCAGCCAGGCCGGCTACAACACCGTCCTCGACATTCTCGCCTCCGGCGCCGCCGCCGTGCTGGTCCCGTTCGCCGATCTGCACGAGACCGAGCAGAATTTGCGCGCGCAGCGGCTGACCGCCGCAGGCCGGGTCGAGTCGGTGGCGCCAGGCGAGCTGTCGGCGCAGGCGATCGCTGCGGCGATCGAGCGGGCGGTGCGTGGTCGGCCGGCGGCCCTCGCCGTCGACACCGGCGGCGCGCGGCGCAGCGCGCAGCTGATCGCGGCGATGATCGGCGTCCCGAGGGGCATCGATCCGGTCGGCCTTCAGAATTTCACAATCCAGCCGGGTGACTATACGGTCGGCAAATGGTAACTGTCTCTGAAGCCTCCCCGGCGGCGGCGCGGTGGGCCGATCTGGCGCGCGAGCTGGACTGCTGGGGAGCAGAAGGGAGGAACGCCGGCTTGTGGTGGCGTGACGACGACGCGGCAGCGCCGTGCGAGCGCCTCGACCGTCTGCTGGCCATCGCCAGGACGGCGCCGGTGGCGCTCGCGGTCATTCCGGCACTCGCAGCGCCGGGGCTCGCTGCATGGCTCGAGGCCAGCGCCGCGCGAGCGGACAGACCGGCACCCATTGCGGTGCTTCAACATGGCTGGCGCCACCTCGACCATGCCCCCCGGGCAGCGACGGACCGGCTTCTCGCCAAGAAGAGCGAGTTTCCGGCGGACCGCCCGGGCCTGACGGTGGCGGCAGATTTGGCTGCCGGACGCGAGCGGCTGCGGGCGTTGTTCGGCGGCCGCGCGCTGGCTGTGCTGGCCCCGCCGTGGAACCGTTTCGACGACAGCTTTCTGCCGCTGCTCGCCGGCTGCGGCATCGGTGCGATCTCGCAAGTCAAGCCGCGCGCCGCGGCATGGCCGGCGCCGGGCGTGTTCGCGGCCAATGTTCATGTCGATCTGGTCGCCTGGAAAGAGGGTCGCGGGTTTATCGGCGAAGCTGCGGCGCTGGGCGGCCTCGTCGGGCATCTGCGGGCGCGCCGCGGCGGCGAGGCCGATCGCGACGAACCGACCGGGATCTTGACCCACCACCTCGTTCAGGACCAGGCGACCGACGAATTTCTGCTGCGGCTGCTGGCCCTGACCCTCGCCCATCCGGCGGCGCGCTGGCTCGATGCCGGCGAGGTCTTCGCCCCGGGTGTCGGTAGGTCGGGCATCGCTGCCTCGGGGATCTCGGCATGAGCCGTCACGCCTATCCGACCTCGGCGATGATCGGCGATTATCTGCGTGCCGCGGCCGGGTTCGTGCCGAGCGCGGCACTCCTGGCGCTGGCCCCGGTCGGCGTCGTCGCCGGCACGATCCTCGGCGGCCTCGCGGCGCTGTTTGCGCTGTTCGGCGTCCGCACCGCGCTGCGCCACGCCAGCCCGATCGAGATGAGCGAAGCCGGGGTGTCCGCCTCCGGACCGCTCGGCGCCGCGGTCCGCTGGGATCGGCTCGACGCCATCAAGCTCGCCTACTACTCGACCCGGCGCGACCGCCGCGACGGCTGGATGCAGCTCGAATTGCGCGCCGGATCGTCGCGGATCCGCCTCGACAGCCGGATCGACGGGTTCGCCCAGCTGGTCGGGCGGGCGGCGCGGGCGGCCGCGGCCCGCGGGATTGAGCTGAGCCCGCCGACGGCGGCCAATCTGCAGGCGCTCGGGATCGGATCATTCGGCCTTCCTGGTCCGGCCGGCAGCGACAATCTCGTGCGAGCGATCGGAGGCGGGGCGTGAGCGATCTGCTGACGATCCGCGATCTGCATGTGCGCTTCGCCGCTCCAGGCGGCTTTATCCGCGCCGTCGCCGGGGTGTCGTTTCGGGTCCGCCCGCGCTCGACCGTGGCGCTCGTCGGCGAGTCGGGTTCGGGCAAGTCGGTCGTCAGCCAGTCGATCATGCGCATTCTGCCGCGCAACGGCGAGATCACCCGCGGCGAGATCCTGTTCGCCGACCCGCGCGGCGACGGCACGGCGATCGATCTTGCCCGGCTGCCGAAGGACGGCGCGGCGATGCGGGCGATCCGCGGCGGGCGCATCTCGATCATCTTTCAGGAGCCGATGACCTCGCTGTCGCCGCTGCACACGGTGGGCAACCAGGTCGGCGAGGCGCTGCGGCTGCATCGGCCCGTCGGCGCCGCCGAAGCCGCCGAGCTGACCCGCGAGACCCTGCGCCTCGTCGGCTTTCCCGACCCGCAGCGCGCCTTGCGCAGCTATCCGTTCGAGCTGTCGGGCGGATTGCGGCAGCGGGCGATGATCGCGATGGCGCTGGTCTGCCGCCCGGCGCTGCTGATCGCCGACGAGCCGACGACGGCGCTCGACGTCACCATCCAGGCGCAGATCCTCAAGCTCGTGCTCGAATTGCAGCAGGAGCTCGGCATGGCGGTGCTGCTGATCACCCATGATCTGGGGGTGGTCGCCAACATCGCCGAGGAGATCGTCGTCATGTACCGCGGCGAGGTGGTGGAGAGCGGCACCCTCGAGGACATCTTCCGCCGGCCGGAACACCCCTATCTGCGCGCCCTGCTGCGCGCGGTGCCGCGTTTCGACATGAAGCCCGGCGAACGGCTGGTGCCGATCCGCGAGGTGGCGGCCGGCGACGCGCCGCACCTGATGGCGCAAAAGGTGCCGTGGCCGCCGGGACCGTCGGCGCCGCTGCTCGAATGCATCGGCTTGCGCAAGGGCTATTCGATCCGCAAGAGCGGCTGGTTCGGCGGCAACGCGGCGCAAGTGATGGCCGTCGACGAGGTCAGCCTCAAGATCGAGCGCGGCGAGTGCCTGGGGCTGGTCGGCGAAAGCGGCTGCGGCAAGACCACCCTCGCCAAGGTGCTGCTGCGCGCGGTGACACCGGATGGGGGGTCGATCGCCTTCAACGATCACGGCCGGCCGATCGACGTGCTGGCGCTCGAGGGCGAGCAGCTGAAGCGGTTTCGCCGCCAGGTGCAGTTCATCTTTCAGGACCCGTTCGGCTCGCTCAACCCACGCATGACGGTCTACGATATCATCGAGGAGCCGCTGGCGATCCACGGCATCGGCAATGCCGGCTCGCGGCGCGAGATGGTCGACGAGCTGGTCGCCCTGGTCGGGCTCGACCGGCGGCATTTGCGGCGCTATCCGCACAGCTTTTCGGGCGGCCAGCGCCAGCGCATCGGCATCGCCCGGGCGCTCGCCCTGCGCCCCGATCTGGTGATCTGCGACGAGCCGACCTCGGCGCTCGACGTGTCGATCCAGGCGCAGATCCTGAACCTGCTGATGGACCTCAAGAAAAAGCTGGGGCTGACCTATTTGTTCATTTCTCACAATCTGGCGGTGGTCGACTATATTGCCGATCGGATCGCGGTCATGTGCGCCGGCCGGATCGTCGAGATCGCCGACCGCGCCACCCTGTTCCGCGGGCCGGTGCATCCCTACACGCAGGCGCTGTTGGCGGCGGTGCCGGCGCCCGATCTAGGCAATCGGCTCGATTTCGGACGGCTGATGGAGGATCGGGCCTCCAACCCGGCAGCTTGGCCGGAGCCATTCCGCCGCGAGCCGGCGGACCCGCCGCGGCTGATCGAGATCGCCCCCGGACACGCGGTCGAGGCGCGGGCGCTGCCGAGCTTGCCGACCCTGGCCGGCCGTCTGGCGCGGGCGTGACGCGCGTGCCCGGATCGGTAGTGACGCTAAAGCCGAGGCACCGCCGCGGAGCGGCGCGGTGAGACGGTTTGCCGCCCCAAAGCTGGTCGCGGCCCGAAAGCTGGTCGCGGCCACGGTGCTGTTCGTGGCCACGGTGCTGGTCGCGGGCACGGTGCCTGATGCGGCCCGTGCAGCGCCGGGCGCGGCGCCCGCGGCGCCGGCAAGGCTGCACGAAACGCCGTTTTTCCGGGAGGCGGTGGCGAGCGGCGCCCTGCCCAAGGTCGCCGACCGGTTGCCCAGCGACCCGTCCGTGGTCGACGCGAGCGGGGTCCAGGGAAACCAGCTGCGCGTGCTGATGGCCAGCCCCAAGGACACCCGGATGATGGTGGTCTACGGCTATGCCCGGCTGGTCGGCTATACCCCGTCGCTCGAGATCGAGCCGGACATCCTCAAAGCCCTCGATGTCGTCGATGGCCGGGTCTTTACCCTGCATTTGCGCAACGGGATGAAATGGTCCGACGGGCAACCGTTCACCACCGAGGATTTTCGCTATTGGTTCGAGGACGTGGCGAAGAACCCGAAACTCTCGCCCTCGGGGCTCCCGGTCGAATTGCTGCCCGAGGGTCAGCCGCCGCGCTTCGAGGTGCTGGACGCCACCACGGTGCGCTATAGCTGGCCGATCCCGAACCCGCTGTTTCTGCCGGCTCTCGCCCGCGCCGACCCGTTGTTCATCTATTGCCCGGCCCATTACCTGAAGCAGTTCAACAAAAAATATGCCGACAAGGCCACACTTGCCGCTCTCGTAAAGAGGATGAGAGTTCACAACTGGGCAGCCTTGCATAATCGAATGAACACCATGTATCGAGACAATAATCCCGATCTTCCCACCCTTGATCCATGGGTATTGCAGACGAAGCCACCGTCCGAGCGCTTTGTTTTCGTAAGGAATCCTTATTATTATCGCGTCGATACGACCGGGCATCAGCTGCCGTATATCGACCGGGTGATCATGTCGATTGCCGACAGCCGCCTCATTCCGGCCAAGACCGCCGCCGGGGAGAGCGATTTGCAGGCGCGCTATCTGAGCTTCGACGATTATACCTTTCTGCGCCGGAATGAGGAGCGCAAGCATTTCAAGGTGCGGCTGTGGCGCAGCGGCCCGGGCAGCCAGCTCGCCCTTTATCCCAATCTCAACGTCAACGACCCGGTATGGCGCCGGCTGTTGCGCGACGTGCGCTTTCGCCGCGCGCTGTCGCTCGCGATCAATCGCCACGAAATCAATGAGGTGCTCTATTTCGGGCTGGCGATCGAAGGACAGAACACGATTCTGCCCAAGAGCCCGCTTTACGACCCGGCCTACCGCTCGGCCTGGGCGCAGTACGATCTGAACGAGGCCAATCATCTGCTCGACCAGATCGGGCTGAAGCGGCGAGACGGCGACGCCGACGGCGTGCGGCTGCTGCCCGATGGCCGGCCGATGGAGATCGTCGTCGAGGATTCGGGCGAATGGCCGGGCAGCGCGGACGTGCTCGAGCTGATCCATGATTCCTGGCGCCACATCGGCATCAGGCTGTTCACCAAGCCGCTGCAGCTGACCTTGTTCCGCCAGCGCGTGTTCTCCGGCGAAACCTTGATGTCGATCGACAAGGGCATCGAAAACGGCTTGGCCAATGCGACCTCCTCGCCCTGGGAATTTGCGCCCACCAGCCAGCAGCAGCTCGAATGGCCCAAATGGGGCCAGTACTACGAGACCAAGCACAAGGCCGGCGAGCCCCCGGACCTGCCCGCCGCCGTCGATCTGAAAAATCTTTACGACGCCTGGCTCGGCACCGTCTCGCGCGAACAGAAGACCGCGGTCTGGCGTCAGATCCTGCACATTTGGGCCGACCAGGTATTTTCGATGGGCACGGTGGCCGGCGTGCTTCAGCCGGTCGTGGTCAGCGACAATCTGCGCAACGTTCCCGAAAAGGGCATCTGGAATTGGGATCCCGGCGCCTTTTTCGGCATCTACAAGCCCGACCAATTCTGGTTCGCCACGCCGCCGGCGGCGGCGAAATCGGCGTCCGCCGCCGCACCCGCCTCGGCCTATCGGTGAGCGGTCGCCGGTGCAGCGCCTGTCCGGCGCCCCGGGATCGCGCCGGCCGCCGAGTCGGACTGGCGAGAAAATAGGCAATGATGCAATCCGTTCGCCTGCGGCATAGACGGGACGGCCCCAATGTTTAGCTACATCATCCATCGTCTGCTGATCATGATCCCGACCTTGATTGCGATCAGCATCGTCGTCTTCACCATCATCAATCTGCCGCCCGGCAATTATTTTACCACCTATGTCGCCGAGCTGCAGGGTTCGGGCGAGACAACGGACATGGCCAAGGTCAAGTTCCTCGAAGCCGAGTACGGCTTCGACCGGCCGCTATGGCAGCAATACCTGTATTGGGTCGGCGGCCTTCTGCACGGCGATATGGGGTATTCCTTTTCCTATGATTTGCCCGTCAACAAGGTGGTCGGCGACCGGATGCTGCTGACCGCCATCATCTCGATCACCACGATCATCTTCACCTACCTGGTCGCGTTTCCGATCGGGGTTTACTCGGCGACACACCAGTATAGCTGGAGCGATCATTTTCTGACGTTGCTCGGCTTTCTTGGACTGGCGACACCGAGTTTCCTGCTGGCGCTGGTGCTGCTCTATTTGGCCAACGTCTATCTTGGGATTTCGATCGGCGGATTGATGGATCCCAAATACATCAACAAGCCGTGGACCTGGGCCAAAGTATTTTCGCTGTTTGCCCATATGTGGATCCCGGTCATCGTCATCGGCTCGGCCGGAACCGCCAGCATGATCCGCCGGCTGCGCGCCAACCTGCTCGACGAATTGCAAAAGCAATATGTCGTTACTGCCCGCGCCAAGGGTCTGCATCCATTCAAGGTGCTGTTCAAATATCCGTTGCGCATGGCCTTGAACCCGTTCATCTCCGACATCGGCTCGCTGCTGCCGCAGGTGATTTCGGGGGCGGCGATCGTCTCGGTGGTCATGTCGCTGCCGACCACCGGACCGATGCTGCTCGACGCGCTGCGCAGCCAGGACATGTACCTGGCCGGCTCGTTTCTGATGTTCCTGTCGGTGCTGACCGTGATCGGCGTGTTTGTTTCCGATATGGCGCTGGCCCTGTTCGATCCGCGGATCCGGTTGCAGGGGGGGCGGCGCCAATGAGCGACCTGAGGGTTTCCCCGGGCGCGGCGCACCCACCGGCCGCGGGCGCGGCGGACCTGCCGGCGCTGTCGCATTTCGTGTCGACCGCGCCTTACGATCCCTACGCCGTCGAGCGGATGACGCCGGCGCAAGAGCGCTTCTACATGGCCTCGCAGTGGCGGATGATGTGGTGGAAGCTGCGCCGCCACCGCGTCGCCGTCGTGTCCGGAACCATCCTGCTGGCGATGTACCTGGGCATCCTGATCTGCGAGTTTCTCGCACCCTACGGCGTCGATTCGCGCAACACCGATTTCATCTATGCGCCGCCGCAGGTGGTGCATGTCTTCGACCACGGCCGGCTCGTCGCCCCATACGTCGACGGCTTCGACTACCGGCTCGACATGCGCCGGCTCGAACGGGTCTACACGCCCGACCCGAAAAAACGGCAAACCCTGCGCTTTTTCTGCCAGGGGGACCATTACCGCTTCTGGGACCTCATTCCGGGGGACCTGCATCTCGTCTGCCCGGCCCGCGGCGGCCAGATGTTCCTCTTGGGGACCGACCGGCTCGGCCGCGATATGATGTCACGGATGATCTACGGCGCGCGCATCTCGCTGACCGTCGGGCTGGTCGGCGTCGCCGTCAGCATGACCCTCGGCATCGTCATCGGCGGCGTCGCCGGCTATTACGGCGGCTGGACCGACATCATGATCCAACGGGCCATGGAGGTCGTCCAATCCTTTCCGCATTTGCCGCTGTGGATGGCGCTGTCGGCGATATTGCCGGTCAGCTGGAGCCCGGTTCTGGTTTATTTCGGGATCACCCTGATCCTCGGGATGATCGATTGGACGCATCTCGCCCGCGCCGTGCGGTCAAAGCTCCTGGCCTTGCGCGAGGAGGATTTCTGCACCGCGGCAGTGCTGATGGGCGCGCGCCCGGTCCGCATCATCGGCCGCCATCTGCTGCCGAGCTTCAGCAGCCACCTGATCGCCTCGGCGACGTTGATGATCCCCGGCATGATCCTCGGCGAGACCGCGCTCTCCTTTCTCGGCCTGGGGATCCGGCCGCCAATGACGAGCTGGGGCGTATTGCTGGGCGAGGCGCAGAATATCAACGTCGTCGTGCTCTATCCGTGGTTGATGACGCCGGTCATCGCGGTGATCGTAACGGTGCTCGCCTTCAATTTTTTCGGCGACGGGCTACGCGACGCCGCCGATCCTTATCACTGAGCAGCTCACCGGGGCGCGACCGCGGCTGAAGGGTCCGGTCCGGCTGCGGTCGGGCCGATGTCACCGATGTCACGGCCGCAGGACCAGCCCTTCCTGGGCGACGATGGTCCCGGGCCGGGCGCTGGCCGCGTCGGCGGCGACCTGGTCCATGAACGCATCGTCGTGACCGGGGTCGTGATGGAAGATCACCAGGGTGTGAACATTGGCGGCATTGGCCAGGCGCACGCCCTCCTCCCAGGTCGAATGGCCCCAATCCTTGTGTTTGGGAAATTCGGCGTCGGTATAGGTGGCATCGTAAATCATCACGTCGGCGCGATCGACCAACCCCAGGATGTTGCCGTCGAGGGTGCCCGGCCGATGCTCGGTGTCGGTGATGTAGGCCACCGCGCGCCCGGCATATTCGATGCGGTAGCCGGTGGCGCCGTTGGGGTGATTGAGCGGCGCCGTCGCCAGGCGGATCCCGCTATGCGGCGCCAGCTTTTTGCCAGCGTGGAAATCGACAAATTCGAGCTTGGCGGTAAAGATCCCCATCGGGATCGGGAACAGCGGCGCGATCATCATGTTGTTGAGCACGCCTTCGATGCCGATGCCGTTCAAATGCCCGGCCCAGATGCGGATGCGGCTGCGCTGGTCGTAGCACGGCGCAAAAAACGGCAGCCCGCAGATATGGTCGAAATGGGTGTGGCTGTAGAATAGATCGAGCTCGACTGGCCGCCCGGCTCGCATCAATTCGTTGCCGAGCAGGCGCAGCCCGGTGCCGCCGTCGAACACCATCAGCCGGTCGCCACATCTGATCTCGACGCAGGACGTATTGCCGCCATAGCGCACGGTATCGGGGCCCGGGCAGGCGATGCTGCCGCGCACACCCCAAAATCGTACCGTGTAATCCGGCTGCACCAACGCCTGGGTCCTAATCCATTCGTCCCCTCCTTCTATAATATCGATGGAATCGGCACAAAAAGCTATATGGCCGGACGGGGTCGCGCGCAGTTCGGCGGCTTTTTTCGGATCTTCCTCTAAATCTTTCGTTAACCAGATCGGTTTATCACGGGCGCTACCCCCCAACCAGATGGAGCATCGGTCATGTCGCAGACCGATTACGAAACCGCTCTTGCCCTGTTTCTGCGCACCAGGAGCGTTACCCGCTGCCCCACGGTCTGCGCCGTGCCGACCCAGGCAATCGTCGCCGCCGCCGACCGCGCCGCCTATCGCGACTATGTCGCGGCAAAGGAAGCGGCCCGGCTCGAACGGGCAAAGCTGCTGCGCCATCCGGTTCCGATCTGGTCGCCGCCGCCCATGTAAGGCAGAACCGATCGAGCAGGGAAGAGCAAATGACAGACAGCGAGGTCAGGGTCCGCTGCTGCATCGCCGGGGGCGGTCCTGCCGGCATGATGCTGGGGCTGCTGCTGGCCCGCGCCGGGGTCGGGGTCGTCGTCCTCGAAAAGCATGGCGATTTCCTGCGCGATTTCCGCGGCGACACGATCCATCCGTCGACCCTCGAAATCATGCACGAGCTCGGGCTGCTCGAGGATTTCCTGCGCCTGCCGCATCAGGAGGTGCGCACCCTCGGCGTGCAGATCGGCGAGGATTTTGTCGAGCTCGCCGATTTCACCCATCTGCCGACCCACTGCCGGTTCATCGCGCTGATGCCGCAATGGGATTTCCTCGACTTTATCGCCGAGCAGGCGCGCCGTTACCCGGCGTTTCGGCTCGAGACCCGCGCCGAGGTAACCGGCCTGATCGAAGACGGCGGGCGGGTCGCCGGGGTGCGGGCCGAAACCCCCGCGGGCGGCCTGACGGTTCGCGCCGATCTCGTCGTCGGCGCCGATGGCCGCCATTCGACCGTGCGCGAGAAGGCCGGTTTCGAGGTCGACGATCTCGGCGCGCCGATGGACGTGCTGTGGATGCGGCTGTCGCGCCATCCCGACGATCCGGGGCAGACCTTGGGCCGCATCGATGCCGGGCGGATCCTGGTGATGCTGAACCGCGAGACTTATTGGCAATGCGCCTTTGTCATCGCCAAGGGCGGGTTCGACGAGATCCGGGGGCGCGGCCTGCCGGCCTTCCGCGAGGAGATCGCCCGGCTGGTCCCTTATCTGCGCGAGCGCACCGGCGAGCTTGCCGAATGGTCGGACATCAAGCTGTTGAGCGTCACGGTCGATCGGCTGCGGGTATGGCACCGGCCCGGGCTCCTGTGCATCGGCGACGCCGCCCACGCGATGTCGCCGATCGGCGGGGTCGGGATCAATCTCGCGATCCAGGACGCGGTCGCCGCTGCCAACATCCTGGAGCGGCCGCTGCTGACGCGGACGCTCCGCGACGATGATCTGCGCGCGGTTCAGCGCCGGCGCGAGTTGCCGACCCGGGCGACGCAGCGGCTGCAGGTGGTCGTGCAGAACCGGGTGATCGGCCGCGTCCTCGAGAGCGCCGGAAGGCTGTCGCCGCCGCTCATTGTGCGGCTCTTCGGCAAATGGTCGTTGCTGCGGCGGATCCCGGCCCGGGTGCTCGGCCTCGGGTTCCGTCCCGAACATGTAAAGTCGCCAGTACAGGCTTCGCCGGTCAAGGCTTGAGGCAGGGCGGCACCAGACCGTCCAACCCCTTTTTCCACGGCGGTCAAGGAGCGCCCGGCGAGCAGGAGCCGATCCAACGGCACTCGGCGCCCGACGAACCCTTCCAAGTGGGCGGCGGCGGCCAGATAGGCGGGCGACGGCGTGGCGGCAGAGGCAGTCTCCGGTGAATTTGACGAGGTGCTCGTCGCATTGACGATCGCGGGATCGAATCAGCGACACACCGGCCGAAATCTCACAGAGCTCGCGATGCAGCGGGCGAAATTGCCGCCGTCAACGGGTCGATCGATGCTGCTGAGGGCGGCAGTCGATCACCGCGCGGGCGGCCGCGCCGACCCGATCAGGGATAAATCCGCCCCTCGGCGACGAGGATCGCTTTGCCGGTCAAGGTGACGCGTCGGCCGCGGTCGACGCCGATCACGGTGCCGCCGCGGCGCGACACTTGCCGGCCGACGAGGCGCTTTCTGCCGAGGCGCCGGGCCCAATAGGGCACCAGGGCCAGATGGGCGACGCCGGAAACCGGGTCCTCGGGAACGCCGTTCGCCGGCGCGAAGAAGCGCGAGACGAAATCGATCCCGGGCTCGCTGCCAGGCGCCGTTGCGATCACCGCGGGGAGCTCGAGCGCAGCGATCGCGGCCATGTCCGGGGCGAGGGCGAGCACCTCGTCCTGCCGCTCGAAGATTGCCATGAAATGCTTGCCGGCCCACACCGAAACGGGCGCGCGGCCGAGTGCGGCGGCAAGCGCCGCCCGGCGCGGATCGGGCACCGAGGAGAGCGCCGGGAAATCCATCGCCAGCTTCTCGCCGTCGCGTTCGACCCGCAATATCTCGGCGCCGGAGCGGAACTCGACCTTGTCGCGGCCGGGCTCGATTCGGTCGAGCACGATCATGCCGGCGGCGAGGGTGGCGTGGCCGATCAGATCCACCTCGCGCCGGGGCGTGAACCAGCGGATCTGATATTCACCCCCGCCGCCGACGACGAAAGCGGTTTCCGATAAATTCATCTCGTCGGCGATGGCGAGCAGCAGCGCGTCGTCAGGCCAGGCGGCGAGCCGGCAGACCGCCGCCGGGTTGCCGGTAAACGGCCGTTCGGCAAAGGCGTCGACGATAAAGATCGGCAGCCCGGCGCCTTGACCGGTCACTTCCGGCGGCTAAGCGCGACCCGACTTCTTGCGGCCGAGATCGAGTGCCGCGAACGAATAGACCGGGGCCGGCATCAGGTAGCGGAAGCCCTTTTCCAGCAAACTCTCGATGTTCTTGGCGTCGACGTGCGGATGGCCGCAGGGCACGTTGTGCGCCTTGCAGATCGCCAGGATCTCGTCGATCGCCCCGGCGACGGTCGGGTGATCGTATTGCCGCGGATATCCCAGATCCTGCGACAGATCGCCCTCGCCGATGATGACGACGCCGATGCCCGGAACCTCGTCGAGCATCTTCGGCAGATTGCGGATCGCCCGGACCTCCTCGCACATGATCGCGACCAGAACCTCGCCCTTCGGGTTGAGCGGCCACACATCGGCGCGCTCGTAATAGTCCTGCTGCGACAGCCCCCAATAGCGCGCCGCGGCGGCGGGCGCATCGCCGCGCTGGCCGGCCGGCGCGTAATGGGCGGCGCTGCGCGGGCGCGGATAGCGGCAGGCGGTGACCGCGTTCAATGCCTCCTCGACGGTGCTGACATGCGGCCACACGATGCCGTAGACACCGTGGTCGAGCACCTGCTTGGCGACCCATTGGCTCGATTCGCCGCCATTGGGCGGAATCCGCACGAACGGCGTCACGGCCGGGGCCAGGCTCGCGCTGTGGACGATCTGGCGGCGGTCGAGCATGTATTGCAGGCAATCGCGCAACGCGCGGATGTCGTAGGCGCGATGCTCCATCTCGAACACCACGCCGTCATAGGGGGCCGCACCCACGGCCTGGGCCACGCCGATTTCCGCCGCCGCGAAGGTGACGAAGGCTGGTTTGCCCTGTTCGAGCACTCGGATCACGCCGTTCAGGCGAGGTGTTTCGGCCATCTCGAAATTCTCCTTCAAGTGCCGGCGGGATCGTAGGACCGCGATCTGCCGACCGTCAACCAGAGGCGGACGGTCACCGAACCGTCACCGGCCATCGCTATAAGCCCATCGCGCATTTTGCTCCGGGGCCTCGTGCGGCCGTTCCTTTCCCTCCGGTGAAGGGGTGCCAAGCGAGCCGGTATTCGCGATGGAGAGAAACGACATGACCAGGTTCGAGACCCGCTCGCGCGTCGCCGCGGCGCTCGGCGTCGCCTTGCTGCCGGCCGCAGCGATGATTCTCGGCGCGCCGGCTTGCGCGGTTGCGGGGCCGACGGCCGTCGCCGGCTATACTCTCACCACCTTTGCCAGTGCGCCGGCTGGCAGCTCGGCGCCCGATTCGATCGCTGTCGTCGGCAACGACGTTTTCGTCGGCTACGGCAATAACGGCAACCCCGACGGATCGGGCGGCGCCGTCAGCACGATCGCCGAGTACAGCAGCTCGGGCGCGTTGCTCAACACGACCTCGGTGGTGGGGCACAATGACGGGCTGCGCTACGACCCGGCCGACGGGAAGTTGTGGGCGCTCCAGAACGAAGACGCCAACCCGAACCTGGTGCTGATCACGCCGACAACGCTCGCCAAGTCGGCGCCCTTCTCGTTCAGCGCGACGCCGCATGGCGGCGGCTACGACGACGTCGCCTTCGGCTTTGGCAAGGCGTTCATCAGCGCGTCGAACCCGGCCAACAATCCGAACACTGCTCCCGCCATCATCAGCGCGACATTGAACGGTAGCACGGTCGCCGTGACCGGGGTGCTGAACGCCAACGCCACCGCCACGGTCATCAACACGGGCGCCACCACCACGCTCAACCTGCAAGATCCCGATTCGATGAACTTCACCCCCGATGGGCGGTTGGCCCCCGACAGCCAGGCCGACTCGCAGCTCGTCTTTGTCAGCAATCCGGCGCAGCCATCGCAAAGCGTGTCGGTCCTCGACCTCACCAACCAGATCGACGACACCGTCTTTGCCGGCGGTGGGCAGCGTACCCTGCTGTTTGCCGCCAAGGGCGACGATGCCGTCTACCAGCTGACCGGGGTGTTCGGGCCCGGGACCGCCTATTCCGCCGCCGCTTCCAACAGCGCCGTGCCCAATACCGACTTCATCGGCGCGCTCGATCTCGCCGGTGGCGAGCTCTCGCCGATCGTCAGCGGGCTGAGCGGCCCGGGCGGAGAGGCCTTCCTGCCCGCACCCGAACCGGCCAGCGCCGCGCTGCGGGGAAGCGCGCTGCTGCTGCTGGCCGGGGTGGCCCGCCCGATTCGCCGGCGGCGCTGACCGGCAGCAACATCGGCCCCGGTCCGGCGCCATGCCGCCCGTGAGCGCCGGCAATTGCGCACGCAAGGGCACCCGAGCTGGGCTCAAAGGGAAATTCTTTGCGGAAATGCTGGTGCTGCCGGTAAGGATTGAACTTACGACCTCCCCCTTACCAAGGGGGTGCTCTACCACTGAGCTACGGCAGCGGGCCGCGCCAAACACGTTGCGCGCGCGGCGCAACAGATACACGACCAACGCCCGATTGGCAAGGCAACCGGCAACAAGGTCAAGAGGAACTGTGCCCGCCGGCCCGGCGTTTGATCAGTGGCGCACCCTTTGCTCGCCACTGCGAAGGCCGCAATTGCCGACAAAGGACGCGATGCCATGGATGGTCGTTCACCGCGTGCCGACCCGATCCTGAAGGCCACGTCCGAGGCGGTGCTGCGGGCGTTTGTGGTGGCGCGCAACGAAGGCCGGCCCTCGGTCGAGTGCTATCGCGCCGCGGTCGCGGCATGGCGCATCGCCCATCCCGAGCAATCCCCGGAATATGCGGCCAAGCGCGCGGTCGCGGTGATCCTCGCGGCCCGCGGGAATCTGCGCGCCGATGCCCAAGGGCGCTCTTGACAGCGGCGCCCGCGTCCCGTTGCCTCGGCGAATGAGCGAGGATTCGGGCACTGGCACCCGAAAAGCCGACCGCCGCCAGCGATCGGCCGCGGCATTGCGCGACAATCTGCGGCGGCGCAAGGACCAGGCGCGCGCCCGAGCCGGTCCGCCCGCCGCTCCACCCCCCGCCGTTTCAGCCCCCGCTGTTCCAGGTAACAACCGCGCCGGCTTGAGCCCTGCACCACTCTCCAGTAAAACCAGCGGCCACGGTGGGACGACCGCAGATTGATGGCAAGCTGCCGCTCCCAGGACCGCCTCGCGGCTGCCCTTGGGCCGGTCGGCGCGGAGAGCCGAGGCGATGGATAGAATCCGGATCAGGGGCGGCGTGCCGCTCGACGGAGTGATCGCGATCGGCGGCGCCAAGAACGCCGCCTTGCCGCTGATGGCGGCGAGCCTGCTGACCGCGGAAACCCTGACGCTCGAAAACGTTCCCGACCTCGCCGACATCGCCTCGATGGCGAACCTCCTGGTCCAGCACGGCGCCGGGATCGCGATCGCTGCGGACGATGGCTCGCGCGGGCGCCGGCTCGAGCTTTCGGCGGCGCACATCACCTCGATCGAAGCCCCCTATGATCTCGTGCGCAAGATGCGCGCCTCGGTCCTGGTGCTGGGCCCCCTGCTGGCGCGCTGCGGGCGGGCGCGGGTATCCCTGCCCGGCGGCTGCGCGATCGGCACCCGGCCGATCGATCTGCACATCAAGGGTCTGCGGCAGCTCGGCGCCCGGATCGACTTGCACGAGGGCTATGTCGACGCGCGCGCACCCAAAGGGCTGCACGGCGCGGAAATCGTGTTTCCGTTCGTCTCGGTCGGGGCGACCGAGAACCTGCTGATGGCGGCAGCGCTGGCCGAGGGCGAGACGGTGCTGGTCAATGCCGCGCGCGAGCCCGAGATCGGCGACCTGGCCGCCTGCCTTGTCGCGATGGGCGCCCGGATCGACGGGATCGGCAGCGACTGCCTGCGCATCACCGGGGTCGCCCGGCTGCACGGCGCCAGCCATCGCATCCTGCCCGACCGGATCGAAACCGGGACCTATATGATGGCGGCGGCGGCGACGGCGGGAGCGGTGCGGCTGACCGGGACCCGGCTCGACCTGGTGGCGGCGGTCGCTGAGACCCTCGACCGTGCCGGCGTCGAAACTGTCGAGACCGCGGACGGGCTGAGCGTGCGAAGGCGCGATGGCCGGGTCGGCGGGGTCGAAATCACGACCGCGCCCTACCCCGGCTTCCCGACCGATCTGCAGGCCCAGGTGATGGCGCTGATGGCGACCGCAGAGGGGGTCTCGACGATCACCGAGACGATCTTCGAAAACCGCTTTATGCACGTCCCGGAACTGGTGCGCATGGGCGCCGACATTTTGGTGCAGGGCGCCGCAGCCAAGGTCCGCGGCATGCCGCAGCTGACCGGAGCGCCGGTGATGGCGACCGATCTGCGCGCTTCGGTCTCGCTGGTGGTGGCCGGGTTGGCGGCGCAGGGCGAGACGGTGATCAACCGCGTCTATCATCTCGACCGCGGCTATGAGCGGCTGGAGGCAAAGCTCGCCGCCTGCGGCGCCCGGATCGAAAGGCTGGGCGATGGCCCCTGACGGGGGCGGCGTCGCGCTGAAGCTGCGCGCCGAGGACGGCGACGATCTGGCGGTTTTATCGGCCTGTCTGCAGGATGCGATCGTCCCGGTCCGCGACCTCGCCTATGTTCGCGACCGGCAGATGTTCGTCTTCATCGCCAATCGGTTTCGCTGGGAGAGCGGGCTGCGTCCGGCGCCGGGCGATTTCCGGCGTCAGCGCATCTTGTGCGCGGTCACCTTCGAGGTGGTCGATGCCGCGTCCTATCGCGGATTCAGCCGCCGCGACGAAGACCGGATCCTGGCGCTGCTGGCGATCCGCCCCGAGCCGGCGCCGGGCGGGGGGGCGGCGATCCATCTCGAATTCTCGGGCCACGCCGCGATCCGGCTCGAGGTCGCCCGCATCCAATGCCGCGCCAAGGATCTGGGCGAGCCATGGCCGACCCCGTGGCATCCGCGTCATGAACCCGAGGGGCCATAAGTGGGCGCCGAACCTGAAGATCGCCTGATCCTGGCGCTGCCCAACGGCCGGATTCTGGCCGAACTGATGCCGCTGCTGCGGCGGATGGGGGTCGAGCCCGAGCCCGCCTTCGAGAACCCGGCCTCGCGCCGGCTGCGCTTTGCGACCAGCGACCCCGGTCTCGATCTGATCCGCGTGCGCAGCTTCGATGCCGCCACCTTTGTCGCCTTCGGCGCGGCCCAGCTCGGCGTTGCCGGTAATGACGTATTGATGGAATTCGACTATTCGGAGATCTACGCGCCGCTCGATCTGGATCTCGGGCATTGCCGGATCGCGGTCGCCGCCACCGCCGATTGGGTCGCGCGCGAGGATGGCCGGCGGCCGAGCCATATCCGGGTCGCGACCAAGTATCCCGAGATCGCCCGACGCCATTTCGCCGCGCGCGGTGTTCAGGCCGAATGCATCAAGCTCAACGGCGCAATCGAGCTGGCGCCGTCCTTGGGCCTATGCCGGCACATTGTCGATCTGGTTCAGACCGGCGCCACCCTGGAGGCGAATGGTCTCGTCGAGATCGAGCGCATCGCCGAAATCAGCTCGCGTCTGATCGTCAGCCGTCCCGCGCTGAAGACCCGGCCGGAGGAGGTCGGCGGCTGGATCGAGCGCTTCCGCGCCGCGGTCGGCGGAGCCGGTGATGCCGGCTAGGCTGTCGACCCGCGAGCCGGGCTTTGCCGCGGCCTTTGCGCAGCTCGTCGCAGCAAAGCGCGAGGTCGCCGCCGACGTCGATGCCGGGGTCGCGGCGATCATCGAGGATGTCGCCCGCCGCGGCGACGCCGCCCTCGTTGACTACACGCGCCGCTTCGATCGGATCGAGCTTGCTGCCGACGGACTGCGCCTGTCGCCGCGCGAAATCGCCGAGGGTGCGGCTGCCGCCCCGGCCGAGACGGTTGCGGCATTAGAGCTTGCCGCCGAGCGGATCGAGAGCTTTCACCGCCGCCAATTGCCGGCCGCGATCGATTATGTCGATGCGCTGGGGGTGCGCCTCGCCGCCCGCTGGGGCCCGGTCGCGGCCGCCGGGCTCTATGTGCCGGGTGGCACCGCTTCCTATCCCTCCTCGGTGCTGATGAACGCGATCCCGGCCAAGGTGGCCGGCGTCGAGCGCCTGGTGATGACGGTGCCGGCGCCGGGCGGCGTGTTGAACCCGCTCGTCCTCGCCGCGGCGCAGCTGGTGGGGATCGACGAAATCTACCGGGTCGGGGGGGCCCAAGCGATCGCCGCGCTGGCCTATGGCACGGCGACGATCCGGCCGGTCGACAAGATCGTCGGGCCGGGCAACGCCTATGTCGCGGCGGCCAAGCGGCGCGTCTTCGGCCGGGTCGGGATCGACATGATCGCCGGCCCGTCCGAGATCCTGGTCGTGGCCGACAACAAGAACGACCCCGGATGGATCGCCGCCGATCTGTTATCGCAGGCCGAGCACGACAGCGCCGCGCAGGCCATCCTGATCACCAACGACAGCAGGTTCGCCGCGGCCGTCGAGGCCGCGCTCGAAAGCCACTTGGCGGTGCTGCCGCGGGCGGACATCGCGCGGGCGAGCTGGCAGGCGAATGGCGCCGTCGTGACCGTCGCCGACTGGCGCGAGGTGCCGGCGCTGATCGACCGGATCGCGCCCGAGCATCTCGAGCTGGCGCTCGATGAGGCCGATTGGCTGGCCGAAGCGGTGCGCCACGCCGGCGCGATCTTCCTCGGCCGGTGGACCCCCGAGGCGGTCGGCGATTATATCGCCGGACCCAACCACGTGCTGCCGACCGCTCGCAGCGCGCGGTTTGCCTCGGGGCTGGGGGTGCTCGACTTTCTCAAACGCACGTCGATCGTCCGCTGCGACGCGGCGAGCTTCGCCGCCCTGGCGCCCGCCGCGATCTGTCTCGCCCGGGCCGAGGGGCTCGACGCGCACGCCCTCTCATTGTCGATCCGACGCAACCAGCCGCGCGACTCGTAGGACGCCGCCCATGGGCAACCGGAAAGACCAATCCTGTGGCGACCAGCGCATCGCCGACATCGCCCTCGACGAGCACAGCGTCGTGCGCCGCAGCGCCGATATCGAGCACGAGCGGGCGACGGCGATCGCCGACCTGCTCGAAGAAAATTCTTTCGCCCCGGCCTCCGGACGCGATGGCCCGTTCGACCTCC
The DNA here is from genome assembly GCA_036008325.1 of Allostellaceae bacterium. Taxonomy (GTDB): domain Bacteria; phylum Pseudomonadota; class Alphaproteobacteria; order ATCC43930; family CGMCC-115725; genus AP-15. The sequence goes on from DASYNW010000047.1 coordinate 37,140, forward strand.
ATCTGGCGATCGAAGAAAACCGGCTGAACCTCGACATCCGCTCGCGGGCGGACGGGTCGAGCGAGACCGTGATCCTGCCGCTCGCCCCGTTTCGTGGCATAGTCAGAGATTATTTCATGGTCTGCGAGAGCTATTACCAGGCGGTGCGCGGCTCGAACCTGGCGCAGGTCGAGGCGATCGACATGGGGCGGCGATCCTTGCACGACGAGGGCTCGGCTTTGTTGATGGAGCGGCTCGCCGACAAGGCCGCGATCGATCATGCCACCGCCCGCCGGCTCTTCACCTTGATCTGCGTGCTGCATCTGCGCGGGTGAACCGGCGGTGACGGCGCCGCTCCTGGTTCTGGCCTCGGCCTCGCCGCGCCGGCTCGAATTGCTGCGCCAGATCGGCATCGTGCCCGACCGGGTGGACCCGGCCGAAATCGACGAGGCGCCGCGTCGCGACGAAGCGCCGGCGGCGCACGCGCTGCGTCTCGCCGAGGAAAAGCTGCGGGTGGTGACGCCGCGCCATTCCGGCGCTGTCATCCTCGCCGCCGACACCGTCGTCGCCTGCGGCCGGCGCATCCTGCCCAAGCCTTTGGACGAGACGAGCGCGCGAAGCTGCCTCGAACTCTTGTCCGGGCGGCGCCACCGGGTCCATTCCGGCGTGGCGCTGGCGAGCCCCGACGGCCGGGTGGCGTTGCGCCGGGTCGAGAGCCACGTCGGCTTCAAACGCTTGAGCCCTGAGGAGATGGCGGCCTATCTGGCGAGCGGCGAATGGCGAGGCAAGGCCGGCGGCTATGCGATCCAGGGCCGCGCCGCGGCGCTGATCCGGTTCATCTCCGGCTCTTATTCCAATGTGGTCGGGCTGCCGTTGTTCGAGACCGCGCAGCTGCTCGCCGGCTGCGGCTACCGTCCGCGATGCATCGCGAACTCTTGATCGCCGCCGGCCCCGGCGAGTGGCGTGCGGCGCTCACCGAGGACGGCGCTGCCGTCGAGCTCAGGGTCGAGCGCGGCCAGGGCGGCGAGGCCGGCAGCCTTTATCTCGGCCGGATCCGGCGGCTGCTGCCGGCGCTTGGTGCTGCCCTCGTCGATATCGGCGGCGACCGGCCGGCCTTTCTGCCGCAAAGCGAGATCCTGCCGCGCGGCCGGCGGCTCGACGAGGGCGAGCGGGTCATCGTGCAGGTCCGTCGCGAGGCCCAAGGCGGCAAGGCTACACGGCTGACGACCGCGCTGCGCGACGGCCGAGCTGGACTGGGAGCCGAGCGGATCGCCGGACGCGCGGAGCGCCTCGACCCGCCGGCGCGGCTCGACCCGCCCGCGACCTTTGCTGCCGCACTTGCCGGCACGCTGCCCGTGGTGGATCGCATCCTCGTCGACGATCCGGCCGCAATCCCGGAAATCCGGGCCGCCTTTGCCGATGCCGCCGTCGTTCACGAGCCGGAAAACCGCTGGCCGCTCGATCTCGAGGTGCTGTTCGACCAAGCCTTGTCGCCGACCGCGGCACTCGCCGGCGGCGGCTCGGTCCATGTCGACGCGGTGCGGGCAGCGGTGCTGATCGACGTCGACAGCGGCACACCCGAAACCGGCTCGCCCGAGCGGACCGCACTCGCGGTCAATCTCGCCGCCGCGGCGATCATTGCCCGTCAGCTGCGGCTGCGCAGTCTCGGGGGTGCCATCGTCATCGATTTTGTCGGGCTCGACGACCGCGCCGGGCGCGAGCGGGTGCGCGCTACCCTCGCAACGGCGTTGGCCGCCGATCCCGCGCGCCCGCAGCTCCTCGGCTGGACCCGGCTCGGCCACCTCGAGCTGGTGCGCGCGCGACGGCTTCGGCCGCTCGCCGAGACACTGCTGGAGATCGCCCCCGACAACGGCCCGGCGAAAACCGCGCTCACCGTTGCTTTCGAAGCCCTGCGTGCGCTGCGCCGCGAAGAGCGGGCCCAGCCGGGGTGGCGCCGGCGCCTCATCGTCGCCGCCGATGTCGCCGCGGCATTCGATGGCGATGCGGCCCCGGCGATGCGCGCGCTCGAAGGGCGCCTCGGGCATGGCATCGCGGTAGCGGCCGATCCGAGCTTCGCGCGAACCCGCTTTGAAATTGTCCCGCTGTGACTATATCGGCGAGACCATGAGTGCCGATTCCCCGACCGGCGATTCGCCGATCCCGCTGCCGCGCCGCTGTCCGATCTGCGGCAAGCCCGCGACCCTGCAGCACCGCCCGTTCTGCTCGGCGCGCTGCGCCCAGATCGATCTCGGCCGCTGGCTCAAAGGCAACTACGCGATCCCGACCGACGAAGGCCCCGACGAGGCCGACGACGAGGGCTGAGCGCGGTCCATATCAGGGTTGACCCGGCCCTCGGTCATCGCGAGCATCAGAAGCGCGCCAACGTGCTCGGGGGGGCCAATGACCGCTTTGCCTCGGCCCAATCACTACAAGGTGATCTACGCCGACCCGCCCTGGACCTTCTCGACCTATTCGCGCAAGGGCAAGGGGCGCAGCGCCGAGGCTTACTACGACTGCATGACCCTGCCCGAGATCAAGGCATTGCCGGTGGCCGAATGGGCGGCCGATGACTGCGCGCTGTTGCTGTGGACGACGGACCCGCTGCTGCCGACCGCGCTCGAGGTGATCCGCGCCTGGGGATTCACCTACAAGACCGTCGGCTTCTACTGGGCCAAGCTGAACAAATCGGCCGACCCGACGACCTACCAGGAGGCGAGCTTTTTCATCGGCCTCGGCTTTTGGACCCGCGCCAATCCTGAGCTTTGCCTGCTGGCGACCCGCGGCCACCCCTACCGCCGCCGGGCCGACGTCAAGAAGCTGATCGTCTCCCCGCGGCGCGAGCACAGCCGCAAGCCGGACGAAGCCTACCAGCGGATCGAAGCCTTGTGCGAGGGGCCGTATCTGGAAATGTTTGCGCGCTTCTCACGGCCGGGATGGGACCGGTGGGGCGTCGAATCCGATTTGCGCCGGATCGGCAAGCGGCGCTGGCGTGCCGACAGCTATCCCGATGCGCCACCGGCCGCCGATTAGTCGGCCCCCCGCCCGCCCGGCTTCACCAGCGGTTAAGCATTCGCGCGGATTATCGAGGGCGGCAAGGCGGGTGTTTTTCGGGACGGTGGCATGGTGGGTTGGGCGCTGCGGTGGATGTTGCTGTGGTGCGGCCTCACCGTGGCTTGCGTCGCCGTCATCGGGCATGACAAGTGGCTGCCCTCGAACAGCGCGGCGGCGCCCGATTTCGTTCTGAGCAGAGCCGGCCTGGCCGAGCCGCGCGTCGCCGAGCCCCGCGCCGACCCGTTTAACACCTTGGTCTATCCCACCAACCAGTCCGGTCACGTCGTCATCGACGCGGTCGTCAATGGTGCATCGATGCGCATGCTGGTCGACACCGGCGCGAGCTTTGTGACCCTGACCCCGGCCGACGCCCGCGCCGCCGGCATCGCCCCAGGCGATCTCGTCTTCGACCGGCGCGCCGCCACCGCCAACGGCGTCGTGCGGATGGCGATGGTAACCTTGCGCGAGGTGCGGCTCGGCCAGCTTTCGCTCGACGATGTGCGCGCCGCGGTGATCGAGCACCTCAACGTGTCATTATTGGGCATGAGCTTTCTCGACCGGCTGCAAAGCTATCAGATGCGCGGCGGCAAGCTGACGATTACGTGGTAGCCCGTTTACGTGGTAGCATGAGTACGTGGCAGCCCGGGCTTTCGGCGAGCGCGACCCGCAACGCGAACGGCTGATCCGGCGGGCGTTCCGGCTGGAGTGGCTGACCATCGGCTGGATGGCGGTCGAGGCGGTGGTCGCGGTCCGGTCGGGAGTGGCGGCGGGCAGCCTCAGCCTGACCGCGTTTGGCCTCGACAGCGTGATCGAGCTGGCCTCCGCCGGGGTTCTGATCTGGCGCCTGTCGAGCGAGCTGCGAGATGGCCGAGAGAGGTCCGAAGCGGCCGAGCGCATCGCCCGCCGGATCGCCGGCGGCCTGCTCCTCGCCCTCGCCTTCTATGTCGTCGCGGCGGCCGGTTGGAGCCTGTGGCGCGGCCGCGGCCAGGCCTTCTCCGCGCCGGGGCTGGCGGTGGCGCTGCTGGCGATCCCGATCATGCTCATTCTGGCGCAGCGCAAGCGGGCCTTGGCCATGGAGCTCGGCAGCCGGGCGTTGCGAGCGGACGCCGCCGAAGGGGTTGCCTGTCTGTGGCTGTCCTTGGTGGTGATCGCGAGCCTGATCGCCCAGCTTGCGTTCGGCGCGTGGTGGATCGACGCCGCAGCCTCCCTCGCGATCGTGTGGTTCCTCGTCAAGGAAGGGCGCGAGGCGCTGGCCGGGGATGACGACTGAACGAATGCGTCACCGGCACGTGGGATGCTGTGCCGCTCGCGCGGTCTCGGCCGCGGCGCTGGACGGTACCGAAAAACGAGCTGTTTATACTCGCGGGTTGAACTAAGCAGCTCCCCGAGGCCAGGTTACGTCGAGAGGCTTATAAATTGGTTGCTCCAGGTCAGCCTTCTCAAAAACCAAAGCCCCATTGTTGTCGCAGGTTACAATATCACCGCCCACACTGTAGAGACTCCACTGATCGTCCGGGATTTCGATAGACGGCCAGATTTCCAAGCTCCCGCCCAGATCAAAGCTGAACGCACAAGACCGTTCGCGGGTGCCGGGCTCGACGGCAACGAGCCGCTGTCCCTCTAAATCACGGAGGCATTCGTCGAATGGCGTACCCGGAGAATCGTCGCTCGTCAGCGCGCCGTCGTCCGTCGGAAGTCTCCACTCGCCATATTGAACCCAGAAATGCCAATCTCCGGTGATATCGACATGTCGCCGCTGCAGATTTCGCCTGACGCTTCCGCAGGTGTCGGGATTGGGAACTATCGGCTCTCTGACGGAGAGGTGCGGCGCTCCGAATTCCATCGTCAAAAAGCTCCCGTGTCCCCGGCGCACCTGCCAGACCATCTGGCCGATAAAGGAAGTAAAGAATTTTTGAATTTGTTCCATCGTGCAGGCCAATAGACATCGTTTTATTTGTTGAACATGCCCCTTGGCAAGATCCAAGATTTCGTTATAGGTCAAGCCCTGCCCAGATATCGCTCGATGGAGCTCCTGACGTTGATCTTTATTGAATCGCAGCTAAACAACGATATCTGTCACCATTTTGTTTTGGCGTTGGTTGTCCGCCGCGAACTGCCACAACTGTCCCGTAGTGGGATCAGTATTTCCAGGCGATGTGACAGCGTCATTAGGCTGCGCGCTCATCCCCGGGCGGCCGGCTAGGGGCACAACCGGTGCGGCGCCACTCTCATCTGTCCAACGCCCGTGCGCATCGCGTGGCGTCCGTCGCACGAGGATACAAGGTCCGAGCATCGCTCCGCTGGCGTCTACTGCAGTACCTCGGTTCGACGGACCGCGGGGTGGAGTTGACGCATGGTCCGGTCAATTGTCTCCAACTGCTGCTCGCTGTTTCACGGCTCATCTCGTAGAACAAAGCAGCAACTAAGTCAAGCGAAAATGCATTTGCACCCGATGTGCCTGCGCCACGTGAACGCGGCGCATTCAGATCCCGTACAGGTTCTCGGGCGCGGCCGGACGCTTGCCGTGCTCGACCTCCTTGACGGCGGCGATCAGCTTGAGGTGGGTCGGGGCGGGGCGGCCCACCCCAGCGCCTTTCTCGGCGATCAGCCCGTTGATGAAATCGATCTCGGTGCGCCTTCCCTTGAGCATGTCCTGGCCCATTGATGGGCGCTGCAAGTCGCTGCGGGTGTTCGAGCCGGCTTCGGCCAGAATCGCCGCCTCGACCT